>CBDUGN010000006.1:0-41875 GCA_965366915.1 uncultured Eudoraea sp. | reverse complement strand
CCTGTACGCGATTCCCATCTTTAAGACCTTCCTTTAAAAACTCCGGTGCTTCCTTCTCTCCTGGCTTTAAAACATAAGCCAATTCCTGACAATCTGTGTTTAATCGCAGGTAAGTAATCCCAAAATCACAGTGTAATAAATCTCCTGGTAAAATCACCATTTGGTCTGGTCTATCGGAAAATGAGTAGAGATGACCCTCTAATTCATCATTTGTGCGTTGCACATCTACCGTAGGATGAAACCAGGTCTCCAGGCCAAGATCTGTTACTTTTTGCCTCATCCACCATTCTACTTCAGTAGTTGTTGTAATTCCAGGAGTTATAACTTTTTCAGAAAATGCCTCATCAATAATTTGATGCGTAATGGATACCAATTGATTATAAATAACCATTTCCCGTTCAGTTCTTGTTTCAATCCATCTAACTGCAAGTTGTTCAGCAGATACTATTCTTGAAGCGTATTTCCTGGGTAAATTCTGCAAGAATTCCTCATAATCCGTCTTATCCAAACCATCGGCAATATTGTGATCCTTCGAATAATTTAAACCTATTTTGTTTGGATTGCGTTCTTCTATTAACTGAACTAATCTTTGCCATTGATCTGGCTCCTTCTCCTTATCCCATGCTGAAGAGATGTTATTACCCACATTGTATCTCGCTACAGCCAGTTTTTCGATAGTGTTCTTGGTTTTATCCCTGTAAAACAACAGAATGGTTCTTCTTCTGGCATTGAGCCACGTAGCAGGCAGCATGGTTCTTAATACGGGGTCTTCATTATATTCCCGGGAAATAAGAATCCACATATCCAAATCTGATTGGTCCATAAGTTCCGGTAACAGTACTTCAAACCGTTCATTTAAAATTTCGTCAATAACTTGTGCTCGCTCTTCTTCTAAGAGGATTTGCTGGCATAATAACGATGAACTAATAAAAAGCAATAGAAATGTTAGATAAGGTTTCATAAAATGGATGGAATTCATTTGATTAAAATTCATTTTAATATAACAATTAGGTTTTTCAGACTAATTGAAAATATCAGGTTTTTATCATGGACAAACTTTTTTCTCTGATAATCTTGCCATTGGTAGTGTTTTTGAAAGCAGGCACATAAAAGATTTCTTTTGGTAACTCAAATTTATCTAAATCCGCTTTATAAATGAGCTCCTGGAGTCCATCAATATTTTCACCTTCAACAACTAAAACTAATTTCTGACCTAACTTAGCATCTGGTAATGCACTAACAAAAAATCTTGATTTGATTAACGATGATAGTTTTTTTTCTATTTGTTCAGGTATTAATTTGATCCCGCCAGAATTAATAACGTTATCATATCGCCCGAGCCAAATAAACTCCTTTTCCGAGATCAATTCTACAATATCATTAGTGATAACGGGTTCATCGCTAATATTTGGGGCATTGATGACAAGACATTTTCTGTCATCCTGAGATATAGATATATCCGGCAATATTTCAAAAACATTATGATCTGAGTTGGTATCAGTATGGTTCAATGGCCTGACAGCAACATGTGTAATAGTCTCCGTCATTCCATAAGTTTCAAAAATCATTGTACTACTAGAGTTAATCAATTTCCTTAATTCCGAAGATACCGGAGCTCCGCCAACTATGACCGTCTCGATCTGATTTAATCTATTTATCGAAGATTCTAGTTGAAGTGGTACCATAGCACAAAATTTATACGATTTTGTTACACCATCGAGAGGTCTTGAAGTTGGTGCCACAAAATCTATTTCTAAACCAAGAACCATTGCTCTTACGAGCATCATCTTACCAGCAATATATGCTGTAGATAGGCATAGTAATACCCTATCACCCGGTTCTAAGCCGAAATATTCACCGGTAACTTTGGCAGAGTTTACCATATACTCTTTTTTTAACGCAACCCCATTAGGAATACCTGTGGAGCCAGATGTTCTTACCGTAAGCTCAGAATCTGGCGATAACCAATCTAACAGAAAGTCGCCAATTTCCTTTTCAAAATCTTCTCCTTCCTTAATTAAACTATAAGCTACCTCTTTTAACTCCTCATTCGAATATCCATGTCCATTAAGTTTAAACTGTGGTGGAATTTCAACTTCCATTAAATTATGTTTTAGTTATATTCTCCATATCTTCCGGGGGTAAAACCTTTCCGGTCAGACGCTCTTTCCAATTTGTCCAGCCATATTTTTTTGACAAAATAAGAAGCATTATGGGATAGATAATAAAAACTGGGGCAAAAACTTCCCAACCAATTTCGGGTTCCGAAATATCCTTATAAATAGAATTTGTTTGAAAAGCTGTCCATTCTGCGGTAACAAGAATCGCTGCCGTTAAATTATTTGCAGCATGAAAACCCAAAGCCAATTCCAGACCTTCATCCATTAGGGTAAGAATACCCAAAAACAGACCGGTTCCAATATAAAAAACCATTACCCCATACCCTATTTTGGCTACTTCCGGGTTAAAAATATGTAACAACCCAAAAAAGACGGATGTACCCAAAAGAGGAACCCATCTGTTTTTTGCAGCTATACCCAATCCCTGCATTAAATAACCGCGCATAAAATACTCTTCAAAACTAGTTTGAATCGGAATAAGAATAAGGGCAATGAGCAGTAGAATCAAAAATGGTCCTGGTTGAAAATTATAAACATAGTCTTCAGGTGAGATAACAATATCCAAACCAATAAATACTACAGAAATTAACGCCCACAGGAAAAATGTAAAAAACACTCTTTTCCAATCAATGCTTTTACGGGAAGTACTCAAAGAACGAAAGCTTTGGTTATGTAAATATTTTACAGTAAGATAGAGTGCCAAAAATCCAACTACAAAAGTTAACAAGGCAAGAAAGAAAAATAAATTAGAACCCAATAGATTTGCAATACTTGCTACGTCGGTTGGATAATTGCCTGTTTCTACCGCTTTTGCAAGTAGAATCAATACCAAAGGTCCTGCTCCAATAAATTGCCAACCAATGAAAATTATTAATACTCCTACAGCATACCTCCAGAGTTCATTTAATCCTTTATAACCTTGTTCTATATACATAATTTGCTGATTAAGTTTTGTTCCCAATTTGAATGCTTATCGTAATGTAAATTCCCATTTTGTATTTTGAGTGGACTGTCAAAATTATTGGTAAACAACGACCCGGTTCCCAAACCCTGAGGCATTTTGTTCTTTAGTGTAAATGTCCACTGGGCAATTGCGTTAAGGCCAATATTGCTTTCCAAAGCACTTGTAATCCACCAGCCAATATTTAATTTTTCGGCTATGTCAATCCATTCCTCGCTTGCTTTAAAACCCCCAATAAGGCTGGGCTTTATTATTATATAGTGTGGCATTATGGTTTGAAGTAAATGCTCCTTTTCTTTTGCAGCAAAGATCCCAATTAGCTCCTCATCCAGGGCAACCGGAAGTGGAGAGTTTTCACAAATTTTCTTCATTTTCAAAGGAAATCCTTGTTTAATAGGTTGTTCAATAGAATGAATCTCACAGGCAGCTAATTTTATGAGCTTATCCAAGGCTTCCTCCTCCTTGAAGGCCCCATTTGCGTCTACCCGAATTTCTATTTCTTCCTTGGCGAATTTTTCTCTCAGGGAAGTCAGCAACGATAGTTCCTCATCAAAATCAATTGCTCCTATTTTAATTTTAATACAGCTGAATCCTGATTCTATTTTTTGAGTTATTTGTTCTTGCATATATGCCTTATCACCCATCCAAATCAAGCCATTTATTTCAATTGCCGCCATGGAATTGGTGAAGTTGGAAGGGAAAAGCAAAAACGGGTCTTCAGATTGCAGTGAAATGAAAGCCTGTTCTACTCCAAATGCAATACTTGGATAATCCTTTAAATCTTCTAAAAGCCTTTCTTTACCAAAATGGATATGCGTGCACGTCCAGGACAATTTGTCCTCATATTCTGGAATATCATCAATACTCAGGCCTCTGAACAAACCGCATTCTCCTATGCCGAATTTTCCATGATTAATCAGAATTAAAAACCAGGTTTCTTTTTTCTTCAGTACCCCTCGTGAGGTGCCACTTGGTCTTTTAAAGTTTAAATCGTATTTCTTAAAAACAGCCTCCATATGAATTGGTGCTAAATTTAACCATATTTTCAATCTAAAAATTATAGAATTAAGGGAAATAACCAAAAAGTAACATGAATAACATCAGCTTTCCCGGGCATAACTGAATTCTAACCTTTAAACAAGGTCTGAATAGTTATTGGTCCAGGATATATCCTTAAAAACAGCTGATTTAAATTCTTAGGAGACATGAAAATACCACAGTTGCGCTACAATTATACATCTGGCTAAGAAAATTACTGTAGTTACTAGTCTAACCAAAGCCTATGTGTAGTTAGGTATAAAGAAGTAGGTCAGATAATTAAACTTCGAGCGACTCTCCTATTGGTAATAAGTGTAATTTCTTACCAGCTTCCACAAATGCTTTCTGAGCCTTACTATGGTCTATTTCTATATACCCAAAAGTATCATAATGATATCCCAACACGGTATCACAGGAAACAAAATCTGCAGCCATAACCGCATCTTCTATACCCATGGTAAAATTGTCCCCAATTGGCAAAATGGCGAGGTCTAATTGATGAGTTAAAGGAATTAATTTCATATCCGCCGTCAAAGCAGTATCACCGGCTATGTATAGTTGTTTGTCAGCGGTTGTAATAATGAACCCTCCGGGCTGACCGCCATATGAACCATCCGGAAAAGATGAAGTATGTATTGCATTGGTATATTTTACTTTTCCGAAGTCAAAATTCCAGCTGCCACCGTGATTCATCGGATGTACTTTAAATCCTTTAGCCTGGTAATGCATGGCAATCTCATAGTTACTTACTATTACTGAATCAGATCGTTTGCCTATGGCCTCTACATCCAAAATGTGATCCTGATGTGCGTGGGTAACCAGGATATAATCTGGATTTAAATCTTCAATATCAACCTTTCCGGCTGCTTTTTCGTTTGCCGTAATGAATGGATCTACTAATACCTTGTATTGGCCTATCTCTAAGAGTAGGGATGCGTGTCCTAAAAAAGTAATTTTCATGATGTACGAATTAGTAGTTCAAATTTATTTAAAATTGAACCAAAAACGAACACCATCCGTAGTTTTATCAATATTTAGTGTGGATTGTAATTGATTTACCAGGCGCTTCATTAATCGAACCCCCATAGAAGAATTGGCTCTTTCTTCCGAATCTTCACTGAGACCAACACCGTTATCGGTATATTCAAAGAAACCCTGATCCCCGTTTTTTCTGAGGTGGATATATATTTTACCATTTTCATCACCCTCGGGAAATGCATATTTAAAAGTATTGGACACTAACTCATTCAGGATTAGCCCAAAAGGGATGGCCCGGTCAATATCCAATTCAACCCCTTCTGCGTCAATAGTTATATTAATGTTGTGCCCTCCTTTTTTAAATACAGATTGTACACTATTGACCAAACTTTCTATATAACCCTGCATTTCAATAACAGACAGGTCGTCATTTTGATATAACTTCTGATGTATCAAAGCCATAGCTTTAACCCTGCTTTTACCTTCTTCCAGAGCTTCAATTGCCGCTTTACTGCGGGTATTTTTGGTCTGCAAGCTCAAAAGGCTGGATACCATTTGCAGGTTATTTTTAACACGATGATGAATTTCTTTAAGCAGGGAATCTTTTTCCACGAGAGAATTCTCAATTATATGCTTTTGTTCAGCAATAAGACGTTGATTCTTTATACTCTTTAAATAAGCGTAAACTAATCCGGCAAAACCTAAAAGCGTAAAAATCAAAGAAATAAAAACTAAGTTAATTTGCTCATCCTTAGCCTGCATTTCATTTCTTGCACGTTCCATTTCCATCTTTTGTGCATCTATCATTCGCTTGGAATTCTCAATTTCATATTTTGCAACAGTTGAGAGCTGTTGTTTTTTTAGTGAGGAGTCATTGGTATTAATAGAATCTGCGATCCTAACATTTTTCTTCAAATAAAAACTTGCATTTTTATAATCTTCAATCTTGTCAAAATATGCAGCGAGTAATCTATTTTTCTTAATAATATGCTCTATCTTAATGGGCCTCAGCTTTTCATTTAAAATGTCTTTTGCTTTTTGAAAATTTTCTAATTGCAGGTGGCAATCGGCAAGTGCCAGGCTATTTTCAATCACATCTTCAGAATAGAGACCAATATTGTTTTCCTCTATTAAATCGATACTATTTTCTAAATAAGGTAATGCCTCTTCAAATTGTTTGAGTTGCAAATAGGACTTTCCAATATTGCCTTCTATAATACCCTTCAGTATTTTGGCATCTTGCAATTCTTTCTCGGTCTTTACCTGTGTGACATCATTTAAATAAACATCTATATAACCTTTAGCCTTTTTAAAATTACTTAATGCAACGGAGGAAGATTTGTCGAGAAGTAAATACCGACCTACATTATTATTGTATTCTGCAAGACCATAGAGATCACTGTTATCAATGGTCTTTTTCATATCCATGATATAATCTTCCATGGCTTTTCTATGCAAGCCCAGATTAGAATAAATATCATAAAAGGTAATATTCTCAGAGAAACCTAAATCTCTTTTCTCCTGTCTGATCTCAACTTGTTTACCATACAGTTTTAACTGAGAATAGTTGTTATCTATAAGATCTAACATAAACCTCTTGGTCTGCAGATCGAGTTTATCCTTTACATTGTACAAGTCATTAGCTATGGCCACACTTTTGTCATAGTCTCCCAAATCATAATAGATCTGAGATTGCATAAGTTTGTAATTATTAATCGCCGTTGAATCTCCAGATTTCTCAGAAGTATTTAGATAAATATTAACCTCATCTAACCAATCATAGGCAGAGTTTTCATTATACCTGTGTAGCGTATTGAAGAAATAATCAAACCTATCAGTAACGCTCCGTTTATCCTTGAATATATCCAATGCATTCTCATCAACAGTATCTAAAACTTGTGCTCCGACACTTTGAATTAAAGAAAGAAAGAATATTACAAAAATTTTGCCCAGCGATTTTGCCATAACAAGCTTAGGGATATTTGCCAAATACTATTTTGATCAGATTAAAATTATTAAGTTAAAAACGGTAACAACAATTTAAACATACTATTAATTCGTATTGTGTTTAAATTTTTGTTGTAAAGTAGAATGAAACTGTTGTCTAACATAGATCTCGTTATAAATCGGCCTTATAACCAACTATTTTCATCCTTATTAATTTCACCAAAACACTTTAAATCTTCTGCCTGTAATTTATCCAACCTTTTAGATAAAATACGTTGGCACAATAAAAAAAGACTATACACAAAGCATAGCCTTTTAAACCGTAATTTATTAATGATAAGATTTGGGGTGCTGTTTTAGCATTTCAAATGTATTACCTAGAAATTTAGCATTCGGGTTTTTGTTGTGTAAGTGCAGATTTATGTTGTGAATGGGCATTTTAAAGTCATTATATGCATTTCACCCGATTTTTTGACCTTTCATGGATACATAAATCCAGATTAAAATACGCAGTTCAATTAAAAACAGTCATAATCAAAAAGAGCCTTGCCAAGTTAGACAAGACTCTTTTACGAGAACACTATATGAAAATGAAAAAATTAATCAATTAATTATACAGCCAAATTATACTTATTCCTCTCTGTAGAAAAATAATTGTTGTGAAGTAGCTCAAAAGTGTTGTGAGTGGCTTTTTGAAAGCTATAAGGAGGTTATATTAGGGCACAATCCTTACATACAAAGTATTAAAACAGCTTAAATCTAAGAGTTCATGGCTGAAATAATAAACTCTTTAAAATCCTTAGAAATTGGGATCAGAGTATTATTTATCATAATATCTCTAGAGTTAATTGCATCTATATGATCAACGTTGACGATATAAGATTTGTGCGCTCTGTAAAATTTATTTTTGGGTAATTTCTCTAAATAATCCTTTAAAGGAGACCTAACAAGAAATTTTTTGTCGACAGTATTCACTTCCAGATAAACATTATCTGCTTTAATAAACTGAATATCGCCAAACTGAATTCTATAATAAAGATGCTGCTTTTTAACAAAAATTGAATCTTTGAGAACTGAATTGGATACAACTCTATCTTCATCTTCCGGGTGTTGCTGCCCTCCTTCTTTGGTTGAGTAATCAAAATTTGAAAGTGCAATCTCTATTGAAGTATATAAATCCTGTTGCTCAAATGGTTTTACGAGGTAGCCATTAGGCTTAACTGTCTTAGCGTTCTCTACTGTTGCTCTATCAGAGTTGGAAGTGACAAAAATAAAGGGAATATTGTAGTTCTCTCTAATATGTTTCCCCAGGTCTATTCCAGTTTTGTCGGAAGCTAGGATGATATCAATAAGCACCAGGTCTACATGATTGCTTTTCAGAACCTCTTCAGCCTGTTCATAAACAATAACATTGTCTACAATTTCATATCCTATTTCTTCCAACATTGATTGCATGTCGTCTGCAATAATCACATTATCTTCTACAATAAGAATCTTAATAGCTTGTTCCAAAGTAAGTAAGGGTTTAGTGGGTTATGTCTTCTCAAATTTACAAAAAATAATTATACCCAATATAAAATAAGAATCCTAACAGAAAAGTACTGAGTGCCACTTTTTTTAATTCAGGATCAAAATTCTGAGGATTTTCAATCTTTTTCACTGATCTCAAATGGATAAAAAGAGGAACAAATGCGATCAGACAGATGGCACTTTTCCATGAGTAGAAATGATTCCCTATAAATATGAGCATAAAAATGAAAGCCAAAATAATTAGTGTATAATGATATGCTTTCCCTTTAGATCGTCCAATTTTAACGACAAATGTATTCTTGTTAGCATTTTTATCTGATTCAATATCTCTTAAATTGTTTAAATTAAGAACTGCAGTACTAAGAAAACCTATTGAGGCAGCAGGAAGTATCGCCATAGCCATTAAAAACTTTGTATATAAAAACATGGAACCCAGGACACTTAATAGTCCGAAAAATATAAATACAAAAAGGTCACCAAATCCTTTATATCCATAAGCATTATTTCCAACGGTATACCTAATAGCAGCCCAAATACTGACAATACCAAATATCACGAATAAAACCACATATATAAGATGTTCCTCCTGAAATGAAAAGTATAAAAGCAGAAAGACCAGTAATAAATCTATAACAACAGATATACGAATCCCGCTTTTTAATTCCCTTTTAGATAATTGGCCGCTTTGAAGTGCACGCATGGGGCCAATTCTATCCTCATTGTCAGTGCCCTTGACTCCATCGCCATAATCATTCGCAAAATTCGAAGTTATTTGAAAAGCCACTGTAGTTAATAAAGCAAGAATAAAAATATACAAATCCCAATGACCGTAGATATTCGCCAAAGCGGTACCTACTAATATACCTGACAATGATAAAGGAAGGGTTCTTAAGCGGGCTGCATTAAGCCAAGCTCTGAATTTGGCCACTAATAAGGATCTTCAATTTTTATTCGCTTTCCATCCTGATAGGAAGCCACAAAAGCATCATCAAAGCCCATTTTAACCAATTGATATCTAAAAGACCTTGCTTCTTCCAACGTTTCGAAATTTCCGAGGGAATATGAATAAAAAGGATTGGTTTTAACAAACATCGTATTTGTTAAAGATTCTGAGGCAAGAGTAAGGTTATTATCAACAAAGGATTTAACCTGAACGGAATATATTTTTTCTTTTTCTAAAAACAACTTGGCCAGATAGAATTCTTTTACCAAACTCAACTCTTCGTTCTTTTGCTGAAGATTATCAATTCTGGTTTTTACAGCGTCCAGGCTATCAATAGAAACTAATAAATTTTGATTGTCGTAGGTATTAGATCTGCTAAGGCCTGCAGTAAATGAAGTAATTGCAAGAGTTCCAATCAGAAAAAGTGTAGTGACACCTGCAAGTATATTTCTTTGGATCTTACTTCTTTTTAATTCTTTATTTTTAAATTTTATCTGATCTAATAAGCGTTCATTTATAATCTGTGCTTTGTCAATGTCTTTATGCAATTCTAATAAATCGCTTTCTTCAATAAATGGCATTTGATATTTAATTTAGGGGGTCAACGGTTAAAAATAAGCAAAAAGCTTATTATCAACAAAATAAACTAGTTTATTCAGCAAAAGTAACAGATTTTAGGGAAGAATTAAAAACGCGATAAATAATTGTTTAAAACTATTGAAAAATAATGTTGCTCATACTGCATAAATCCCGTCACTTTTAATTTCAATTTTCCTCTCCTTATATAGGGCGCCAATGGCTTTTTTGAAGGTTTTTTTACTCATTTGAAACATCTCCTGTATATCCTCCGGAGAAGACTTATCATGTATTGGGATATATCCATTTGCTAATTCTAACTGCTCAAAAATCTGGTTAGCGGCAGGTTCAAGACCCAAATGACCAATGGGCTTTAAAGAAATATCAATTTTATTATCCTCGCGAATTTTCTTTACATACCCTTTTAAAGTCTCCCCAACTTTCATAGGTTGAAATATTTCGCTTTTAAATACCAGTCCCTCGTATTTATTATTGATTATGACATTCCAACCTAACTCAGATCTTCTGCTGACCAAAAGATCTACTTCTTCCTTAGGGTTTAGTGATATCTCCTTATTCTCAGTAAATTTGTCCAATCTTGAGGAAGCTACTAACCTGAAAGTCTTTTCATCGAGGTAACAAAAAACTACATAAGATTCTCCTTCAATCATTTTTGTCTGCTGTTCTCTAAAGGGTACAAGCAAATGTTTTTCCAGACCCCAATCTAAAAAAGCACCAAATTCGTTTACTTCGACTACTCTAAGGCAACCAAAACTATTCCTTTTTATTAAAGGTTTTAGGGTTGTCGCAATAGGGCGTTCTTCGTGATCTAAGTAACAAAATACATTTATGTCATCCCCTATTCTAAAATCCTCCGGAACATATTTTAATGGCAGTAATAAATCATCCACATCATCATCACCCAGAAATAATCCTACAGCTGTTTCTCTCAGAATTTTTAATGTATTATAATTTCCTAATTCTATCATTTAGTACTGCTATTCAAAATGGTATAAAAAAGCCGTTCATATAAAGAACGGCTATTTTTATTGTTCTAATTGTAAACAGATTCTTTTTTAAAGTGCTTTGCCAAAATATAATAGACCACAGCACGATATTTGTTTCTTTCAGATATACCATATGTATCAATTACACTTTTGATTGCTTCCATTAGTTGAGGACCATCTGAAAGCCCTAATTTTTTTAACAAAAAATTCTTCCTGACAGTTTCAAGTTCAGCGTCATCAGTACCTGAAACTTTGGAAGAATCCATATTATATATAGCAGGACCAAGCCCGAAAGTAACTTTTGTCAGTAGATCCATATCAGGAGTTTGACCAAATTTACTCTTGATATCAGCTGCATACTTCTGAATGAGTTCATCTCTCCTATTGCTCATAACAGCGGTGTTCTTTTATGGTTTTAAAACTAACCTAAGATATGAAATCAAAGTAACTGAGCAAAATTTTATCATTCAATAATCGAGGGGTTTTTACCTCTAAAAGCACTGGCGATTTAGAAGGCATATAAAAGGTAGACAAGATGGTATTTAATGTGTTTTTATCTTCAGCTACCAGATGATCTATATTATATAATGAACAAAGACTTTGCAAATCCAAATTCTGTACGGTCTCGAAGAAAGTCTCAAAATTCTGAGAATCTTCCTTACCAGGTAAGATTCTGAAAATACCCCCGCCACCATTATTAATTACTATTATTCTAAAATCGTTTCGTATATATGAGTTCCAAAGGCCATTGCTGTCATATAAGAAACTCAGATCTCCCGTTATCAGCAAGGTAGGATTCGCTGAATGAATTGATGAACCAATTGCGGTAGATGTACTTCCGTCAATGCCACTGGTGCCTCTATTGCAAAACACGCTAAGCGAAGCGTCTATATTAAATAATTGGGCATATCTAACCGTGGAGCTATTTGCCAATTGTAACTGATAGTTTTTAGGAATGCCGGAGCAAATAATTTGAAATGCCAAAAAATCTGTAAACGGAATTTGAGCTAAATACGTTTTCCTTCTAATCAGATATTCATGTTTTATCTCATTCCATTTACTAAAGTAATTACTGGGCAGATCTGAAATATTCTCCAAAAAATTTTCGAAAAACCAATTTACATCAGTCTTAATGTGCTTCGTAAGACTAAAAAAAGTATCAAAGGCTTTTTTGTTATTTATATGCCAATGGTGTTTTGGTTTATATTGTCTGAGAAACGCTTTTATCTTTTTCGAAACTATCAACCCCCCCAATGTTATGAGCAAATCTGGCTGTAGTTCCTTAAAAAGCAAGTCTTTGTCTTTTGATTTTTCAATTGGTGCAATGATACTATCAATACTTGGAAAAAAATTTTCATGATGCACATTTGAAGTAACCTCTGTAAACACTAGTACAGAAGCATCATTCGCAAGGGTATTTAAATAGTCAGAATTGATACTATCAGGATCATTAACCCCAATAATTATCATTTTCTTTTCAAATGAATTCCAAATTTGGGCGAGATCGTAAAAATTAATATCCTCATTGTTATTCTCTAAATCTATAGGGGAACAAAATGGGGTTACCTCCATATTTTCCTCAAAGTCATATAAAGGTTCTTCAAATGGTACATTTATTTGTACCGGGCTTTTCTGGATAATTGCAGCCTGAAAGGCGGTATTTAACTGTGCATCATTAAAACTTTGAATTTTAGACTGCTGTAGTTCTAATGTGTAATCTTTGGGGAACAGGGAAGGATCAAACTTTTTTACTGTCTCGGTAGCATGGGAGATATCTTGTTTCAAATTGGCTGAATAACCTATATGCTTTTCAAATAATGACTCTTGTCTGATAGTCTGACCATCACCAATATCTACTTAATAACCCGGTCTATCCGCAGATATAACTACAAGAGGTATATCACTATAAAAAGCTTCTGCCACAGCCGGGTAATAATTTAAAAGTGCACTCCCGGAAGTACAAACGGCTATCACTGGCATTTGTAAATGCTGTGCCATTCCTAAGGCGAAAAAAGCTGCACACCGTTCATCAACTATGCTATAACAAGAAAAATAAGGATCATTTGTAAATCCAATGACTAATGGTGCATTCCTTGAACCCGGGGAGATCACTACATTTTTAATACCCCTTGATTTGCAATGGAAAACAACCGATTGAGCCGAAGGAATACTAGAATATTTCATAGGCATCATAAAAATACGACGGAACTTTTTGTAAATACAATGAATTGACTCATTTAAATATCATATTTAGCATGGTTTCGCTTTTGTGAACTGTTTCTATCCATTCCTGTTGTGCATTTGAATCCGATGTTATTCCACCTCCAACATAAAGAAAACCCGAATCACCTTTTATCTGCATACACCGAAGGTTGACAAAGAGATGCGTGTTTTTGTCTTTACCCATATTTAGTTCTCCCAAATATCCTGTATAAAATTCCCGATCATAATTCTCATACTTTTTAATAAATATTTCGGCCTCATTTACAGGAAGGCCACAGATGGCAGGGGTGGGATGCAACGCCTGAATTATTTTTTCTAATTCCAAATCATGAATTGTTCCCCAAATTTTAGTTTTTAGATGCCATAAATTACCAGCTCGTACAGATTCCACTTTACCAATTGACAAATCAGTGACGTATCTCCTGAGCTGATCGGCTATATGTCGGGTAACCATTTCCTGCTCCTCTAATTCTTTTTTACCCCATAAAGGCTTGTTTCTTGCCGTACTCTTAGTTGTACCTGCCAGAGACACCGTAACTAAAGAGGTATTTTGTCTAAGCAAAAGTAATTCGGGAGTAGCTCCTATCCAAAGACCTATTTTTGGATGGTACCAACAATAACAAAAGGCATTAGGATAAGTATCAAGGATATTTCTAAATATTTTAATGGGTGAGGATTTATAAGGAACCTCTATCTTTCTTGACAGTACTACTTTTTCTAATTTTTTAGTCCCTATTTCTTTAATTCCTTTATTGACTATTTCAATATGATACGTCTTATCTTTTTCTGAGATTTCAGGAAGGAATGAGGTGTCATATTCTAAATGCTGTAATTGATATTCATGGGAAAAGACTTTATCCGGTAGAATAAGTACCGCAGGAACTTTTTTGTGATAAGGTGCAAAAACAAATCCTGTCTCTTTAAAATCATGTAATTGATGGAGCGTTGAATCATTTTGAAAAACTGAGATTACCTTATTGGTGTCTGGTTTTCTATAGGTAACAAATGGTAATTCACTTTTCCAGTGCGTTTCAATCATACCAAGGTGTTCTCGAAACATATTAGGCTCTTGGTAGGGAAATAGTGGTTAATTTACACAATGAGATAAGGTTGTCTTCTTTGTCAGTTATTTTAATATCCCACAATTGCGTGGTTCTTCCATTATGGATGATTGTCGCTCTTGCGAACACCTCTCCCTCACTTATACTCCGAAGGTGATTTGCTGATATTTCGATACCACGTACTATAACTTTTTGAGCGTCAAGAAATACATAAGAAGCAGCGCTACCAACACTTTCAGCCAGTGCAACAGTGGCACCGCCATGCAGGACACCATCTGGTTGATGAACCTTTGAATTTACAGGCATTTTAGCCACCAGGTAGTTTTCACCTACATCAACATACTCTATTTCCAAGGTCTCCATCAAGGTATTTTTACGGATATCGTTGCAAACCTTTAGTATTTTGTTCTTGTATTCGTTCATAGAAAAAATTTTGCGTAAAATTAAGCATTCAAATACAACTAATAGCAATTGAAATAATATGAGTAATAAACCTTTGGAAAAATCTGTCAGGTATCAAAGCAGAAACACCTATGAAACACTAAACAACTTTACAAAAGAAACAAAAAATGTTTGGATAGTTTTTCATGGGATCGGGTATTTGAGCAAGTATTTCCTGAAATATTTTGACCAACTAAATCCGGTAGACAATTACATAATTGCTCCACAGGCACCTTCCAAATATTATCTGAATAATTCCTATAAACATGTAGGCGCCAGTTGGCTAACAAAAGAGAATACTAAAACTGAAATAAATAATAACCTTAACTATCTTGACGCTATATTAGAAGAGGAAAAAATCCTCTCTAAACACAAGCTCGTTATATTTGGTTACTCCCAAGGAGTATCTATGGCAACAAGATGGGTGGCTCAGCGCAAAATTGAATGTGACCAATTAGTGCTTTATGCAGGTGGTATACCAAATGAACTAACTAAAAATCATTTTTCACATTTGGGTAATACTACTCAGATATCTATTATTATCGGCAATAAGGATGAATATCTTACAAAAGAACGCCTAACAATTGAGAGAGAAAAAAGCAGGATCATATTTGATGGCAGGGCAAAGGAACATATTTTTGATGGAGGTCATATAGTTAAAAAAGAGCTTATTAATAATTTGAAGATATGATAGAAACTATTACTCTGGAAAATGAACGGGCAAGGCTCTCACCGCTCACGCTGGAGAACTATACAAACTTACAGTCAGTAGCTTCCGAGTATAAACTTGTTCAATATTCTCCTTCTGATATAGAATCTCCTGCCGCCCTAAGAACTTACGTAGAGACAGCTCTTGCTCAACAGAAAAAAAATTCCTCTCTTCCCTTTATTATTTATGACAAAAAAGTAATGGCTTTTGCAGGATGTACAAGATATATGAATATTGATTACAGAAACAAAGTATTGGAAATTGGCTCTACCTGGATTGGTAAAATATTTCAGGGTAGCGGACTTAATTCCGAAATGAAACATCTGTTAATTAACCATGCATTCAATGGGCTGGGGTTTGAAAAAGTTGCCTTTCGGATTGACGAGCGAAACATGCAATCCAGAAAAGCTGTGGAAAAGCTAGGGGCAGTTCTGGAAGGAATACTACGTGAAAATGTATATTTACTTGATGGATTTAAAAGAAATACTTGTATTTATGGAATTCTAAAAAATGAATGGGATAAAATCCAACCTTTTAGAAATTAATGTTGTTACTCTTCAACTTCAATTGTTTCATCCTGATAATAAGTAATACTTCGGGTTGAAAAAAGATTTTCTGGTGTGATGATCTTTTTCACCCAATTCCCATGCTCTTCTCCATCAAATTGGTAGATATAATTTTTAGTGTTGACAGATTTTTCAATTTTTTCTACCTCTTTTAAAAGCAAGCGCTCATTATTATACGTATAGTTTATAGTCTTATTGGCAACAAATGACTTCTTTACTTCATCGTAATTAAATTCTTTTAATGATGTCAATTTATTTTCGGAATCGTAGATCATTTCTTGCGCTTTATTAGGAATTCCTTCAATAAATTCTTTTGTAAGAACTATTTTATTCTTAACTCCTTTCCTATTTTTTTTAAATGAAGTTCTTATTGATTTAAGAACTAAACCATTTAACAAATAGGTTATGGTAGTTTCGCCCTTATAGGTAGTATATTCAATATTTGTCTCATCTAGTCCTTCATTGTTCGATCTGATTATTTTTATAAGATTTCCATCCTCATTGTATGAATATTCGTAAATATCCAGCACGTCGCCATCATAAGAAATAATTTTTTCGGTAACTTTCTTCGAAGAAGTGGTATCAACTTCATAAAAATGTGCAATTGAAGTCTGCTTATCAACCTGACCCTCCAGATAAATCTCATCACGCTTTTCCATCAACTGATCTCCTGAATATTTATAATAGGTGATATTATAATCGGAATCACTATAGCGCGTTACATTTTTGGTAAGTAGTCCTTCCCTATTGAATTCGAATTCTTCTTTACCATAATCTGTAATTACCAGACAAGACTTTACAGCTCCCCGGAGGTCAAAGTCTTGTATAGTAAAAATTTGAGGTTCCTGGGTAAATATCTTACATGGTAACAGGAAAAGACCTATAACCATGATTAACTCCAAGATGATTGTATTGTAGATTTTTTGCATCGCCACAAAATTACTTCTTTATACCTCAACATGAAAACAAATAGCATACCGAAAATAAAAAAGGGCGGAATACCGCCCTTTAAACCTGCTTTATATGTTCATTATTTTACCTCTTCAAAATCCACATCTTCAACATTATCTCCTTCTTTTGTGTCTTCAGAAGTAGTCTCTTCGCCATTAGGTGATGCACCGGCCTGCTGAGCTTCAGCCTGAGCCTTATACATCTCTTCAGAAGCAACCTTCCAAGCCTCGTTTATTTTATCAAGTGCAGTTGTTATTGTTTCAACATCTTTACCTTCATAGGCCGTTTTAAGTTCAGCCAAGGCATCTTCAATAGGCTTTTTCTTGTCCTCAGACAACTTATCTCCAAACTCAGTTAATTGCTTCTCAGTCTGGAATATCATACTATCTGCCTCATTCATTTTATCCGCAGTTTCCTTTGCTTTTTTATCAGATTCTGCATTAGCCTCTGCCTCTGCCTTCATTTTGTTGATTTCCTCTTCAGTAAGTCCGGAAGAAGCTTCAATTCTGATATCCTGCGTCTTGTTCGTAGCCTTATCAGTAGCAGACACTTTAATAATTCCATTTGCATCAATATCAAAGGTTACTTCAATTTGAGGCACTCCCCTTTGTGCAGGTGGAATTCCATCCAAATGGAATCTTCCAATAGTTTTATTATCTGTAGCCATAGGTCTCTCTCCCTGCAAAACATGGATCTCAACGGATGGCTGATTATCAGCTGCCGTAGAAAATACTTGTGATTTTTTTGTTGGGATAGTAGTGTTCGATTCAATTAATTTGGTCATTACTCCTCCCATGGTCTCTATTCCAAGAGATAAAGGAGTAACATCTAACAGCAAGACATCTTTCACGTCTCCTGTAAGTACTCCACCCTGGATGGCAGCTCCAACAGCTACAACTTCATCGGGGTTAACACCTTTTGAAGGTTTCTTTCCAAAGAATTTCTCAACAGCTTCCTGAACTGCCGGAATCCTGGTAGATCCTCCAACCAAAATAATTTCATCAATATCACTTTTTGAAAGTCCTGCAGCTTTTAATGCGGTTTCACAAGGTTTAATGGTTCTTTTTACCAAGTCAGCAATTAATTGCTCAAATTTTGAGCGTGTCAATGTTACCACAAGGTGCTTTGGTCCTGAAGCTGTTGCAGTTACATAGGGAAGATTAATTTCGGTTTGTGCAGAAGTAGACAATTCAATTTTGGCTTTTTCTGCTGCCTCGCGTAATCTTTGTAACGCCATTGGATCTTTTCTTAGATCAATGCTCTCTTCCTTATTAAATTCATCGGCCAACCAGTCAATTACTTTTTGATCAACATCATCGCCCCCCAAGTGAGTATCGCCATCTGTTGACAGTACTTCAAAAACTCCATCTCCTAATTCCAAAATAGAAACATCATGCGTACCTCCACCGAAATCGAATACTACAATTTTCTGATCCTTATGTTTTTTATCCAATCCATAAGCTAATGAAGCTGCTGTAGGTTCATTAATAATTCTTTCTACCTTAAGCCCAGCAATTTCCCCTGCCTCTTTAGTTGCCTGTCTTTGGGCGTCATTAAAATAAGCGGGAACTGTAATTACGGCAGAAGTAACAGACTGCCCTAAATAATCTTCGGCAGTTTTCTTCATTTTCTGCAGCACCATTGCCGAAATTTCCTGAGGCGTATACAAACGTCCATCAATATCTACTCTAGGTGTATTATTATCTCCTTTGGCAACCTTATAGGGTACTCTGTCAATTTCTTTTTGACACTCAGAGAATTTATTCCCCATAAAACGTTTAATGGAATATATTGTGTTCTTTGGGTTGGTAACTGCTTGCCTTTTAGCAGGATCCCCAACTTTGATTTCACCACCTTCTACAAACGCAACAACAGAAGGTGTAGTGCGCTTACCTTCGGCATTGGGTATCACAACCGGCTCGTTGCCTTCCATTACGGAAACGCAAGAGTTTGTTGTTCCTAAATCTATTCCTATAATCTTGCTCATCTATTTTATTTTATAAGTTAATATTTATCCATTGTTCAACAATCATTGTAGTGACAAACAGCATGCCAACAGGAAAAAACTGACAGGATGTCACTACTTGGGGTGGTTAACAATGAATAGCACTTTAGTTGATTGTGTATAAACAGGGATTGAAAATCGGAAAAAATAAGAGATTTTATCCTAATTGAAATGCTCTTGGCGTCTGGTATCTATAAGATAAATGATCTTCCAGGTGCCTTCTTGTTTATGCAATTGAAAAGAATTTACTCCGCAATGACTCAATGAATCATTGATCCAAAGTTCATAGGGCGTCCATGCATTGGCCATACTTCCATCAACCTTAATTTGATATGAAAGTAATTTTTCTTGAAATTTTATAGAGTCAGGAATACTAACTATGGATTTAAGGAAATCATTGAAATCTGAGGTCTTAACAACACTAGTTCCTTCTTTATCACGGCCAATGGTTTGCATAATTATTCCGGAACCGGTCGTACTTCTTATCAGTGTCGAATCCTGTTTGTGAAATCCATCGAAAAACATTTGAACTGCCTTCTTCACTTCTTCTTTTTCATTATCCTGCGCATTTGCTATTCCCCAACTAAAAATCAACACTAAACCTATTAATACCTTCATTGTTCGATGGTTTTAAATTACAAGCCAAAATAAGGAATAAAGTAAAGACTTTTCCTTGCCCTTATCAATTGAACAAAACTCCTTACATTTATCTCGCCAAAAATAAAGCAATGTCTATTTCAAAAAAAGAATACAAAAGGGTTACTGTAAAGTCCTTAATAGAAATGAAGAAGCAGGGAGAAAAAATTTCTATGCTAACTGCTTATGATTATTCTATGGCAAAAATTGTTGATGATGCCAAAGTTGACATCATATTGGTTGGTGATTCTGCCAGCAATGTCATGGCCGGACATGAGACTACCTTGCCTATAACCCTTGATCAGATGATATATCACGCCTCTTCTGTTATACGAGCAGTCAACAGAGCTTTGGTAGTGGTTGATCTTCCTTTCGGAAGTTATCAAAGTGATCCCAAAGAAGCACTTCGTTCTGCTATCAGAATTATGAAGGAAAGTGGCGCTCATGCGGTAAAGGTCGAAGGAGGTATTGAAATTAAAGAATCAGTAAAACGGATCCTTAATGCAGGTATACCTGTTATGGGACATCTTGGCTTAACCCCACAAGCAATTTATAAATTTGGCACATACACTGTCAGGGCTAAAGAAAAAGATGAGGCCGAGAAACTTTTGGAAGATGCAGAAATTCTGGAGAAGCTGGGATGTTTTGCCATTGTTCTTGAAAAAATACCGGCTTTATTGACAAAAAAAGTTTCAGAAACCATTTCTATTCCAACAATCGGAATAGGAGGTGGTAAGTTTGCAGATGGCCAGGTATTGGTTATCCACGATCTTCTTGGTATGACACATGAGTTCAATCCCCGATTTTTGCGCAGATACATGAATCTTTATGTGGACATGGGAAATGCCATTTCACAATATGTCAGTGATGTGAAAAGCCAGGATTTTCCGAGTGATGATGAGCAATATTAAAAATAGTGGATAAGAAAACCAGGACCAATTCACAAAATCTTCTCTTATTGTATGAGGATAACCATATAATTGTCGTTAACAAAAGACCAGGTGATATTGTTCAGGGTGATAAAACAGGTGATATCCCTCTAAGTGAAATAGTCAAACAATACATCAAAAAAAAATATAGCAAGCCAGGCAAAGTTTTTCTGGGTGTCGTTCACCGAATAGACAGACCCACTTCGGGCATAGTTGTATTTGCACGTACTTCAAAAGCGCTTTCCAGATTAAATGAATTGTTTTCAAATAAGTTAGCGAAAAAAACATATTGGGCAATTGTAAAAAATCAGCCCGATAAAGAACAAGGTACTCTGGAGCACTGGCTGGTCAGAAATACTAAACAGAATAAATCCTATGCGCATAATAAAGAGGTTCCCAATAGTAAAAAGGCTGTTCTAGATTACCAAATTCTAAAAAAACTCAATAATTATTATTTATTGCAAATCAATTTAAAGACCGGAAGACATCATCAGATCCGGGCACAACTGGCAGCATTAAAATGCCCTATTAAAGGGGATTTGAAATATGGTTTTGACCGCAGTAATAAAAATGGAAGTATCCATTTACATGCACGAAGCATAGAATTTTTACATCCTGTTAAAAAGGAAATTATAAGTTTAACGGCACCTACCTTTGAAGATCCATTGTGGGATGCCTGTTCGTAAATTTTCCCTACTTTTAGAAAGAATCCTCAAAGACCGTTAATATATTTATAATCTTTTAAGCGATAAATACGGTATGAATAAAAAATTTGTTCTTCTTGTTTTTGTGTTGACTTTTTGGGCTTGCGGAAGCTATAACTCCATAGATAATTTCTACAATGCTCATAAAAATGATAGTCAGGTTACTGCTATTCGTGTACCTCAATTCATGCTCAGTCTTTTAAGTAACATTTCACCTGAAATGAAATCACTGATTGGAAATACAAAGGATTTAAGATATATGCAATTTCCCAGCACCACCGCTGACCGCACTCAATATCTGAATAATCAAATGAATTCCATTACTGGAAATTCTTTTATTGAGGTATTTCGTAAAAATGACGAGCTAAAAAGAAATGTGATATCCATTCGTGAAAAACGGAATGAAGTAAAGGAAATTTTAATCTACAACAATAATAATATAAATGGTTCCTTCCTTTACTTCAATGGGAATTTCGATCCGGTAAAAGTGAGGGAAATGGCTAAAAAAAGTGAGTTCAACGAACTTCCAAAAAGTCTGGTAAAAGATTTTAATATGCAATCTTCGGGGCTAATCAACGAGTAACTGCCAGCGCCTTCTCCCGAATAATTTGCCCCACCGGTTTATTCTGCAAATGACTTTCCAGCCAGGAGAGTATATCCAAATATAGAAAGGCACGCTTCTCGTATGGATGATCTTCATACTTCTTCAACTCATCATAAAGTTTTTGAAATTCCGCTTTTAATTCATGTGGATAAATATCCCCTAACTTTCTTAAAAATTTAATCATTTCTTTTTGAACAGCCTGAAGATCATTCATTTTGAGCAAAAATTTATACGTGCTTTTTAGCTGAATCTCAAGATGATAATCCATGCCTGCCTCATAATGCGCCACTAAACTTAAAACCCTGGCAAAACACATAAGATCTTCCCTCATTTTTAAACTTTTATTATCAATGATCTTCTTCAAGTACTTAATACAGGATTTATTATCTCCAACACCAAAATACAGACAAGCAATTTTATAATAGAATATCATTATATGATGCTGGTCTATTCGATCGCTGTGCTTAGTAATCCCATATTCAATAATTTTTACGAGGTACAATCCTTTGTCAAAAGTCCCTTCAAGGAAATGAAGATTTAACTTATTTGAATAAATATAAAGGAATGCCAATGATGATATATTGTCATTTTTAGAAAACTCTTTATCACCTACAATAGACTCCAATTTTTCAAGAGTCTCTTTAAATTGAGAACTATATTTAACAAAAAACAATGATTCCAATAAATAGTGATTTCCTTTCAAAAAGAAAACAGGATTTAAATAAATCATTTTTCTATTCTCGTAGAACAGATCTACCCATTTACTTGCATATTTATAGCACGATAAGAAGTCCTGTATCAAAAAACTATACCACAAATGGGCCTTGTACAGCCATAATCTTTCTCTAAAACCAAGGTCTTCAATTTTATATTCGGGTAAATGATCCGAGAAATATCGTCTTACACGGTGAAGGTCTTCATCATTTCGCACATAGCCTACTTTTAACATCATTCCATATAGTTGAAGAGACAAATTGGAAAGTTTACTGGTCATTACGTTTTGCTCCGATAATTTCTTGGCCTGCTGAACCAATTCATCTGCCCTATCCGGAATACTCCTCGTAATATATTGTGTTTCTATAATTTTTTCCAATTCCACGATTTCATAGGCAATATTTTTCTCTTCATTATCTATTGCTATCCCTTTTGCTTTATCCAAAATCTTCAGGCTTTGCTTATACAAACCTTTTTGATATAGGATAGTGGCAAAGTCTAATTGCTCCCTAATTTGAACTCTAATATTTTGATTTACCGGATTTAATCTCAAACTAACTAAAATCTGTTTATACAAATGGGCTTTTAGGTTAGAAAGCTGTGTCTTTTTAACAATTCCACTTTCTAAAATGGCCTTTTCATCATATCTCTTAAGTTTATCAAGTAAATTAAAAAGTGCAAGAAATTTGGCATCTGTATTAACTCCAAGACGACCCACATATAGTTTAAATTGTCTCTTTTCAGATTTAGAAAGAGATTTAACTAAAACAAACAATGAATCTTTATGGACATTTGTCATCGTAAAAAATGTAAATTATATAGTTGTTTTTCAGCACTTTACGAATGCTGAAAAGTAAATTAACGTTGTAAATGAATCATAGGTAGTAAAGCAATTCACATTCCTAACTATATATTCGTATTATGACTAAAATTATGCAAAAATAATGAGTAAAGATAAGGTAGACATTTTTGATACTACACTCAGGGATGGCGAGCAAGTTCCGGGCTGTAAATTAGATTCCAAGCAGAAGCTTGTAATTGCTGAACGCCTGGACGAATTAGGTGTTGATATTATTGAAGCTGGATTTCCAATTTCGAGCCCTGGAGATTTCAATTCTGTTAATGAAATTGCAAAAATTGTAAAGAAAGCAACGGTATGTGGATTGACCAGATCGGTCAAAAAAGATATCGAAGTAGCTGCCGAAGCTTTAAAGTATGCAATAAAACCTAGAATTCATACTGGAATTGGCACTTCTGATTCACATATAAAATACAAATTTAATTCAACACAAGATAAAATTCTGGAAAGAGCAGTTGATGCTGTCAAGTATGCAAAAACTTTTGTAGAAGATGTTGAATTTTACGCAGAAGACGCAGGCAGGACAAATAATGAGTATCTGGCGCGCGTATGCGAAGCTGTTATTAAAGCTGGTGCTACAGTATTAAACATACCTGATACTACGGGATATTGTCTACCGGAGGAATATGGTGCAAAAATGAAATATCTCAGAGAGAATGTAAAAGGAATTGACAAAGCCAAACTTTCTTGCCACTGTCATAATGACCTGGGCTTAGCAACAGCTAATTCTATTTCTGGAGTCATAAACGGCGCCAGACAGATAGAATGTACAATTAATGGTATTGGAGAGAGAGCAGGAAATACTTCTCTTGAAGAGGTTGTGATGATTTTAAGACAGCACCCTGATCTTAATCTCGATACTAATATCAATAGCAAATTATTATATAGTACAAGCCAAATGGTTTCACATAAAATGGGGATGGTTGTACAGCCCAACAAGGCTATTGTTGGTTCAAATGCATTTGCGCATAGTTCGGGAATACATCAGGATGGAGTCATCAAAAAACGAGAAACCTATGAAATAATTGATCCTGAAGATGTTGGAGTCAACGAATCTTCCATTGTGCTTACCGCAAGAAGTGGTAGAGCGGCATTGGCATACAGAGCCAAAAAAGTTGGTTATGAACTCACAAAAGTACAATTGGATAGTGTTTATACTGAATTCTTAAAATTTGCTGACCGGAAAAAAGAAATCGTTGACAGTGATATCCATCAAATAATTGAAGCAAGTCCAATAAATATTGAAAGTATCGCATAAATGAACCTTAAAATCGCACTTTTGCCTGGTGACGGAATTGGACCCGAAGTGTCTGCTCAGGCAGTAAAGTGCCTTCAAGCTGTTGAGGAGATCTTTGGTCACCAATTTGAATTTACTGAAGCGCTTGTTGGAGCAAATGCAATAGATAAAACGGGTAACCCACTTCCTGATTCGACTTTAGCATTATGTAAAGATTCGGATGCAGTATTGTTCGGGGCAATTGGTGATCCTAAGTATGACAATGATCCCGATGCTAAAATCAGGCCGGAACAAGGTCTTTTAAGATTAAGGAAAGAGCTGGAGCTTTTTAGCAATATCAGACCGGTAAAAGTATTTCCGTCCCTTATTGATAGATCCCCACTAAAGAAAAAAATTATACGGGGTACTGATTTTGTAATCTATCGCGAACTTATTGGCGGAGTTTATTTTGGTGAGAAGCACTTGAGCAAAGATGGGACTATTGCCTCTGACCTATGCACTTATTCTGAGGCAGAAATTAGCCGTATTACTCATATGGCGTTTAAAGCAGCTAAAATAAGAAGAAAGAAAGTAACTCTCGTAGACAAGGCAAATGTCCTGGAATCGTCAAGATTATGGCGAAAAGTGGTTTCAAAAATTGGAGAAAGCTATCCGGAAGTTGCTTTGGATTTTTTATTTATTGACAATGCAGCAATGCAACTAATACTTAATCCCAGCCAATTTGATGTAATACTTACTGAAAATATGTTTGGTGATATTCTGTCTGATGAAGGAAGCGCGATAGGCGGCTCAATCGGACTCCTCCCTTCTGCTTCAGTGGGAGAGAACAATGCACTCTTTGAGCCCATACATGGTTCTTATCCGCAGGCTAAAGATAAAGATATTGCTAACCCTATAGCTTCAATTTTATCGGCGGCTATGCTGCTAGACCATTTTAAACTGGATGAAGAGTCGAAAGCAGTTGTAATAGCAGTTCTGAAGTCAATGAAAAATGAAATTGTAACCCCTGATTTGGATAAAAACAGCAAATATGGTACAAACTATGTTGGTGATTTTATTGCCAGCAACATCAGGGAATTAGATGATCATCTTATAATCAACCGTGAGAACATTTGGTTGGGCAAATCTACTATAATTTAAGAAAGGTGTTCATTGGTCCAGGAGCCATATAAATTAAATTGTAAATTATTCACTTAGCAGTAATTCAATATAATTATCAAAATCTTCCTTGAAATCAATATACTTTTCCCCTGTCGCCGGTCCGTTAAATCCGGTATGAATCTTTCTTACCTTACCTTTTTTATCAATAAATATAGTTGTTGGGTATGACAAGATATGATTTAACATTGGCAGTTTTTCATTTGCCTTAATTTTGTCTGAACTGCCGTACTGGGCAAGTAGAATTGGATAAGGCACCCCTACTCTGCTTTTTAATCTTTCAATTCTATCGAACGCCAGGTCTTTGGTCTTGGCATACTCGAATGCTAATGCAACAACCTCAAAATTGTCTCGTTTCCTGGTTTTTATATATTCTGATAAATATTTGGTCTCATCGAGGCAATTCGGGCACCAGGTTCCCATAATTTGAATGACAACAACTTTCTCTTTAAATCTTGAATCCTCCAGGGAAATGAGATTATCATTGGTATTAGGAAACGAAAACTGCAATTCTTCATATCCCTCTTTTAAAAATGTGAGCGATTCTTCATCAGCCAATTCAAATTCGTCATTCCTTTGGGCAATAAAAGGTTCTTTAAAATGATTTCCTGAATAAAAAGTTCCAATTAAATTGCTATTTGTAACCTTGGCGGTAAACAAAAAAGCGTGAGCACCGTCAAAAGTTGATAATCTTAAACTATCTCCATCTACTGCTCCTTCCAAATATCTATAATCCCCCGTATTAGTTCTAAACGTACCACTAACCCTGTTTTTTTTCTGTTCAAAAATTCCTTTTGCCATATACTCATCTTCAGTATCCGGACTGAATTTGGTTTCCCATATCCCGGAAACATTTATACTGGCATTTTCTGTGCTGCGAAATCTGGTACTATCGCCAAATACGGCATAAAATGGCACAATTCTATCCAGGCTTTCTTTTATAAATTCACCAGTAATAGCTGATTCACTAAACGTCCCTGCGATATAGCCCTCAAACGCCGGCATTTTAATTTTTATGCTGTCATTATTAATCTCAATCTCATCAACATGAATAGTTTCTTCGGCATTGTAAATAGTAATCACATATCCTGAATGCTCTTTTTTTAAATCAAAATTAAAGGGAAGAACCTCTTTATCCATAACCTCCAATCTTGCGCGCCATCTGCCCTCGCTTAGCCCTTCATTTTCAGTGTTAACACAGGAAAATAAAGTTAAAAGCAGCAGGGAAAAGCAATAAAATCTTCTCATTGGATTAGTTCTAATATTTCATGCGAAATAACGATTAAAATCCTTCAATAAAAAATAAAGCTAATCAACCTCCAGTATATTGAATGTGTAAGTCCTTTGTTTTATCTTTGCAGGCTAAAACTAACCAATGAAAATTTCCTATAACTGGTTAAAACAGTTTCTTAAACTCGACTGGGAAGCAGAAAAAACAGGGGAGCTTCTAACCAATTTAGGTCTTGAAGTAGAAGGTATTTCCCAATTCGAGTCTGTTCCCGGTTCTTTAGAGGGCATAGTAGTAGGTCATGTCTTAAGCTGTGAAAAACATCCGGATGCCGATAGGTTAAAACTTACAACGGTTGATATTGGTTTAGAAAAACCTGTTCAAATAGTTTGCGGTGCACCAAATGTGGCCGAGGGCCAAATGGTACCTGTGGCCACCATTGGTTCCACGCTATATACTAACGAGGGTGAAACCCTGAAAATTAAGAAAGGTAAAATTAGAGGCGTTGAAAGTCACGGTATGATATGTGCAGAAGATGAGTTAGGCTTAGGTGACAACCATGATGGCATAATGATTTTGAGTGAAGGCCTTATACCCGGAACTGCTTGTTCTGAAATATTTAAAATTGAGAAAGATGAAGTTTTTGAAATTGGCTTAACACCAAACAGGGCCGATGCCATGAGCCATCATGGAGTGGCAAGGGATCTGAAAGCGGGGCTGATTCAAAGAGATATTCACACAGAACTTATCACTCCTTCTGTAAGTAATTTCAATGTTGAAAACAGATCACTAAAAATAGATGTTTCTGTTGAAAATAATAACCTTGCACCCAGGTATTGTGGAGTAACACTTAGTAATCTTATTGTTCAACCTTCTCCGGATTGGTTAAAAAACAGGTTGCGTGCCATTGGCCTTAGCCCTATTAACAATGTGGTAGATGCCACAAACTATGTGCTGCACGAATTGGGACAACCCTTGCACGCATTTGATGCCGATAGAATTCAGGGAAAAAAGATAATTGTAAAAACGTTACCATCGGGAACTAAGTTCATGACCCTGGACGGTGAAGAACGCATATTGGATGAAGAAGACCTTATGATTTGCGATGGTGAGAAACCAATGTGTATCGCCGGAGTTTTTGGAGGCATTAATACCGGAGTAACAGAAAATACCAAATCAATATTTCTTGAAAGTGCCTATTTCGACCCTGTTTCCATTAGGAAGACTGCAAAACGTCATGGATTAAATACAGACGCTTCATTTCGTTTTGAAAGAGGTGTGGATATAAATAATGTTGAATATTGCCTTCGCAGAGCAGCTCTATTGATAAGGGAGATCGCCGGTGGAGATATTACGTCTGATATCATTGATTTGTATCCTCGAAAAAAAGATGATTATCAGGTATTTCTTTCTTTTGAAAAAATTGAAACTTTAATCGGTCAAAAAATACCGGCAGACACTATTAAGTCCATTTTAGCCTCCCTGGATATAAAGGTTAAAAACTCTACCGAATCCGGATTAGGGCTACTTATTCCATTTTACAGGGTAGACGTGCAAAGAGAAGTGGATGTAATTGAAGAAATTTTACGCGTTTATGGATACAACAACATTGATTCCAAGGAAAAGCTGAACGCGTCTATTGCCAGTAGCAGCAAGTTTGAAGATCATAAACTCGAAAAACTAATTGGTGACCTACTGGCTTCCAGAGGTTTTTATGAAATTTTGACCAATAGTCTAACCACTCCTGATTATGACAATTTACTAGATAATGATTCCGAAAAATCGAGGGTTAGTATATTAAATCCGTTAAGTACAGATTTGTCCGTTTTAAGACAAACCATGCTATTTAATGCATTAGAAACAGTTTCATATAATATAAATAGAAAAAAACAGAACCTGAATTTTTTCGAATTCGGGAAAACATACCAATACACCAAATCGAAATACGTAGAATCCAAGCACTTAAGCTTAATTGTCACAGGAATCCGAAATGAGAACAGCTGGATCTCTCCTTCGAAGCCTACTGATTTTTATTTTCTTAAAGCAGCGGTTGAGCTGGTTTTAGAGCGCCTTGGTATTACAAATTACGAATCTTTTTCTAAGCAGAATGATATTTTCCTTGAAGGTCTAAGCCTGAAAAAGAATAAAACTGAGTTGGTCTCTTTTGGAATGATTCAAAAAGCTATTTTAAAAGAATTTGATATCAAACAAGATGTATTTTATGCCGATTTTAATTGGGACGCCTTATCAGAGATCATTCGTAAGAACGAAATAATCTTTGAGAAAATTTCGCGGTTCCCTGAGGTAAAAAGAGATTTGGCTTTGCTATTAGACACAGGTATATCTTTTGATGAAATCAAAACTATTGCATACGATACAGAAAGGAATCTGCTAAAAAATATCACCCTTTTTGACGTTTATACTGGAAAGAATCTCCCTCCTGAAAAAAAATCATACGCACTAGGATTTACTATAGGGGATCCACGTAAAACATTAACAGATAAGCAGATCGATAGGATTATGAAAAAATTGCAGCAGCGGTTTGAAAAAGAGTTGGGTGCAGAGTTGCGATAGACTAAAATTGATTGGGTAAAATTACACTGTCAATTACGTGAATCACCCCATTGCTCTGATTGAAATCAGCAGAGGTTATCCTGGCTATATTTCCAAAACAGTCCGTTAGAACAATATCCAGTCCATCCATAGTGACTAATAGCTCATTACCCTGAACCGTAGTTAAACTGGCAGTACCTTTACCCCTGCACATCGCTTTTAATATCTTGGAAGCTGTGAGATTACCGGCAACGATATGATAAGTAACAAAAGATTGCAATGCCTTTTTGTTTTCAGGTCTTAATAATTCAGTTATCTTATCTGAAGACATTTTTTTAAAAGCTCCGTCTGAAGGAGCAAAAACAGTAAATGGTCCGTCTCCGGCAAGAATTTCTTCAAGATCGGCAGCCTTTACTGCAGCATGAAGCATTTTGTGGCTTTGAGATTCCTCAGTGCTGCGAATGATTGTTTTTTTTAAAAGATCATTATTAACAGAAACCAGGGAAGTTTGAGAAAAAGTGACAAAAGATGTCAATAAGGCAAGTAGGCTTAGGGGTGTTGCCAAAAATTTCATGGAATCTAATTTATATAATTCGAAATTATCGATGAACGGTATATGAACGTCGACAAGATACAATTATGGATGGGAGATCCAACTATTCGAAAATGCATTTGAAAGAATTTAACAAAATATTAACATTGCTGAAAAGTTAAACAGAATTTGTTTCATAAAGTCAATTCATTATTTTTGACTCAATTGCTAGAAAAGGAAAACTATGTTATTTAAGACTACGAATATTCAAGAGCAACTGTATAAAGCTAAACTTCAGAAGTCCGAAGAACAAATTATTAATGAAGTTTATTTACTCTTGCGAAAATCTGACCGGGAGGATGAAAAAATTCAGCAGAAAATAGCCGGGGAAAACAATAGGTTTGAAAATAATTTCAACTTTGATCTTTTAGAGACAGATAAAATTTTTCACATTGATCAAATTAAGGAAATCTGCATTAATTATCGACTTCGTTTTTTAGACTCAAAATATTTCAAGGCTGAAATTCCTGGCAAAACAATTGACAAGATAAAATTGCTGGAAGAAAAACATAACATGGAAATTGAGGGTTTTAAAATAGTAGCACCTTCAAAGCTTTTCAAATTAGCGGATAAAGATGATCCCCTGTTATTTGCTCCAATTGGGAATGGGTATTTCTATTTAATTGATAAATGGGGTAATGATCTGCATCCATTACGTCGGATCCTGGTTTGGCCATTTAAGAATATTATCAACCTTACACTACTCGTAGTTTTAATAAGTTTTCTAACCACGCTTATTGTTCCTAACGGCCTTTTTTCAAAATCTAATTCACAAATGGAATTCATGATAATATTCTTTTTTATGTTTAAGTCTATCGCCGCCGTGGTTATTTTTTATGGCTTCGCTTTAGGTAAGAATTTTAACCCCGCTATATGGAATAGCAAATATTTTAATGCCTGAGGCACTTTTCTAGTGCAAACAGAAAAACATTTATTCGGATTCCTGTTGTGATTATTTAGTTTGTATATAACTCAAAAGGCACTCCACTAAGATTAATGTTGTCAATAAATGCGGGATTTGGAATAGGTCTGATACGCAATAGCCCTCCTTTATCCGGCTCTCCTGATTTCTTATATCCAATTATTATAATATTGTTCTTGGCATCATATGAAACCATTGTAGTACTACCAATTTTAAATTCAACTAATTGTTCCTGTTCAGATAAAAAATTCTCATAGTAATACAGAATTGCCGTATTAGTTTCGAAGTCATAAACAGCCGGAATATTCGGATATGAAGTCCCGGAAAAATTCGTTGGCATTGAATAATACAGATTCCCCTGCTCATCGCTAAAAGAAGACTCAGAATCCCCAAATTTTGGTTCTTTACCATCCTCATAACGAGTGGTTTTGACTATCGCCATTGAAGAACTGCTAACAATATTATGTAATTCGGGATAACTGACTATTATATTTCCAGCATCAGATTTAAAGAGCCTTAGCACGTCAAATCCGAGGTTTATATCTGCGACCAAATCTTCTTTCACAGTGTCAAACACCATAAGGTAATTCCTATTATCATCTTCTAAATCCACTGATAAAATAAATACCATATTATTTGAAAAAACCGCCTGCAAAGGTCTTTTATCCAACTCAATATCAACAGTTTCCGGTTCTGAATTTGAGATGTCAATTGTTCGAAGATAATATAGAGTCTCCTTTGCTCCTTGTGCGGGAACCTCATAGCCAATGTATAAGTCATTTCCTGAATGCGCCAGCGCATGAACAACAAGATCACAAATTCCCAGGTCATCAAAAACGACCGTTTTTTGTAAAGCGTCATTTTTAAAATCATATAAAGAAACTCTTCCCGAACAGTCTGATTGAGAATTGAAAATACTTATTTCATCACCATCTCTGTAAGTAACTTTAGGTAGCTGACTATTTTCAAATTCGCTTATTCCCGGGTCTAAGAAAATAGTTTCAGCGTCTGCATTCAGCTTTATAAGCGATAGAAGTTCATTGGTTTGCAGTAAGAGCGAATAGGTTGCATCCACATTCGGGAATTCTTCTTTTGATTCCTGATCTCCATCGGTATTGTCGCTGCAGCCCACAAGGAAAAGGGCAAGCGATAGCAAGTAAATTCTGTAGGTTTGCATAGCACTAGGATTTGGGTAGTCCTATTCAGCTATACGGGTATGGCATACATTTTATCACGTTGTTCTCGTATAGCCTTGTCAGACATATATTCATCAAACGTTAAATATCTGTCTATAGTATCTTTTGGAGTCAATTCTACGATCCTATTTGCCACTGTTTGAGCGAATTGATGATCATGAGTGGTAAATATAACTGTACCTTTAAAGTTGTTAAGCGAATTATTAAAGGCCGTTATACTTTCGAGATCAAGGTGATTGGTAGGTTCATCTAACATCAGGACATTGGCTCTGATCATCATCATTCTGCTGAGCATACATCGTACTTTTTCACCTCCGGATAGAACTGTGCATTTTTTTAATGCCTCCTCCCCACTAAACAACATTTTGCCTAAAAATCCGCGGATATATACTTCCTCTCTTTCCTCTTCGGTTTTGGCCCATTGCCTCAACCAATCCACCAAATTTAAATTTTCATTGAAATAATCAGAATTATCAGCAGGCAAATAGGACTGTGTAGTTGTAATTCCCCAGTGATATGTGCCAGTGTCCGCTTTTCTTTTACCATTGATAATTTCATAAAAAGCAGTTGTCGCCCTAGAATCTCTGGACAAAATGGTCACTTTATCTCCTTTTGCTAAATTCAAATTTAGGTTTTGGAAGAGTATTTCCCCATCTTCAGTTCTCGCGGATAAATTTTCAATATTTAAAATTTGATCCCCAGCTTCTCGTTCCTGTTCAAAAATTATTGCAGGGTATCTCCTGCTCGATGGCTTAATATCCTCAATTTTAAGTTTTTCCAGCATTTTTTTTCTTGATGTTGCCTGTTTACTTTTGGCAACATTGGCACTAAAACGTTGAATAAACTCTTGTAATTCTTTAGCCTTGTCTTCTGCCTTTTTATTTTGTTGAGCCCTTTGCCTGGCTGCCAACTGACTGCTTTCATACCAAAATGTATAATTACCGGAAAAAGAGTTGATTTTACCAAAATCAATGTCGGCAATATTTGTACAAACAGCGTCTAAAAAGTGACGGTCATGAGATACAACAATTACTGTATTATCATAAGAGGCGAGGAAATTTTCTAACCACGTAATAGTCTCGTAATCCAAATCGTTAGTAGGCTCATCCATGATCAAAACATCAGGATTACCGAATAGAGCCTGAGCTAAAAGAACACGAACTTTTAATTTGGAATCCAAGTCAGACATTAATGTATAATGTAATACTTCCGGAATTCCTAAATTAGACAGCAAGGTAGCCGCATCACTATCCGCGTTCCAACCATTCATTTCTTCAAAAGTTACCTGCAGTTCTCCAATTCTATCTGCATTTTCATCGCTATAATCCGCATAAAGAGCATCTATCTCCTTTTTAATTTTATATAAGGGTTTGTTACCCATAACAACGGTCTCCAGTACGGCTACCTCATCATATGCATTGTGATTTTGCTCTAAAACAGACATACGCCTACCTGGTTCCAGGTTTACGCTGCCGGAGGTTGGGTCAATTTCACCCGAGAGTATTTTTAAAAAAGTAGATTTCCCCGCCCCATTGGCACCAATAATACCATAACAGTTGCCTTGTGTGAAACTGACATTTACTTCATCAAAAAGTACTCTTTTACCAAATTGAACTGATAAATTGGAAACAGATAACATACTTGTATTTTTAAAATTTTTGCAAAAGTAGGGAAAAATAATCCTAAGTGGCAATAATCCTTAATGCGAATTAAAGGCTTTCCCAATTAACAATGATTGTAAACTTTTAACTGTGCCTTAACAGCTACAGCCTCTTGGTTTGACTAGTTTTGCATACTGTAGGCAACGAAAATTATATGAATAAAACTTTACTATATTTTATTATTTTCTTACTGGCAGCTTGTAATACCTCGCAAAAGAAATCTTCGGCGGTTTACTTTGGTGGTGAAATTGTGAATCCTACCAGCGAGTATGTTGTTCTGTTCAAAGGAGACATGGTTCTCGATACCGCACAGCTTGATGAGAATAACAGATTTTCCTTTAAATTGGATTCAGTAGATGAGGGTCTTCACCATTTTTACCACTTTCCAGAAGAGCAATATGTAATTTTAGAACGCGGTGATAGTATACAATTAAGACTTAATACAGTTGATTTTGATGAATCACTTGTTTTTTCAGGATCAAATGAACATGCAAATAACTTTCTTTTGGAAATGTTTCTGGCCAACGAACAGGAAGAAGAGCTGATTTATAAATATTATGATCTGGAGCCTGAATCATTTAGGTTAAAAATCGATTCTTTAAAAAATGTAAAGCTGGAAGCCCTGAACAATCTTTCAAGCGAGGCAGATCTCTCCGATGGTGCTATGGAAATAGCGAAAGCCGGTATAATGTATACTTCCTATATCTTCAAAGAAGCCTATCCTTTTTATCATAAAAGGAAAAAGGGTGAAAAGTCTATTCATAATCTTCCCCCTGATTTTTATGACTATCGTGCTGATATTAAGTATGATGACAACGGTCTTAGTTATTATCGACCGTATTACAATTTCATGAAATATCATTTAGGCAACCTTTCCTATATGGATTGCAAAAACGATTGTGAAACAAAGAATAAGATGGCTAAAAACCAGCTTCATTTTAATCAACATAAACTAAAGTTGATAGATAGCCTGATAAAACAGAATGAACTAAGAGATAATTTATTCAGGAATGTTGCAATGGATTATTTGCTCAAGTATGATAAAGAAGAAAATATTGAAGTTTTCATCAAGGAATTTCATCAATTGTCCGGGAACAATAGGCATATACATGAAATAAACGGGCTTTATGACGGTGTTAGAAATTTGCAACCTCAGAAGGAACTCCCGGATTTTCTGGTATATGATTCTGAAGGCAACAAGGTTTCCATCAAAGAGATTGGAAAAGACAAAACAGTTGTATTTTATTTTTGGTCAGCACCTAGAAAAAGGCATTTTACCAATATGATTAACCGGATTAATTTGTTAAAAGAAAAATACCCGGAATATACCTTTATTGGTCTAAATGTAAGAACTGACCATTCCCGATGGAATAATATGCTCGAAGTCTCTGAATTAGATAAAAGCGAGCAATTTTGGACCGAGAATTTTGAGGACGTTGCACATACGCTGATTGTCTATGACCCTAATAGAAGTATTATTGCAAATGATGGCATAATTGTAGATGGTTTTGCCAACGTTTACACCTCTTTCTAAAAACCAATTTTAAGAATCTTAATAAACACCTTTGTGCTTAATCCTTTCAGCGGTTACTGAATTAATTTCCCTTATTATAATCAGCTAAGAACTTTTCTAATCCAATATCTGTTAAGGGGTGCTTGAGCAGTCCTTCTATAGCGGATAAAGGACCTGTCATAACATCGGCACCTACTTTGGCACAGTCAATAATATGCATGGTATGTCTTATTGATGCTGCCAGAATTTCTGTTTCGTACCCATAATTGTCATAAATATGTCTTATTTCTGAAATAAGGTGTATTCCGTCTGTAGATATATCATCCAATCTTCCGATAAACGGTGAAACATAAGTTGCACCAGCTTTAGCAGCCAAAAGTGCTTGTCCCGGTGAAAAAACCAGTGTGCAATTTGTTCGAATACCTTTATCTGCAAAGTATTTAAGGGCTTTTACCCCATCGCGGATCATGGGAACTTTAACAACAATTTGTTCGTGCAAATCGGCCAGCGCCTCTCCTTCTCTTATCATTCCCTGCAAATCTGTTGCAATAACCTCAGCAGATACATCGCCTTCTACAATAGTACAGATATCAACATAGTGCTTTAAAATATTATTCTTTCCGGTGATCCCCTCTTTTGCCATTAAAGAAGGGTTAGTAGTAACTCCGTCTAAAATTCCAAGCTCCTGAGCATCTTTAATTTGATCTAAATTTGCGGTATCAATAAAAAATTTCATATGGTTTCTTTAGTTTAAATAACAGTTTTTTGCTGCATAAGGACTTCAAAATTGCGAGCATTCAAAACTACAATTTATAATGATTCAATAACAGGCGTTCATAAACTTTATCTGGCAATATTTTCTTTAAAACCAATGAAAACTTTTGCATTGGACTGCCTACTTTATAATGAACTTTTGGATTTTTGGTATTGATAATTTTAAAAACCATTTCGGCAACCTTTATAGGATCCTCACCTTCATCTACATGCTCATCTATTATTGCCAGTGACTTAGTATATGACTTATAGTATGGTGAAGTTTCATGAGCAGGTGCATGGTAGCGGCCGGCTGCAATATTCGTTGCAAAATCACCGGGTGCCAAATTCACAATTTTAACACCAAAGTCTTTGGTCTCCATCCTTAGTGCTTCTGTGAGTAATTCTAAGGCGCCTTTACTGGCAGAATAAATTCCCCTGTAAGGCAATCCCATATATCCCGCTATTGAGGTAATATTTATTATTAGACCTGATTTTTGCTTTCTCATCTCGGGTAATACAGCTCTTAATACATTAATTGGTCCATTGAAATTAGTGTCAAACACTTTTTTTATTTCCACTTCAGGCGTTTCCTCTATTGGACCTGTTATTCCAATTCCGGCATTATTTATAAGTACATCAATAAAGCCCTCCAAGGCAATTAAATTATTTATGGCCTGTACAATACTGGTATTATCTCTGACATCTAATTCTATGAGTTGAAAATCGGAAAATTCAGGGTAGTTTTTCAAGTTACGTGTAGTTCCATAGACTTTATATCCTTTAGATTGAAGATACACGCCTATAGACCTGCCAATTCCCGTTGAACCTCCGGTTATTAAAACGGTTTTTTGTCTCATATACCTTGCAAATAAACAAATAAAAAGAAGAGGAAGAAAATACTGAAATCTATATTCAGGACTCGGGCGGTAAACAAAATTAGATTGCAGAATGTGTCATAAACACAAAATATCGGGCATAAAAAAAGGCAAGCTACCTACATCGCACCGCTACAACCTCTTACCCTTGCTGCGTTCCCACCCTGGGGGATTCAGAGGGAGCTGGTCGTGTAGGACTTGCCTCGTGCAAATATACGACCATTTTAAATCTGGAACAATCCTTTTACATTCTTATTTTTGTTCCAAAGAATTTAAATATATAATACTTTTGCTCGTAGCAGTTTTCAGTATTGAGCTCAGTATTCTTAAACCATAGAAGTACATTTGCGTATGAATTTCATCAAGTTTTTCATTCCCATAGGAATGGCCATTCTGATCTTAGCCTGCGAAGGAGAGCAAAAACCCAAACAGTTATTTGAAATTGAGTTAGCCGGCAAAAAAAAGGAGTATAAAAATCTGGAGTCCGTAGCTGTTACTATAAAGAACAAAAAAGGTAAAACAATAGATAAAGTCAGCTATTCCATTGATGGAAAAACTTTGGAACTAAAAGAAGATAAATTAAATCTCGATGTAACACGCCTGGGGCAAAAAGAACTGAAGGCTGTTATTGAATATGAAGGGAATACAATAGAAATAACTAAAAAGATAAAAGTTTTATCAAATGCTGCCCCCGAAATTTACACCTATGAAATTATCAATGAATATCCCCACGATTTAAATGCATTTACGCAGGGATTGGAGTTCTACAATGATACCCTATATGAGAGTACTGGTAGTGGTAGAAATGCCGAATCTTTTATTAGAAAAGTAGATTTCAAAACGGGTAAAGTACTTCAACAAAAAGATCTGCCAAAAGAATATTTTGGAGAAGGAATTACCATTTTAAATGATAAGCTATACCAACTTACATGGCGTAAAGGCATTGGTTTTGTCTATCAGGTTTCTAATTTTAAAGAGCTTAAAAGTTTTCAATATGGGCAAAGCAAAGAGGGTTGGGGACTGTGTAATGACGGAAAAATGATTTATAAAAGTGATGGCACTGAAAAAATATGGTTATTAGACCCTGAGACACTTACAGAAGTAAGTCACATTGAAACAGTTACCAACAAATCTATTTTTAATAAAGCGAATGAATTGGAATATGTTGATGGAAAAATATATGCCAATGTCTGGCAAAAGGAAAGTATGATGATCATTGATGCAGAAACCGGTGCCATCGTTGGAGTGATAAATATGGCCGGATTGAAGAATAAAGTCAAAAAACATGATAATCTTGATGTCTTAAACGGTGTAGCATACAATCCAACAAGAGGCACATTCTTCGTCACAGGTAAAAACTGGGATAAGCTCTTTGAAATAAAGATTAAGAAAAAATAAGATGGAGGCATTTGAAAAATGGCTGGTTGTTAAGTCTGATGATCTTGATGACCTAAATCATGTAAACAATGTCCGTTATGTGCAATGGATTCAGGACATTTCCAAAGAGCATTGGCAACACCTGACTTCTGAAGAGCTACAGCAACGTTTTATTTGGGTAGTGCTTAATCACAACATAACCTATAAGAGCTCAGCCGGTTTGGGTGACACCATTCTTCTTAAAACTTTTATTGAAAGTTCAAAAGGAGCAATTTCAACGAGGATTGTTGAGATGTATAATGCCAAAACGAATGCACTTTTAGTTCATTCAAAAACTACATGGTGTCTTCTTAGTCCTGAAACACTTAAACCTATACGAATTACAGAGGAAATTCGTTCTATTTTTGCAGATGTGACGAGGAATCCCTAGTTGAATTAATATGCGCCAAAGGTTATTTATTATACCAATCCTACTTTTAACACTCCTCTGGTGCTCTTGCAGGAAAGATTTTCAATATGATATCAGTTCGGGAAATTTAGAGTTTTCAAAGGATACAGTCTATTTAGATACCGTTTTTACCAATATTGGCAGCAGTACCTATTCTCTGAAGGTCTATAACAGATCAAATAACGACATACAAATTCCCAATGTGCGCCTTGCACAAGGAAATAACAGCAGCTACAGACTAAATGTAGATGGTGAAGCCGGAAAAGAATTTGAAAATATTCCTTTGATGGCAAAAGACAGTCTTTTTATTTTTATAGAAACAACTTTCGATATTTCGGCCATAAACGAAAATGAATTCTTGTATACAGATGCCATCCTTTTTGATGAAGGACCTAAACAGCAACAGGTGCAATTGGTTACCTTAATAAAAGATGCCATATTCCTTTATCCGGCTGAAAATGCAGATGGAACTAAGGAAACATTGCTCTTGGGACTGGATGACGATGGAAATGAAATTAGAATAGAGGGATTTCTGCTTACAGATGAGCAGCTAAATTTTACGAATGAAAAGCCTTATGTTATATATGGCTATGCAGGAGTGGCCTCAGAAAAAATACTTAACATTGCCGCAGGCAGCAGGGTTCACTTTCACAAAGATTCTGGAATATTGGTAGGCCAGGGTGCTACTCTGAACATCAATGGCGCCTTAAGTACAGACACACTGCTATTGGAAAATGAAGTGATTTTTGAGGGTGACCGCCTGGAACCCGAGTTTGCCGAAGTGCCCGGCCAATGGGGAACTATTTGGTTAGCGCCCGGTAGTATTAACAATACGGTGAATCATCTTACAATTAGAAACGCTACAGTGGGGTTATTGGTTGAAGGCGATTTTGCTTCAGTTTCCCCTAAACTTTCTGTTAGTAATTCTAAAATTTATAACACTCTTTCTGCTAATATTTTAGCAAGATCTTCCTCCATTGCCGGGGAAAATATGGTTTTAGGTAATGCCGGAGACGGCTCATTAATTTGTACTAATGGGGGTAATTATTCTTTCATACACAGTACAATAGCCAATTATTGGAGTAATGGTTTCAGATCTGGTGCCGCATTGCAACTTAGTAATTATAATCCTGATGGCAATATGGGGGCTGGTGAACAAGACCTAATTGCCGGTTTTATAAACTGCATTGTAGATGGCAATACGTTTCTGGAACTCTCATTAAATTCCAATGAGACGAATTTGTTTGACTTTTCTTTTATGAATTGCCTGATTAAATTTAATGATACAAATGGTCAATTTGATACAGATGCTTTGTACGATTTTACAAATACGGACTATTATAACAATATTTTCCTCAATGAGGATACGGATTTTTTAAATACTGCAAATAACGATTTCAGGCTTGGAAATTCTTCTTCTGCAATTGGAAAAGCAGACCAGGATACTGCTATTTTGGTGCCTTTGGATATTCAGGGAACAGATCGCACTTCTGAACCCGATATTGGAGCCTATGAATTTGTTTCCCGGGAACAGAATTGAGCCCCACTGTTATATTTTGAAAGAATTTTCCTTCAATAATATTGATTTTCAACACTTTATGTAGAAAAACCTTAATTATTCTATGGTAAAAATATGGTGTCTTCTCAAATAGGTTTACTACTTTGTACCCAAATATCCGGGCATGGAGTATTCTTATACCATTATTGATTCCGACGCCACCTCAAATTTGCAATTGCAGCACTATTTAGAGGACTATGGAGATTTTGTCTGTTCCAGTGAAGCAAGAAATTGCTCAGACGGCTTAAATGCTATTCTCAAATACTCCCCTGATATTGTTTTTATTAACCTGAACGATAAGGCATTTGAATATTTTCAAATGGTTACAGAATTGTACCAGTATGTAAAAAACATTCCAATATTAATAGGGATTGCCAGAACCAAGAAATACGCGTACAATGCAATTAAAAACAATTTCTTTGATTACTGGCTTATGCCTTATAATGAATTTGATATAAGAAAGACCATATTTCGATTAAAAAAACAACTACCAAAAGCAGATGCGTCCCATACCCTGTGTCTAAAATCTTATAATGATTACCAATATCTGGATACTAATGAGATACTCTACTTAAGGGCAGACAATAATGCGACGGATTTTATAATGAAAGACGGCAGCACAATTAGTGCCTATAAAACACTAAAGAGTTTTGAAAATAGATTACCTGAAAATTTCATAAGGGTCCATCAAAGCTACATCCTGAATACCAACTATGTATCAGGAATTAATTACGGTAAGTCTTTATGTTTCTTAAAGGTCAGGAAAACAAAGCTTCCTTTTACCAAAACCTACAAGGAGAATATAGAAGGTTTGAAAAAAATTCTTTCAAAAAACACAATTTCTACCTCCAAATAATCAAATCCTCTCAAAAAGGCTGTAAATACTCACAGAAGTAGCCCTTTTACTAATACTCTTTTTTTTGCACAATAATTTTTTGGGTTTGCGTCTAGTTTAGTATCAAGCTAGTCAGAACTAAACAATTAATCAATTTAAAACTTTAAAAAGATGAAAAAAGTATTGAGCATTTTCGCGATAGTAGTATTTAGTATGGGATTATTTTCCTGTGAAGCAGATAACAGCGCCGAAGACCAGGCCTTATATGAATTAGGAACAGGTGGGGATGATACTCCGCCAGATAACAGAGATGGTACAGGTGGAGATGACACTCCTCCAGATAATAGAGGAAGCTAGGTTAAAATGATGCTAAAAATATAGAATAAAAACGCAAGATACTTCAACAAATAAAAAGCCTTAAATAGTGTATTTAAGCTACAAATAGGTTTAGATCTATAAAAAAA
>CBDUGN010000005.1:0-45845 GCA_965366915.1 uncultured Eudoraea sp. | reverse complement strand
TGGCATATTCTATTTATCAGAAAAAACTGGGGTATTCAAAAATCAATTGGGTTTTAGGTCTTCTTTTTGCTGAAGTAATTACCGGAATTGTTATGTATTATTTCCATTTCCCATTTGCAAGTCAACCACTTCATTTAATATTGGCAGCATTTCTGTTTGGCATTCAATTCTATTTAGTTTTGGAGGCCACAAAAGGAATATTAAGTCGGAAAACTTTGTAACTTTGCCCCTACTCATAAATTGGAGTTAATGATTTATAAAATCAGGATAATCCTGGATACTCAAGAAGACATCTTTAGGGATATAGAAATAGAAAATCATTCTACGCTTGAAGATTTTCACAATACGATAACTCAGGCCTTTGGTTTTTTAGGGAATGAGATGGCTTCTTTTTACACTTGTGATGAGCTGTGGAACCAGGATGAAGAAATTCCTCTTTTTGACACTAGTGAAAATGGCTCCACTGTTCGCTTAATGAACGAAATTTCATTAAAGGATATCCTGACTGAGAATACGCCTAAGCTCATTTATGTATATGATTTTTTAAGTATGTGGACGTTCTTCATTGAATTGGCAGATATTGTAGAAAAAGATGATGGCCGGAATTATCCTAATGTTCTATTCAGTTTTGGTGAATTACCAGACTCACCACCGGAAAAGAAATTTGAATCAGATCCATCCTTTGATTTTGATGAACCTCTGGAAAACTATGATGATATGGATTTTGATGAAAATTGGAATTAAGTTATTCATTCTTAAATCAAACAAAGCTGATGCTTTTTTGAACACCACATAATTAATCCCATCCTAAAAACACTTAACAAACTTTAAGTCTAATCCCAAACAATTACTATGATCAATCTTTATGCTACCCAAATTCAAAGTATATCACTTCACCATATAGGTAATAAAAGTAAAGCAGAACCAATATTTCTTTCCACAGAACCTTTTAATCCGGACGGCGAAACCAATGGTATTTTAAAGGAATTTTTCTTAAAACCTTTTCGAGAAAAAGAGGAATCCTATTATCGTCTAACCCATGAGGTAGATGTGGAATTTAATGAAGTTTATAAATTTGTCTCTGAAATGTTTGAAAAGCCGGAGCGGACTCATGAACTATCTTTAAATCTGACCAAACATTTATATAATCAATCCAACCATCCCCATATAAAAAGTGGTGAGATTTACATTGCCTATCTGACAGATATACTGCTGGATAATGAAAAAACAGATGCGATTGGTATCTTTAAAAGCGAAATAAAACAGGATTTTTTGCAGTTTGCAGAAAATGGTGCTAATTTGGATTTACTCGTTCAAAAAGGAATTAATATCAATAAACTGGACAAAGGCTGTTTGATATTTAACGTAAATAAATCTGATGGTTATAAGGTGTTATCCGTTGATAGCAACAGGTATGACACTAAATATTGGGTAGAACATTTTCTTGGGGTGGATGCACTGGAGGATGATAATTTTTACACCAAAAATTACCTTAAATTTTGTCAAAACTTTGCAAAAGATGTAGTACTTCCTGCGGAAGACAAAAAACAAGAAGTGATGTTTATGAACCGGGCTGTAAACCATTTTGCAAAAAATGATGCCTTTGAAGAAACTAATTTCCTGAATGAAGTAATGGAGAATCCGGAATTAATCCCCGAATTTAAACACTATAAAACGGAGAAAGGACCTAAATATAGTATAGAAGATGTTTCCAGTTTTGATATTGCAAATAAGGCGGTATCCGACACTCGTAAAAAAATAAAAAACATCATACAGCTGGACACAAATGTTCAGATAAAAATGGATTTTATCAACCCTGAATCAGCAGAAAAATTTGTCGAAAAGGGATGGGATGAAGAACGACAAATGTATTATTATCTTTTATACTTCAATAAGGAACAGAAGTCCTAATGATGTCTATGGAAGTTTGATTTTCTTCTCTATAATTTGATTCAGACTCACATCCTGGTAATTGCGTTTCACAAAATCGAGTGCAAGATCCAATAATTGTCCCATTGTTTTACATTTCTTAAAGTTAATGTCTAATGTAAGGTCATAAATCTGCTTTTTCAATAACTCTATGTTTTCGGGTAGTGATATATTATCCGATTTACAGATATTTACCAATCTATTGATTCGATCGCCTGAACTGATAATCCTCTTAGCCACAATAGAACGCTCCTCAATTTTATACTGGTCTACAGAGCTGCGTTGCAATTTGTTTTGCACCATTTGAACCATTACATAATTCTCCTTAAAAAACTGAGGCCGATATACTTTTAGTTTACCTTCAAAGCTCTGTTGGTCAAAATCAATAGCCCTTATTTTATAAACTACGTGATCAAAATCATGCATGGGAACAATTACATAATTATAAGATCGCATATCCCCTAAAAGCCTGATCATACAGCGTTCATTAAATTTTACAAACTCTTTTGCAAGCTGAGCTTTTTCAGGTTCTGAACAATTAGGCAACATGTCTTTTATAAATACATCGCCGGGAATACCCGCAATGTGCTCCTCTATAAGGGTATCTTTATGTACAAGAAAATTTAAGTTATCTGGCGATAACATATGCTCCAATTCCAGGCCGTATATTCGCGATGCATCGGTTTTTTTTATATAGAAGTACAAAAAATTATCATTGAGAATATTCCTTACTTTAATACGAAAGGGTTTCGAATTACCAAAAGTGCAATAATCTACAGCATCAATATTTAGATATTGAAATATTCTGTCACTACCATCAGAATGCAAAATGGAGTAAACTTGTTTGAGACTTTGATCAATCTCTAACCTCTCTGAATCAGAATAATAAACTCTTACCCATAAGGTATCATTACCATCATCATCAAAAACTACTACTGAGCCTGCAAAACGCAATAAGTCCTCATAAAAGATTGGTATTTCAATTTTACGGTTATACCTCTCCAAATAGGCATCCAACTTTGGGCTAACAGGATAGGCGGGTTTCTTCTTCGACATTAATCGCTCTCCAGACATATATAAATATTTATTTTTTTACTTCTGTAACAAAATAACGATTTCTTCGTCAAGTATACTAGACACAACATAAAAACTCCATCAAAATTGGAAACGATTCTAACAGTTAGCAATCTTACTAAGAAATTCGGATACCTTACAGCAGTAAAGGATTTGTCTTTTTCAATTGAAAAAGGCAACGTATATGGGATATTGGGTCCCAATGGAAGTGGAAAATCAACTACCTTGGGAATTGTTTTAAATGTTGTCAATAGTACAAATGGAAGTTTTTCCTGGTTTGATGGAAATACATCAACTCATGATGCTTTAAAAAAGGTAGGTGCAATTATTGAGAGGCCCAACTTCTACCCCTATATGACCGCCATTCAAAATTTAAAATTGGTGTGCAAAATTAAGGAAGTTCCTGAAGAAAAAATAAAAGACAAATTGGAACTTGTAGGCCTATGGGAAAGGAAGGACAGTAAGTTCAGGACATACTCGCTTGGAATGAAGCAACGTTTGGCGATTGCTTCAGCTTTATTAAATGATCCAGAAATTCTCATATTGGATGAACCGACCAATGGATTGGATCCTCAGGGAATACATCAAATTAGAGAAATCATAAAAAAAATAGCCTCACAGGGTACGACTATACTTTTAGCATCTCATTTATTAGACGAGGTTGAAAAAGTTTGCAGTCATGTTGTTATTCTCAGAAAAGGTAAAAAGCTTTATTCTGGAAGCGTGGACGGTATGTTGGCGAGTTTTGGATTCTTTGAACTCAAAACGGACAATAATGAGGTATTGATAAATTTTCTGGAAGAACATCCAAATTTTGGTGAAATTAAAACGGAAAACGGACTTATTACGGCCTTTCTAAAAAATGAAATGAATGCAGGTGACTTAAATGGCATTCTATTTAAAAAAGGGATCATCCTCTCTCATTTGGTCAAAAGAAGAGAAAGCCTGGAAGAACAATTCCTTACACTTACAGAAAATCAATCCATTTAAAATCTCCAAACTAAATACCAATGAAAAGGCTATTGCAGATTGAATTTATAAAACTTTGGAATAATAAGTCGAGTAGGGCACTTATCCTGGCCTATTTTTTACTTCTTACTTCGATAGCCTTAGTAGCGGCTATTAAATTTGATATAGGACCTGTGAAATTTCATTTGGCGGAGCAAGGGATTTTTAATTTTCCTTATATCTGGCATTTCAACACCTTTATAACTGCTTTCTTTAAACTTTTCTTAGCCATAGTCATTGTATCAATGATGGCAAATGAATACAGCAATAAAACAATAAAGCAGAATTTAATAGACGGGCTTTCCAAAAAGGAATTTATTCTTTCTAAATTCCTTACAGTTATTTCATTTGCACTAATTTCGACAGTATTCGTATTTGCTGTATCCATGATACTTGGACTAATCTATTCAGATTACAATGAATTTTCCATCATTTTTTCTGACATGGAATTCCTGCTGGCATTTTTTGTAAAACTCGTTGGATTCTTTTCTTTTTGCCTTTTCCTCGGAATTCTTGTCAAACGCTCTGCATTTGCTTTGGGTTTTCTTTTTCTATGGCAGGTTTTCGAAGGGTTTGTCCGTGGCATGATCAGATGGAAGTTATTTGATGGTGAAACTACAGATGCTATCATGGGCATTTTTCCATTAAATTCCATGTTTAATCTCATTAAAGAGCCTTTTTCAAGATTGAGTGCAGTACAAACTGTAGCCGATCAGATTGGTGAAGAACTTGCCCTGGACTATCACGTTCAATTCTATGAGATACTTATTGTCATTGGTTGGACTGCAATTTTTGTCTATTTATCGTATGCATTACTAAAAAAGAGGGATTTATAGTATCTTGTGGTGTTTGGAAGAACACTATGAAAAAGATAGGGACATTATTGCTCTTTCTGATTCTTTGCCCCTTTACTACTTCAGGCCAGGGCGAAGCATCCAATTTATTTTTTAAAAGGAATTTGTTCCTTCTTACATTACTATGCTGTTCGTTTTATATATCAGCTCAGGTATGTAATTCACCAGTATTGACGTTTCCTGCAAACGGGGCTGTTAATGTGCCTGTCAATTCAACCATTACCTGGGATCGCGTAATCGGTGTTCCTGGTTATTTTATTTCTTTAGGAACCACACCTGGTGGAACGGAAATTTTGGATCAAACAAATGTTGGAAACACAGATTCCTATACACCACCCTTAGGTTTACCGGAGAATACACTGATATATGTTACTATAAAACTTTTCTTTTTTGACCCGGCAATCCCCGATTTGGTATGCCCAAGCTCAACTTTTACAACTGAGAACGTTACTAGTCCTCCTGCTTGTACAATTGTTTCAAACCCTGCCAATGGAGCTGTAAACGTAAACATTGCCTCTAATATTTCATGGAATTATGCTGCAACTGCCACTGGCTATCGAATTTCCATTAGTACAGTTCCGGGCACAGGAAATATTGTAAATGATTTCAATGTAGGGAATGTCCTTAGTTATAATCCTATCCTGGACTTGCCACCGAGTACGGAGATATTTGTACAAATTACCCCTTTTAATGAGAATGGTGATCTTTCACCTTGTCCTGAGCAAAGTTTTACGACAGGGGCGGTGGCAACTCTTCCGGGATGCACAACCCTTATTAACCCATTGAATGGCGAAATAAATGTGCCTCTTACACCTTTGATAGAATGGTCTGAAGTGGCTGGAGCTGAGGGGTACAAAGTAACAATAGGAAGTTCTCCCTTTACAGCGGAAGTCCTTGATAATGTGGTTTTTTTTACAAATTCCACCTTTGTAATAGACTTTGAGCCCAATCGTACATTTTTCATTACAATTATACCTTTTAATACCGCCGGAGATGCTATTGGTTGCACACAGGAATCCTTCTCTACTATTGTTGGGTGCGGACCCTATTTTGATTCGGTAACAGGTGAACTTATCATTATAAATCCGGAAATATCGTTTCCTGACACTATTTCGTTTTGTGAGGATGAACTTCCTTTTGCAGTAACCTCAACCGACACGGCAGAAGGATTCAGGTGGTTTCAGATTGATCAATTCGGAAATGAAACCCTGATCTCGGAAACATCAGAGGTGTCACTTGAAGAGACAGGTGACTACCGCTATGAAGCTTATAATACTATAGTGCAGGCAAGTGGTATAGTAGAATGTCCAACTTCCCAACTTTTCAAGGTGGTATCTTCTGAAATTGCAACAATCAATTCTATAAATATAACGGACCAGGGCCAGGACATAAGTATTACAGTAGATGTAATTGGCATTGGTGACTATGAATATGCATTAAACGATATAAACGGACCATACCAGAACAGTAATGTCTTTGATAATATTCCTGCCGGGTCATATACGGTATATGTTCGGGATAAAAACGGTTGCGGAATTACAGAAGAACGAGTAGAACAAGATTTAACACTGGAAGGTTTTCCCAAATTCTTTACACCAAACGGGGATGGGGTTAATGACTTCTGGCAGTTTATCCCAACCAATTTGACAGGTGAAATAAATATAAACACAATACATATTTTTGATAGATATGGAAGACTTTTGGCTCAAATAAATCCTTCCTCTAATGGTTGGGATGGAAATTTCAATGGCATACCGCTGCCCTCCAGTGACTATTGGTTCCGGGCAATTTCTGACAGCAGTGGTCAAATTCAAGGGCATTTTGCATTAAAAAGATAATCTGCATGAACAATGTTCCGAGTGATAGTTTTTATCAAATGAAAAAGTTAATTTTAAGTATACTATTTATAAGTAATGTGGCATTGGTCTCTGGACAGGCCTGTCCAAAATTATCCAGTCCCGTCAATGGATCTTTGGCTGTACCTGTAAGTTCAACTATATCCTGGCCGCCCGTGCCCGGTATTGTAGGATATTTAGTATCACTTGGAACCACTCCGGGCGGTAGAGATATCCTTAACAGACGTTCAGCAGGTTTAAGGAATAGCTATACTCCCGAAGTTGGACTCCCGGAAAACATGACAATTTATGTAACTATAGAATTATTCTTATTTAACGGAGAACTTATAATATGTTCGAGTGAATCATTTACAACTGAGGACGTAACTACAACGCCGCCCTGTACCACATTACTTGAACCAGCTGATAACCAGGGAAATGTATCTGTCAGGTCTGAAATCAAATGGGCCTATGCCCCTACTGCTACGGGCTATAGATTATCGATTGGCTCTTCTGCAGGAGCATCCGATTTAGAAAATAATCTGGATGTGGGAAATGTATTGACCTATAATCCGGTGGGAGATTTTCCACAGGATAGTCCCATTTTTGTAACAATTACTCCTTATAATGAAAATGGGGATGCCGGATCTTGCGCAGAGGAAAGTTTTACAACAGGAAATGCCGTTGTTGATTGTAATGCCTATTTTGACGCAATAAGTGGTGAAATTATTCCAAGAAAACCAGAAACCACTTTCCCTGGTCAGATAGGTATATGTAAGAATGAGATTCCAACACGTATTTCCACTGATGACATGGCAGATGGTTTTAGATGGTTTAAAATCAGTGATGACGGTACAGAGTCTTTGCTTTCATCTACTTCAGAAGTTTCTTTATCTGAAGTAGGTGCTTATCGCTACGAAGCCTATAATTTAGTTGTTCAGGGTGGAGAAACATTTGAGTGCGGTATATCTAAAGATTTTAATGTAGTTTTATCTGAAATAGCTCAGATTACTTCAGTTAGCACCTCCCAGGAAATGGATGGCAGACAAATTAAGATTGAGGTTAGTGGACTTGGAGACTATGAATACGCACTAGACAATATAGAGGGCCCATATCAGGACAGAGGAATATTTAATGGACTTTCCGAAGGCACGCATACTATTTATGTTAATGATAAGAATGGATGTGGAATTGTCGAGCGGATCATTGAGAGGGAATTGAGGCCCGATGATTTTCCTAAGTTTTTCACTCCAAACGGGGATGGCATAAATGATTTTTGGCAATATATTGCTCCCCGCGAAAGCAATGAAATCCAACTCTCTTTTATTCAGGTTTTTGATAGATATGGTGTGTTATTGGCACAGATTATGCCTACCTCCAAGGGATGGGATGGGACATTTAATGGACAGCCATTACCCGCCTCCAGTTATTGGTTTAAGGCAAGGGATAACTTAAATAATGAAATCCAGGGCTTTTTTGCTCTAAAAAGGTAAACCACCATATATCGCTTACCATTTTAAGAATAATGTTGATCCTTTTGTAACTTTGCCAAATGAAATTTAAGGTAATATCGGAATTTGATCCAACGGGAGACCAACCTGAAGCAATTAAGCAGCTTTCAGAAGGCCTAGATACCGGTGAACGTTATCAGACACTATTAGGAGTTACCGGATCGGGTAAAACCTTTACGGTGGCCAATGTAATTGAAAAAGTTCAGCGGCCAACACTGGTTTTAGCCCACAATAAAACATTAGCAGCCCAACTATATTCTGAATTCAAACAGTTTTTTCCTGAAAATGCCGTTGAATACTTTGTCTCTTATTATGATTACTATCAGCCTGAGGCTTATATCCCAACCTCTGGATTATATATTGAAAAAGATCTTTCAATTAATGAAGATATAGAGAAACTACGTCTAAGTGCAACTTCATCCCTATTATCAGGTAGAAGAGACGTTATTGTGGTGGCTTCAGTATCCTGTTTATATGGTATCGGCAACCCCGTGGAATTTCAAAAAAATGTAATATCCATTAAGAAAGATCAGGTTATTTCCCGCACCAAATTCCTTCATCAGCTCGTTCAGAGTCTTTATTCAAGAACAACCGCAGATTTCCGAAATGGAAACTTCAGAGTAAAAGGAGATGTCGTTGATGTATTTCCAAGCTATGCCGATCTTGCCTTCAGAATCCATTTCTTTGGGGATGAAATAGAAGAAATTGAAGCATTTGATCCTTACAAGAATAGGGTTTTGGAGCGTTATGAAAACCTTAATATATATCCGGCAAATATGTTTGTGACCTCTCCAGATATACTACAGGGCGCAATACATCAGATACAGGAAGATCTTGTAAACCAGGTCGACTACTTTAAAAGTATTGCAAAACCTCTTGAAGCCAAACGATTGGAAGAACGTACCAATTTTGATTTAGAGATGATTCGTGAATTGGGTTACTGCTCAGGTATTGAAAATTACTCTAGGTATCTGGATGGTCGCGAACCTGGTACAAGACCATTCTGTCTTCTGGACTATTTCCCGGATGACTACTTAATGATTATTGACGAAAGTCATGTTACCATTCCACAGGTACATGCAATGTATGGCGGTGACAGGTCTCGTAAAGAAAATCTTGTGGAATATGGATTTCGTTTACCTGCTGCCATGGACAACCGCCCATTAAAATTTGAAGAATTTGAAGCACTCCAGAATCAGGTAATCTATGTTAGTGCAACACCCGCAGATTATGAGCTTCAGAACAGTCAGGGGGTTTTTGTAGAACAGGTAATTCGGCCTACGGGACTTTTAGATCCGGAAATAGATATCCGTCCAAGTCTAAATCAAATTGATGATTTGGTAGAAGAAATTCAACAGCGGGTAGAATTAGACGAGCGCACCCTGGTTACAACACTTACAAAAAGAATGGCTGAGGAACTCGCTAAGTATCTTGCAAGGATTAATGTGCGATGCAGATATATACATAGCGATGTGGACACCCTCGAAAGAGTTGAAATAATGCAGGATCTAAGAAAAGGGATCTTTGATGTCCTTATTGGGGTTAACTTGCTAAGAGAAGGGTTAGACTTACCAGAAGTATCCCTTGTGGCTATATTGGATGCGGACAAAGAAGGGTTTCTGAGAAGTAACCGCTCATTAACGCAAACTGTGGGAAGAGCTGCGCGTCATTTAAACGGTAAGGCAATAATGTATGCGGACAAAATTACAGCAAGCATGCAAAAAACAATTGATGAGACGAATTACCGCAGGGATAAACAATCAGCTTATAATATATCAAATAATATTACTCCCAAGGCGCTTAATAAAAATCTGGACAATGCCCTGGCCAAGAATTCTGTTTCCACATATCACTTTATAAAAGAAGAAATTAGAGCCGCGGAACCTGATTTGCAATATATTACTAAGGAACAAAGGGAAAAGTTAATCCGCGACAAAAGAAAAGCAATGGAAAAAGCAGCAAAAGAATTGGATTTCATGAATGCTGCTAAACTCCGAGATGAAATAAAAATGCTGCAGCACCAGGGGTAAAAAAAAGAGCGCCCTGAATAACCAAGACGCTCTTCCTAACCAACTAAACAAACCAACTATTATGAATGCCCTAAAGAGGGCTCCTCATAGTATTTCTTATCCCTATTTCCCAATCTCAATTAATCTTTTGGGTTTGGGTAATGCTTCTTCTTTCTTAGGTAAAGTGAACCTTAAAATACCATTTTCGTAAGAAGCTTTAATTCCTTCCTCATCCACCGTTTCTGGCAGTGTAAATGATCTTTTAAACGAAGAATAAGAAAATTCCTTTCGAGTGTAATTCTCTTCTTTTACTTCTTCTTCTTTTTTCGTTTCACTGGTAATTGTCAAAATTTGTTCATCTATTTCGACATTGAAATCTTCTTTTTTTCTTCCAGGAACTGATAATTCCAGTTCAAAACTGGTTTCAGTCTCCTGAATATTTACTGGAGGAAATGTCCCTTTATAATTTTCCAATCCCCCAAACCAATCAGGTTTAAGAATTTCATTCATTAAGGAAGGGAAAACCAAATTGTTTCTTTTAACTATACTCATGGTGATGTCTTTTATATTATACTTTTTTAACTGTTTAATATAAGACAAATCATATACCAAGCTTGATTGACTGCCTTTTTGACTCATTAATAGGTTCTTTAGGTGTCATTATGGCGCATTAACTCGCTTTTGAAGTGTATTTTAAATGCTAAAAGTTTTATGGAAATGCACAGTTTAAACGCTAAAAATTGGGAATTTACCGGACTGGCAATGCCTAAATTTAGTTATAATGTGCCTTAAAAATATTTATAAGCACATCCGGGGGAATTATCTTATCGGGATAATCGTGCATAACGGTAAGAACCTGTTCAATAGCAGATGGAGGTAAACCCATTCCCAGTCCAATATTGTGTAGTTTGCTAATTTCAATTTGATGTTGTTCCTGGTCAACATTCATCAAGAGCACAAGTCTATGGAATTGCAGAATACGATCTGCCTGAGTTTTCGGGATGACTATTTTTATCTGTTTCCTGAGGAGAGAATCAAATATTTCCTTATCTATACCCAAACTAACAGCAACACCAAACAGAAAATTATATTCCGAATCTTTTAAAGCATGATCGGCCTTTGCAAAAGCAATCATTTCGGATAAAATGCTAAGCTTTTCTTTATAAGTACTCATTTTCCCATTTGTTAGTCCCTCTCTAAATTTAGGTGTATATATAACAATAAAATGGGCAATTTCGTATAAAAAACTACCCGATAGAGCAAAAAACGGCAATGGCTTGTTAATTTGTAATACCTTGCATAAAATGCCTGATATGACCAATAATGATATATTAAAAAAACTTCGGGTTGCATTAATGCTCCGGGATGATGAAATTGTAAAAATTCTTGAATTAGTTGATTTCAGAATTTCCAAGAGTGAAATTGGCGCCTTTTGCCGAAAAGAAGGGCATCCTAAATACAGAGAATGTGGAGATCAGGTATTGCGTAATTTCCTTAATGGACTGGTTATTCATCTAAGAGGCACAAAAGAAAATCCAAAAATCCCAAAGGATGTCTTAAAACAAACCAAAAAGACAGAAAGCACTCCTTCAAAGAAACACGAAAAACCTAAAAAAAAACCGGATCTTAGTTATGTCAAATACAAGAACAAAAAAAAGCCCTGAATTTCTTCAGGACTTTTATCTTTTGTAACACGCTGTTAGGCCTTAACGCGCAAAGGCATCCTATACATTCTACCTTCTACAAATTCATTTAATTCAACTTTTTTGTAGTTGAGTTTACTTTTTACAAATAACTCTAATTCTGAATCATCTGTTTCTACAGAAATAACCACAATTTCTTCTTCACTATTAACAGTAAAAAGGACATTAGCTGTTAATTCCTCAAAATCTTCAACAACTAGTTTGTTTACTTTTAATAGTTCTTGAATTTGTGTTTTCAAACTTCTTTGTGGATCGGTATTATCCGAATCATTGGCAAATAGATTTCCTGAAATAAATAATGCCGCAGCGACTAAAACTAAACTGAATTTTCTCATGATTGTTTGTTTAATGATTGATGAATATGTAATAATAGACGTACTAAGTTTAAAGTTGTTACAAAAAATGATACTTTTTAACAATGTTTTAATAAAGTAAACATTCTAACAACAGGAATTTAAGCCATAAAAAAAGGGTAATGTATAAAACAATACCCTCTATTAAAATTATCTGAAGCAGCTTATTTTTAAGCTAAAACTTCTTTGACTTTATCTGCAGCTTCCTGAAATTGAACAGCTGAATGTACCGCTAATCCGGAATTATCAATGATCTCTTTCGCCAATTCTGCGTTCGTGCCTTGCAATCGAACAATTATTGGAACTTTTATAGCATCTCCCATATTTTTATAAGCATCTACTATCCCCTGTGCTACACGGTCGCACCTTACAATACCCCCAAAAATATTAATGAGGATAGCCTTCACTGCGGGATCCTTTAAAATAATTCGAAATGCCTCTTCGACTCTTTTCGCATCCGCAGTTCCTCCCACATCCAAAAAGTTAGCCGGCTCCCCACCTGCCATTTTGATAAGATCCATTGTAGCCATTGCCAATCCGGCTCCGTTGACCATACACCCTACGTTTCCATCAAGATCCACATAATTCAACCCTACTGCACGTGCTTCGACTTCAATTGGGCTTTCCTCACGTAAATCCCTCATTTCAGCATATTGCTTTCTCCTGTATAACGAGTTATCGTCTATAGAAACTTTTGCATCAACAGCCAATATTAAATTGTCTGAAGTTTTGAGTACCGGATTAATTTCAAACAAATTAGAATCACTTTGTTCATATGCCTTGTAAAGCGCTGTTACAAATTTGGTCATTTCTTTAAAAGCAATACCGGATAAACCAAGGTTAAAAGCAATTTTTCTGGCCTGGAATGGCAATAAACCTACAGCCGGATCAATTTCCTCAGTAAATATAAGATGTGGTGTTTTATCCGCTACTTCTTCAATATCCATACCTCCTTCAGTTGAGTACATTATCATGTTTTTTCCAATGGCTCTATTCAACAAAACAGACATGTAAAATTCACTGGTCTCACTTTCTCCCGGATAATAGACATCCTCTGCGATCAGCACCTGATGAACTTTTTTACCCTCAGCTGAAGTTTGAGGAGTAATCAAATTCATTCCTATAATATTACCTGAAATCTCCTCTACCTCTTTTAAATTTTTAGCCAGCTTTACGCCCCCTCCTTTACCTCTTCCTCCGGCATGAACCTGTGCCTTTATCACAAACCATTCAGTACCGGTCTCTCCCGTAAGTTGTTTTGCAACATCTACGGCTTCTTTGGGATTATGGGCTACTAGACCCCTTTGAATTCGAACTCCAAAACTTGCTAAAATTTCTTTTCCCTGATATTCGTGAAGATTCATATTATGTTTTATGTGGGTTAGGGAGCAAAAATAGGAAACGGACCGCATTTACCCTAATAAAACGACAAATAGGACTTAATCTTTTTAAAGATCAACAAACTCTGAAATAATAGTCTTAATTACTATATGGAAAAAGGTATTCAATCAGCATTTACTTTAAATTTTAAAAGCTTTAAAATCTAACGGATCAAAGTTCTTGAAATGACCATTCAATTCAATAAGTAATTTAGTTCGATTAACTTCATTGAGAACCTGAATCGTTACCAACAGATGATTCATGATAAATTTCAATCGTTCTTTTTCACTTGCCAACTGCAATAGCTCGTACTCCTGTTCAAATGAAAGACCCATTTTGTGGGCAAGGGTATAACTATTAAACATTTCTAATTCAACAGGAGCAAATGGTACTTCCATTAATTCGTATAACTCTTTAAGTTTGGAATACACCTCTTGTTTTGCGGAGAGTTCACTGTCTTTAATATTATCAATGAATTCTACTTCCCCTCCAGCATATAATCTGTCGCCCATAGTATTATCAAAGGAAATAACCCTGAATATTTGTCTTGCCACACATACTACATCCATAGCACCACTTTCATAGGTATTCACAACTTCCATGAGCTGAACCTCGGTACCAAAAGCAATACTGTCGTTAATATACACCGGTATCCCAAAAGTGATAGCTTCCCTCCGACAATCATTGATAAGTTGTTTATACCTATCCTCAAAAATGTGGAGAGGTACTTTTTCGCCGGGGAAGAAAACAGATTGCAAAGGAAAAAAGGGTAATTTCATAACAAAACCTTTTTCTAAAAATACAAAGGGAATGCCATAGTCACAAATAGCTCAAAATATTAAATTGTTACATTTATAACTAATTGTTTTATTTATAATAAATCTATCTTTTATTTTGTGCATTTTCCTTAAGTATTTTAGATTTGTTTAAAACCATGGTTGAAAATGAAGTATTCTGATCTCTTAAATATTACCCAAGAATATGGTAATCCCATATATGTTTACGATGCTGAAAAGATAACATCTCAGTTCAACAGGCTAACTAATGCCTTTAATACGGTCAAAAAATTAAAACTGAATTATGCGGCAAAAGCACTTTCCAATCTCACAATTCTGAGATTAATGAATAAGCTTGGTAGTGGTTTAGACACCGTATCAATACAAGAAGTAAAACTAGGCCTCTTAGCTGGTTTTAAACCTGAATCAATCATTTATACACCCAACGGAGTTTCATTAGAAGAAATAGAAGAAGCAGCAGCTTTAGGAGTGCGAATAAATATTGATAATCTTTCCATCCTGGAGCAATTCGGAAGCAAACATCCCGATATACCCGTATGTGTCAGAATAAATCCTCATGTAATGGCAGGAGGCAATTCTAATATATCGGTGGGACATATTGATTCAAAATTTGGTGTTAGTATCCATCAAATTCCTCATTTGCTTAGGATAGTAGAATTAACAAAAATGACAATAAATGGGATACATATGCATACGGGAAGTGATATCCTGGATATCGATGTGTTTTTATATGCATCCGAAATTCTCTTTGAAACAGCTAAAAATTTTAGAGAGCTGGATTTTATTGATTTTGGCAGTGGATTTAAAGTTCCTTACAAGGATGGAGATATAGAGACCAATATTGAGGAACTGGGCGAAAAATTAAGTAAAAGGTTCAATGAGTTTTGTCAAGAGTATGGTAGAGAATTGACTCTGGCATTTGAACCTGGAAAATTTCTTGTAAGTGAAGCCGGCTATTTTCTTGCAAAAGTCAATGTCGTAAAACAGACTACTTCTACTGTTTTTGCCAGCGTAGATTCAGGCTTTAACCATCTAATTCGTCCCATGCTATATGGTGCAAATCACCAAATTATTAACATCTCCAATCCGAAAGGAAGGGAACGCTATTATTCCGTGGTAGGTTATATCTGTGAAACTGATACTTTTGCGAATAACAGGAGAATTAATGAAATTTCTGAGGGTGATATCTTATGCTTCAAAAATGCAGGAGCGTATTGTTTTACTATGGCCAGTAATTATAACTCCAGATACAGGCCAGCTGAAGTACTTTGGTACCAGGATAAACCTGTACTTATTAGGGAAAAGGAAACTTTTGATGATCTGATAAGGAACCAAATTGATGTTAAAGATTTGTTTGAAGAAAAGAATCAAAAAGCCTCGGTGAAATAAAGCAGCTATATTTTCGTTAGTTTTGGTACAGTAATTGGACTAATAACTCAAATCGAAACTTATGAAATTTAAGTCCCCAACATTTTCTAAGCCAATTCTTGTAGTCATTATTGGTTTATTAACCTTTACATCAAATGCCCAGGAAGTTAATTGGCTTAGCTGGGATGAAGCTACATCCCTGGCGGCAACTGACAAAAATCCGAAGAAAATATTTATTGACGTCTATACCGATTGGTGTGGCTGGTGTAAAAAAATGGACAAGGACACTTTTCAAAATGCCGAAGTGGCAGAATACATGACCGATAACTTTTATATGGTCAAGTTGGATGGCGAAGGGAAAGAACCTATTGATTTTAAAGGAAAAACCTATAAATATGTTCCATCGGGTAAAAGAGGTTATCACGAATTAGCGGCCGCATTGTTGCAAGGTCGTTTGAGCTATCCGACCGTGGTATTCATGGATGAGCAACTTAATATGCTATCTCCTGTGCCCGGATATCAAAAACCAGATCCTTTTTTAAATATTGCACGATACTTTGGAGATAATATCTACCTGGAAAAAGACTGGAAAACGTATAGTGGAAACGTAAAATAAGTTACCTGGTTTCCAAATGCAGGTTTCTGAATGAGCCCGAAGAGTTGAAACCCGTCCATATACCTATTTTATCTGATTTTATTTCAGTAAGACGCTTAATTTCCAAAACCGCTTTTTCGGAGTCCTCAACAAAGACTTTTACAGTATTCTTCTCAATTTCTATTTTCGCCCTAAACCACTGGTCCGGGTCTGGTGGATTCACTATTTCATTTTCAAATTCACCCGTACGAGTTTCCCTAAGTTTTTTCCAGGTAAATTCTGGGTGATAAATATATTGTACCATGTGTGCTTTCCGAAGCTTTTCCTCAGCCATGAAATTAAAAGGTCTGAAATAAACAACCTCATATGTAGAATCATTTTGTATGTTAAAAGCGAATCCTACAAAACTCCTGCCTGGATTGTTTTCCCCAAGCAACTCAATATTTACAGTTCCTTCTTTAAAACTTACATCTTTAAGATATGAAAGCCCATCACCAGGAGCAGGGTTTAGCCTCACTGCGTAAGGATCATCTGTCAATTGAGTTAACTCCCTATTAACAGTAAAAAATGAATTTGATTTATACTTTTCACCTAAATTAATGGACTTATTTTGGGAATAAACTGTAGTACCAATAAGACCTAGAACAACTGTTAGGAATTGAAAAATTTTCATATAAAATGGATTTAGTTGCTTCTGAGATATTCAGATCTAAAAATAGGGAAAGCATCCAACAAAGTTGGACAATATTCGATTATTAGATTTTATTTAACAGGATTAACGGCTGTAGTTGGGAGATTCCTTTGTAATCGTTACATCATGAGGGTGGCCCTCATTAATACCACTCGCAGTAATCTTTACAAATCTTCCTGTTTCTTTTAAAGTGTCAATATCTTTGGCACCGCAATAACCCATACCAGCCCTGAGTCCTCCAACAAACTGGTGGATACTTTCAAAAAGCTCTCCTTTATAAGGAACTCGTCCAACAATGCCTTCGGGCACCAACTTGTTAATATCATCTTCCACGTCCTGGAAATACCGATCCTTACTTCCCTCCTTCATGGCCTCCACAGATCCCATACCTCTGTAGGACTTAAATTTTCTGCCTTCGTAAATAATTGTCTCTCCCGGTGATTCTTTGGTTCCGGCTAATAGAGACCCCAACATTACACAATCTGCACCAGCCGCAATGGCTTTTGGGATATCGCCGGTATAACGTATTCCGCCATCCGCAATTACCGGAACACCACTGCCTTTGATAGCCGCAGCAACTTCCAATACCGCCGAGAATTGCGGAAATCCAACACCTGCGACCACTCTCGTTGTGCAAATAGAGCCGGGCCCTATTCCCACTTTTACAGCATCAGCTCCCGCCTCTACTAAATACTTTGCAGCGTCTGCTGTGGCAATATTACCGACAATGACATCAAGCTCCGGGAATTTTTTCTTAACATCTTTAAGGATACTAACCACACCCTTTGTATGACCATGAGCCGTATCTACTACAACCGCATCGACCCCGGCCTCTACCAAAGCTTTGGTTCTTGTTAAAGCATCCGAGGTTACACCAATTGCAGCTGCTACCCTTAGTCTTCCATATCTATCCTTATTTGCTATTGGCTTTTGCGTTAGCTTGGTAATATCACGGAATGTGATAAGTCCAACAAGCTTATTCGTGCTATCTACAACTGGAAGTTTTTCAATTTTATTGATCTGAAGTATACCCTCCGCCTGTTCCAAGGAAGTTCCTTCAGCGACAGTAACGAGATTGGATTTTGTCATGACTTCAGCAATCGGCCGGCTATTATCCTTCTCAAATCTAAGATCCCTGTTGGTTACAATGCCGATTAGTTTTTGATTTTCATCAACAACCGGAATACCGCCTATACTATGCTCACGCATACTGGCTTTAGCGTCACCCACCAAAGCGTCAAGATGTAGCGTCACAGGATCCAAAATCATTCCGCTTTCCGCCCTTTTAACTTTTCGAACCTTTATGGCCTGTTGCTCTATTGACATATTCTTATGTAATACACCAATGCCACCCTCTTGAGCCATCGCAATAGCCATTCTTGATTCGGTTACTGTATCCATAGCAGCCGAAACGATAGGAATATTGATAGTAATATTCTTAGTAAATTTTGTTTGAATACTTACTTCTCTGGGTAAAATTTCAGAAAAAGCCGGAACAAGGAGTACGTCGTCATATGTAAGACCTTCTCCAAGAATTTTATTTAGGTGAGCTTCCATGGCAATTAAGGATTAATTGCGTGCAAATATACACTTTATTTGACAGAAGAACTTTAATGAGTATATCAATTTATTAAGTGTCTTTATTTATGTACAGATACAACTCTGTCAAAATGACTAAGGTGGATAATTTTATTTGTATTAAATCTAAATAAGCTTTTTTATTTTAAATATTGTTTCTAATTTTGGCAGCTATATTTATCTCTATTTGTATTTAGTCTAAATAAAATGAAGAGCTTACTTTCCCTTTTCTTAACTGGTGTTTTTTTGAATCTGGCCTATGGACAATCAACCCGCCTCATTACTCAAGTCCAGGATTCCAACTTAATAAAACTAGAGGAGGTAGTATTATCAGCCAATGTAATCCTGGGTAGCAAATTCCAGGCGAAGAACCGAACGGGAGCTGCCTACTATGTATCTCAACCTGAATTACAAAAGTACAATTATACTCTTGTTGAGGAAGACGGTTTTGGACTACGACCAAATATTAGTCTAAGGGGTACCTCTCCGGAAAGGAGCGCTAAGATTACTTTGATGGAGGATGCTGTACTCATTGCTCCTGCCCCCTACAGTGCTCCGGCTGCTTATTATTTCCCATCAATTGCAAGAATGCAGGCGGTAGAAATTCTGAAAGGAAGTAGCCAGATACAATATGGGCCCTTTACTACCGGTGGTGCAATAAATTTGATTTCCTCAACTATACCAGACACTTTTCATGCTTCGCTGCTAGCAAACTATGGCACTTACAATAGTGGAGATCTACAATTAAAATTAGGAGATAGCAAAGAGCGTTTTGGATATATTATTGAATATTTAAACTTCAATTCTGATGGCTTTAAAAAGTTGGATAATGGTGGTAATACAGGATTTGATAAAAACGATCTTTTAGCAAAATTTAGATTTAATTCGGCGCCAACAGCCAAACTAAAACATATCCTGGATATGAAATTTCAATATTCCGATGAGGAGTCCAATGAAACTTATGTAGGCCTTACGGATAGTGATTTTGAAAATACCCCATTCAGGAGATATGCCGGTTCTCAGGCAGACGAGATGACTAATGATCATATCCAGATGCAGGCCACCTATGTTGTGGATTTTAGCGATTATTTTAATATCACTACAACCTCCTATTACAATGGATTTAGCCGAAACTGGTATAAACTAGATGCCGTAACATTAAACGGAGACCGCAGGAGTATTTCAAATATTCTTGAAGACCCGTTAACCAATGTGGAATATTACAATGTTATCGCTGGTAATCAGGATGAAGCAGCTGATGCCTTATTGGTAAAAGCCAATAACAGAAAATATGTATCACAAGGTATTCAGACGAAAATTGATTACCATTGGAATGGTGATAATACCTTTCATGATCTGGAATTGGGCGCTCGTTTTCATGTAGACGAAGAAGACAGATTTCAATGGGTTGATGGTTATGGGATCAATAATGGTATTATGAACCTGACTACGGCAGGCACTCCTGGTACCGATGCCAATCGGATTAGTGATGCCAGTGCATTCTCTAGTTATATCCTATATAAACTTAAATATAAAAACCTGACTGTTACACCGGGGTTAAGGTATGAATCTATTTCCCTGGGACGAAAAGACTATGGCAAGAATGACATCTCGCGCCAGGGGATTGACCTCTCAACCCGTGAAAACCAAGTGAACGTCTGGATTCCAGGGATGGGTTTGAATTATAATTTCAGCCAGATATCTGTTTTTGGTGGTATTCATAAAGGATTTTCGCCCCCAACAAGCAAAGAAGGTGAACAGCCCGAAGAAAGTATTAATTATGAGCTGGGTTCCCGATTCACCTTTGGAAACTTTTCAGGAGAGTTGGTAGGATTCTATAATGACTATAGCAATCTTTTAGGTAGTGATCTGGCTGCCACTGGAGGTACAGGAAGTTTGGAACAGTTCAACGCCGGTGAAGTAGATGTGACAGGATTAGAGGTCTTGTTAAATTACAACGCCTTAAACAACCACAAGAAGCTAAAGCTTCCCATAACTTTTGCTTATACTTACACCCATGCAGAATTTCAAAGTAGTTTTGATAGTCCAAATGATATTTGGGGAGAAGTTACTAAGGGTGATGAAATGCCCTATATCCCCAAACATCAGTTTAATGCCTTGATATCATTGGAGCACCCTTCCTATGAGCTCAATCTAAGTGGAAGACACAATGGCTCCTTCAGAACCAAAGCCGGAAGTGGGAGTATTCCCCCTAATGAATTAGTACCATCAAGTTTTGTAGTAGATTTATCAGCAAAGTATCATCTTAATGATCATTTCAGTATCAATGGCAGAATCATAAATCTATTGGATGAGACATATGCAGTATCGCGTGTTCCTGCAGGTTTGCGCCCCGGACATCCTTTTGCGGCTTCTTTGGGGATCTTTGTCAGATATTAAAAAGGGTTTATAAAGCTACTTATATTGGCTTTAGGCATGGTATTAAGGTAAGCTTTGCTAATAGTTAGAAAACAGCTCAGAGGCCTTATTAAATGCAGCTTCGAAGACCATCCACTGAACTCCGGAATCTACTTTATTTTCAGTAAAATAGGACAACATTTTTTCAGTGGGCATATTTCCCGTTAATTCATCTTTGGCCATTGGACAGCCTCCAAACCCTTGTATTGCTCCATCAAACCTGCGGCAGCCTGCTTTATAAGCGGCATCTACTTTTTCGTACCATTTGCTTGGGGTAGTATGTAAATGGGCTCCAAATTCAACCTGCGGGTATTTAGGAATTAAATGTTCAAATAAGTAACTGATATCTTCAGGAGTGGAAGTCCCCACGGTATCGGACAGGGACAATATCCTGGCCCCCATATTAGCTAATTTTTCGGTCCATTCGCCGACAACTTCTACACTCCATGGATCACCATATGGATTGCCAAATCCCATAGATATATAGGTAACTACCTCTTTATTGGTTGCATACGCTATTTCAAGAATTTCGTCCAAAATATCTATTGATTGAGCAATTGTTTTGTGGGTATTCCGCATTTGAAAATTTTCAGAAATAGAAAAAGGATATCCCAGATAATCAATGTCCTGGTGTATACTTGCTTCATTTGCCCCTCGTACATTGGCCACAATAGCCAATAACTTGCTTTTTGATTTGGAAAGATCTAATCTTGAAAGCACTTCAGCTGTATCCGCCATTTGGGGTATGGCCCTTGGAGATACAAAACTCCCAAAATCTATGGTATCAAAGCCACAACCCAGTAGTGATTGAATGTAAGCTATTTTTCTTTCTGTGGGTATAAAGCTTTTAATGCCTTGCATAGCATCTCTGGGGCATTCAATAATCTTTACTTTTTCAGGCATATGGCGATACTGGTATTTGCCAAAATTAGCACTAATTATCCGAAAATAACAGGAAGATGCCGATACCGATAAAGACAACAATTTGTAACCATTTGAGAAATACTTCAATACCCGAATGCTTTTTAATTTGAATGGCAATTGCCCCTGATAGCAATGCAATTGAAGAAAAAATAAGAAATGTAACTAGCATAAATAATAAACCGAGAACATAAAATTGAATTACCGTATTCAAATCTTCGCTAAAGAGGAATCCGGGGAAAAAAGCAAGAAAGAAAATAGTGACCTTCGGATTTAGCACATTCATGGTAAAACCCTGCCTGAATAATTGACTCAAGGACTTCTTAGGTATTTCTGCATTATCTATGGTTATATGGGCCTTAGTTCGGTATACTTTATAAGCCAGGAAAAACAAATAGCTAGCACCAAATAACTTAATAATAAAAAAAACCTGGTCATTTTCCTTAATTAATGCGGATACACCGAATGCAAGCAAAGTAGTATGAACTATACATCCGCTGATTAGTCCTGCAGTGGTTGAAAGACCGTATTTTGTACCATTAGCTATGCTCTGTGTTAAGACAAAAATATTATCGGGTCCGGGTGATATAGCCAAGGCTGATGTTGCCAGGATAAAGGCAGAAAGTATTTCGTAATTCAAATTGTCAATTTATAAGAATCATTCCTCAAAATACAAAAGTTTCCTGCTTTTCTTTATCTTTCAAAAATTTTATTTATGAAAACTAAGTTTCTCTTGATGTTAGTAGTTCTTGGCCTGGCATCAATTAGCTTTGCTATATTAAAAATGGAAAAACAACCAGATCAGACAAAAACAGAATTAAAAAATACTAAAGACAGTGTTTTAAGACATGTGGTCCTTTTTAAGTTTAAGGAAGAAGCGTCTGCAGAACAATTAAAATCCTTTGAAGAGGCATTTGGTGCTTTACAAGATAAAATTCCACAAATCCTGGATTTCGAATGGGGTTTAAACAATAGTCCGGAAGGACTGGATAAAGGTTTTACCCATTGCTTTTTTGTAAGCTTTAAAAATGAAGAAGATCGAGCCATATATTTGCCACATCCGGATCATAAAGAGTTTGTGAATCTTATTGGGCCCTTTGTAGATGATGTATTGGTGGTTGATTATTGGACCAATTAATGGATGGAGTAACCTTTTTTAAGATAATGCAACAATATTTGTATTAAATTGAAACTTGTAGTTAGCGTTTAGGATTGATCCAGAATGGCCTTATTTATCCTTTTAACCAAAGCAGGTCCTTCATAGACAAACCCGGTCCATAATTGTATTAAATCTGCGCCTGCTTCTAATTTTTCCAGGGCATCTTTAGCAGAATGAATACCACCCACCCCAATTATTGGAAATGCTTTATTGCTTTTTTCAGAAAGGAATCTAATAACTTCCGTACTTCTATTTGCTAGAGGTTTTCCGCTTAATCCACCTTTTTCTTCCACAAGTACACAATCTGATTTCAGGTTTTCTCTGGCGATGGTTGTATTCGTAGCAATTATGCCTTCAATCCTGGTTACTTCAACAATTTCAATTATATCTAATAACTGATCATTTGTAAGGTCCGGAGCGATTTTTAGAAGAATTGGCTTTTCACTAACAGCCATTCTTTGAGCATGTTCCCGGTTCTCACGTTTTAAATCCATCAAAAGCGCAGTAAGAGGCTCCTTATCCTGTAATTCCCGGAGGCCAGGAGTATTTGGAGAACTCACATTTACAACAAAATAATCAACATAGTCAAAAAGTGCTTCAAAGCATATCAAATAATCCTTGGTTGCAAGATGATTTGGTGTGATTTTATTCTTACCTATGTTACCTCCTATTATTACATTGTGCTTTTTCTTTAAGTTTTCAACAGCTTTAAAAACACCGAGATTATTAAAACCCATTCTGTTTATTATTGCCTGATCTGCTTTTAATCTGAAAAGTCTTTTTTTTGGATTACCCCCTTGTGGTTTAGGCGTTACAGTACCTATTTCAATAAAACCAAATCCAAAATTTGAGAGTTCATTATATAGCCTGGCATCCTTATCAAAACCGGCTGCAAGACCAACCGGATTTTTAAATTTTATACCAAACAACTCTCTTTCCAATCGTTTATCTTTTATCAGATATAACGATCTAAAAACAGCCGTAAATCCAATTTTTGATACTAATTTTATCAGGGTAAATGACAGGTGATGCACTTTTTCCGGGTCCAAAAGGAAAAGAAGTGGTCTGATCAGGAACTTGTACATTATCTGGAATAAGTTTGTTCAAAAATACAAACTTCAATTAGGTTAACATCCTCGAAAAAACTATTTCGTAATTTCTCAAATGTTAAAATTACTCAGGCGAAGATTCATCTTTAGATCTTAATCCAATTAATGGTCTTCGTACCGCCTCATTGCAAAGGGCAATATACCTCTTGTATTGATTTTCATTCAATATCCCTACCAATTTTTCATCGCATCTTTTTGAATTATCGATAATTTCGTTTCGTAGTACCTTAAACTTTGCAGCTAAGATTTGTAATTCTTCTTCGTTACTCTGCGGATGCTCATCTAATAAATCATCAATTTTCTCCTCAATTTTTTCATTGGATTTTTTCAATTCCTGAATCCAGCCTTCCATTTGGACTAACTGTTCTTCACTTAGCTGAAATACTTTAATTACGGTTTCCGTGTCCTTGCCACCAATACCTAAAGTACAGTCCGTTGTTTGGCCGGTACTTGTGAAAATGACAAAAAAAAGCAGAATAGGGAATAAATGATTCAATTTCATGATTTTAAATCCTTTAGGCAGACAATCAAATAAGGTTTCTATATAAACTATATTTTTAATCAAAAATTATACTTCTTTCAACTTTATAGAGATAAACAAAAAAGCTACCAAAGATGGTAGCTTTTCAATTAATTCCGGTAAATGGATTATTTTAAGATAAAATTTACTCTTGCAAATAGAAATCTACCTCCAATACCAAATTGTTGCGCTCTCCGAGACCAATCAAAACGGCCGCTGCTACGATTATTACCACCGTCTGCCAAAACCTCGGCAGCTCTGTCTGGATATGTGTCAAATATATTGTTTGCTCCAACAGTAAAGGTAAGTGAGGGCGTAGCCTTGTACCCCACAGAAAGATCCGTTACGAATTTGGTGCCAAAAACCTGTTGTCTGTCAATATTGGTGGTCGCTTCGGTAACTTTTCCAAAATACACACCTCTTAAAAAGAATATCCATTGGTCTGAAGAAAGATTAAAAGTTAAATTCACTTTTGTTCTGGGTACTGCTTCTTCCAGATAAACCCTGCTATCTTCAGGGAAGTAGGTATCTACAAGACCGGCGTCCTCAAGAACCTGTGATGCCTTTATCTCCCCTACCTGTTGGGTTTTAGAAAAAGTAGCTGCCAAAGTTGAATTAAGCATCCATCCATCCCACACATTAGCTCTTTGGGTCAATACTAAATCTATACCCCTAGATTCTGTGTCAATTGCGTTGGCAAAAAATGAAGCTCTGGAAGCATTTGCCTGTCTAAGAAGGTTATCCAATTCCGTGCCTGTTCCAGGGCCCTGGAACTGCCCGGTATATACAACCCTATCGTCTATTTTTACAAAATACCCATCTACAGTTACTGTAAGGTTGGCATCAGGTATTTTACCTGTTAAACCTAAACTTATACTACTCGATGTTTCCTCCTTTAATTGAGGTATTCCTAAAAGACTAGCTGCTCTGCTATCATTGGAGAAGGTACCTACCTCCTGTGGATCTCCGTTCTGATCGAAAATTGTTGATGTTGAATTAAAATAAATCTGATGTAAGGAAGGCGCCCTAAAACCGGTATTTAGTGCTCCCCTAAGATTGAAATTATCGCTAATCTTAACACGCGATGAAACTTTAAAATTTATCGTAGAGCCAAAATCACTGTAGTTTTCGAAACGTGTTGCAAAACTCACAAGAACACTTTCAGAAAAATCAGCTTCCAAATCCAGATATCCCGCTACACTGCTACGGCTCCTTGATAATTCATTATTAGGACTAAACCCAGGAAACACTTGTGAACCTCCTGGCCTGGCACTTCCAAAGAAATCCTGAGATGGCTGTTGCGTAGAAAGTGTAATGACTTCTCCGGCTGCGGTATACTGAGCATATGAAGATTCTTGTCCGGCTACAATTTCATAGTTCTCCAAACGGTATTCCCCACCAAAAGCTACATTAAACCCACTAAAGATATCATCATAAAACTGAGTTATATCGAGGTTGGTCGTATTTTGTGAGAAGGAAAATCCACCAGCATCGAAGGTAGTAGGTGACGAACTTTGCAGAGAAGCATTAAAGGTATTTCCTATAGTATAAAGAAATGCGTTCTTTCCATAGGTATTACTGAAATCTACACTCCAATCGCCTACTTTTCCCTTTATACCTACAGATATGGATTGATCCTTGATATTGGAATTTATTTCTGGTAGAAATCCATTAAGATAAGCAGGAGTAAATGTTCTACTCTGATTAGGAAGCCGGTAAAAACCTGCAGAATTTCCTGTTCTTGAGCTAATCCCGGCAAAAGAATATAATTCTGTTCCATAATCGTCTAAGGGAAGTGCAAAATTAGCAAAAAATCGACCCCCTCTTAAGGCTGACTGGCCTACTCTCATATTAAAATCACTTCTTACCAAACCCCTTGCCGTTAATTCAGATTCTGTATTGTCAACAGAGAGAATTGGTTGTAATTCTGCTTTAGTAGTCGCCGTACCTGTATCAATGCCTGCAGCATTTGCATAAAATAGTACATCAGTTACATCGTCATCTAATAAAGCAGCTACATCATAACCATCAGCATTTGCAAATCGCTCTACAGTATTGTATTGATTAAATACATCACCTTCCCATTCTTTCATCCGGCTATAGTCCTGACGAACATCGAAATCTCCGGAAAAGTTTATATATCCTCCTCTTTCACCCAAAGAAATTCCATAACTGCCGGCTATATTGGTGGCTTCACCATCTGAACCTCCTGTTTGCCCATTGGCATTCTTGGAAAAATTGGCGCCAGTAGTTACGGTAAGATTTAATTCACCTGCATCCTTATTAAGAATAATATTTATTACTCCTGCAATTGCATCGGACCCATATTGTGCCGCAGCTCCATCTCTAAGTACCTCAACTCGCTGTATAGAAGCTGTAGAAATAGCATTTAAATCTGTCCCTACACTTCCCCTACCAAATGTGCCATTTACATTTACGAGCGAAGAGGTATGTCTTCTTTTACCATTTATCAAAACCAATACCTGATCTGGTCCCAAACCTCTTAAAGAGGCAGGATCTATATGATCTGTACCATCCGAAATGGTTTGTGTATTGGAAGTAAATGAAGGCGCCACGTAATTTAAAATTTGATTTAAATTTACCTGTGGACCAACACTTGCCAATTCTTTTACATCTATAACATCTACAGGAACCGTGCTCTCTGTTGCAACCCTGTTGGGGTTTCGGGAACCAGTTATAATTACCTCACTCAATTCTAAACCAGATACGAGAGTGATGTTCAAAATAGTACTATTGGCCAAAACCTCTAAAGTTTCATAGCCTATAAACGAAACAATCAGCCTGTCTCCAAGAATAGCATCGATAGAAAATTTTCCATCGAAGTCTGTAGTTGTACCTGTGCTAGTCCCTTTTTTTACAATTGAAGCTCCAACAAGAGGTACCCCCTGATCATCTGTAACAGTTCCGCTTATCTGCCCGTTTGCAATGCCAATAGCACCAAAAACAAGGGCTAAAATAACCACGTAAAATTGTTTCATATCTTATCTATTTTGAGTTAATATGTTCATAAGGTAGAAAAAACTTAACTTACATAGCCTGTAATATTGTACTATTTTCAATTGAAATTTGAATAGAACAACAATTATAATGCTGTTTAAACCTTTAATGTAATGTCGTATTTTTGATATAAATTACTTTATATGCAAAAAATAATTGACCGTTTTATTAGCTATGTTACCATAGATACCCAGAGTGATCCTAATTCGGATAGTACACCGAGCACAGAAAAACAATGGGTACTTGCCAATAAACTTGTGGAAGAATTAAAACAAATTGGTCTGGAAGATGTTTCTATTGATGCAAACAGCTATATCATGGCGACCCTTCCATCAAATATTGACAAAGAAGTGCCTACTGTTGGCTTTATTTCGCATTTTGATACAACCCCCGATTTTTCAGGAACAAATGTAAGCCCGCGTTTAATTCAGAATTATGATGGAAAAGACATTGTCCTAAACGAGGAAAACAACATTGTCCTTTCCCCGGATTATTTTGATGATTTACTTCTTTACAAAGGACAAAACCTTATTGTTACAGATGGTACAACTCTGCTTGGAGCAGATGATAAGGCCGGTATTTGTGAAATCATAACGGCTATGGAATACCTTGTAAAGCACCCTGAAATTAAACATGGCCCTATCCGTATTGGTTTTACACCGGATGAAGAAATAGGACGCGGAGCACATAAATTTGATGTTAATAAATTCAACGCCGATTGGGCGTATACCATAGATGGCAGCCAGATTGGGGAATTAGAGTATGAGAATTTTAATGCGGCCGAGGCAAAAATTACGGCTACGGGAAAAAGTGTTCACCCCGGATACGCCAAAGGAAAAATGGTAAATGCAATTGGACTTATTAGTGAATTCATGAATTTATTACCCAAAAAAGAAGTACCGGAACACACAGAAGGCCGTAATGGATTTTTTCATATAAATCAGTTGCATGGGGAAATAGAAAAAGCAGAATTGGAACTCATAATAAGGGATCATGACAAATCTTTATTCGAAGAGAGAAAAAAATTACTAAAGAATATTATCAGTGATCTCAACAAAAAACATGGCGATTATTTATCTGTAGAAATAAAAGATCAGTATTTCAATATGAGAGAAAAGATAGAACCCGTTTTTCATGTGGTCGAAATTGCCAAAGAAGCCATGGAAGGACTGGGCATAGAACCAATCATAAAACCTATTAGGGGTGGTACTGATGGTTCGCAACTTAGTTTTATGGGTCTGCCTTGTCCTAATATTTTTGCAGGCGGACATAATTTTCATGGAAAGTACGAATATGTACCTGTTGAAAGTATGCAAAAGGCAGTTGATGTTATTGTAAAAATTTGTGAACTTGTAGCCAGTAAATAACTGGGAATATGGATATTGAAGGAAAAATAGAAGCTTATTATTCAAAAGCTCAAAAATTTAAGGAGGGAATAGCTCAATTAAGAAAAATTGCCTTAAAAACCGAATTGGTTGAAACTCTGAAGTGGGGTTCCCCGGTCTACACCATTAACAATAAAAATGTCCTTGGAATACTGGCTTTTAAAAATCATTTTGGAATTTGGTTTTTTAATGGAGTTTTCCTTAGTGATCCCAGGGGTGTATTGGAAAATGCACAGGAAGGTAAAACAAAATCAATGAGGCATTGGAAATTTAAGGCAGAGAGTGATATGGATGAAGTAGCAGTTCTTAGCTATATTGAAGAGGCCATAGCAAATCAAAAGAAAGGCCTTGAAATAAAACCATCGCCTAAGACGGAAATCGTCATCCCTAAACTATTAAAAGATGTTTTATTGGAAAACACCAGACTAAATGCGCAATTTAATACGCTGACTCCCTATAAGCAAAGAGATTATTGCGAGTACATTACCGAAGCAAAACAACAAAAGACCAAGGAATCAAGACTTGAGAAAATTATTCCAATGATTTCTAAAGGCATAGGTTTGAATGATAAATACAAATAATTTAATTACTTACTCCTTAAACCTGTGATCAGAAATTTATTATTAGGCCAATTTTAAATCTAATCCTTCTTATTGCGGTAATTTCCAGCCATTGTTATAAGAAGCCATCATAATTTCATTAGCCGTTTGATCTGTAAATCTTCCACCATTTGCATCCCAATATACCCTATTCCCGGATTTGTATGCAACATTTCCCATATGAGATACCATGGCTGCATCGTAACCTACTTTAATAGGTGCATTGAGGTTCATGGCATTCCTGCTTTTTACAGCCTCTATAAAATTTTTGGTATGCAAATCCAATCCACTTCCCTGATTCTGTTGTAAGGGCAGTGCATCCATACGTGGAACGCCTTCCTTGCCCCACCCCTGAAATTCGTTTTCGGGGATTACTTCCCATCCGCTTCTGTCCAAGACCAATGTACCATTATTCCCAATAAAAGCTATTCCGTGATTTCTACCGTAATTTCCTCCATCAATACCTGTAGCATGTTCCCATAGAATGGAAAAATCATCATATTCAAAAACAGCTTGTAATGAATCTGGTGTTTCAGAAGCATCGTTCGGATAAGCAAACTTACCTCCTATAGCCATTACAGATTTTGGGGTGCCAGCTTTCATCCCGTATAGAGCATAGTCAATTAAATGAACTCCCCAATCCGTCATAAGGCCACCGGCATAATCCCAAAACCACCTGAAATTAAAATGAAATCTGTTGGTGTTAAACGCTCGTTTTGGTGCTGGTCCCAACCACATATCATAATCTACCCCGGCAGGCACATTCTCATCAGGAAGAATGGGAACCGGTTTCATCCATCCCTGATAGGCCCAGGCTTTTGCCAAACGAATTTCACCAAGTTTACCGGAGTGCACAAAATTAATAGCATCCACAAAATGGGGCTGACTTCGCTGCCATTGGCCAATCTGAACTATGCGCTCACTTTTTTCAACAGTGTTCAGCATAAGTTCGCATTCCTGCATAGAATTAGCTATAGGTTTTTCACAATACACATCTTTTCCTGCAGCTAATGCATCGGTTAATTGAAGACAATGCCAGTGATCCGGAGTTCCGATAACCACAATATCAATATCCTTGTCGTCTAGTAATTTCCTGTAATCCTTATACCACTTCGGTTTCTTAATACCCGCTTTTTCAAGCTCAGAAGTGCGCCGTGCAAGTACATTTTCATCCACATCACAAAGTGCAATTACGCTTATTTCGCTGATTTTCAATAGAGAAAGCAGGTTACTGAAGCCCATACCATTACAACCAATTAATCCCAGGTTAATCTGATCGTTTGCCCCTACCCCTTTTCGGATTGATGCGAGTAATTCAGCAGGAAATAAGAAGGAGGAACTTGATCCTATAAGGAATAAAGAGCTGTTTTTAATAAATTGTCTTCTGTTAGAATTCATAGTACGGAATTATTCCAAAGTTGAATATACAGATTTTCAGCTAATTATAAGATCAAAAAAAACACCGGCTTTCACCAGTGTTTTATATTGTAAACTCGCCTAACTTTATTTTTCCTTGGGTGTCACATTCAATTTGGCGCTCATTTCCATAGAGATGGCGGATCTGTCAAATTTTAATCTTCCCGCCATGGTCTCAATAATACAGGAAAAATCCTTATCATTCAAATCCACGACCTTACCATGCAAGCCACTTTTAGTTACTATTTTATCACCTTTCTTCAATGCTGCTGCAAATTTCTTCTCATCTTTTTGACGTTTCATCTGTGGACGTATCATAAAAAAATATGCCACGGCAAAGATGAGTATCATTGGAAGAAATTGTCCTATATCACCCATAATTTTGTATTGAGTTTTGTGTTACTTATTTAACAGGGCCCAATGCTGCTGTAGGTCCCGCGTCTTTTGGATTAACAAATGCTTTAATTCTCAACATTTCCTGTCCCTTTTCCGTATTAGCAGTTACCGTAATAGTCTTGGTAACCTGATTTTGACCCGAACCATTAAACTTCACAAGAAGTTCACCTGTTTCACCGGGGGCAATAGGATCCTTAGGAGGATTCGGCACCGTACACCCACAACTACTAGTTGCATTTGTAATAATTAAAGGCGCGTTACCTGTATTTGTAAAAGTGAAGATAGTCTCCTGCGGAGTACCTTGTGTAATAGTACCGAAATCATGTTCCGATTTATCAAATTTCATTACAGGTAGCTTTTTTGCCTGCAAGTCTCTTTCGGCTGCCACTTCAACGTTAGCATTGTTAACTTTACTGGAGGCATTCTCCTTACATGAGCTAAACATTAACGCTGTGGTTAAACCGAGGGCGATAAATAATCTTTTCATTATAATTTTAGTTTAAGTTTTGCATGCAAAATTAAGGAATATTTGTTTATAATAACCCTCTCCCTGTTTTTTTCAATTTTCCACTAATCCTATATTCTTTTACTAATTTGTCCAATATCCCATTAATAAAGATGCTGCTCTTTGGTGTAGAATACTCTTTTGCAATTTCTAAATACTCATTAATGGTAACCCGTTCGGGTATGGAAGAGAAACCGGTCAGCTCACAAATGGCCATCTTTAAAAGAATAGCATCTATATCTGCAATTCTATCCTTATCCCAGCTAGGTGTTTTTAACTGAATTTCTTCTTCAAATTTTTTATTATTTAATAGTGTTTTTGTTAATAATTGATCTGCAAAGACCATATCATCTGAGTCTTTCAAAAGCTTTGGCAAAAAATAGGAATGGCCAAATTCTTCATTTACCTTTTTCAATTGCTTTAAAACAAAAGTATTCACAAGGGGGATATCGTCTACCCAGGTTAATTCATCATCCTCAAAATATTCGTATATCCTTTCATTTGGTGCAATTACCTCCTTAAAAAGATTTGCTATAAAATTCTTATCCTCTTCATAGCTACGTTCACTTTTAAGCATATATCGCTCAAAAAGTTCACTGTTTTTTATTTCATTAAATACTATTTTGACATAATCCTGATGCAGATCCCAATTGTTTAATTTCCTTTTTGCCAATTCATTTTGCAACATGGAGTTTTTTACAATTTGCCTAAGCACAGCGTTGTTTAGAAACTTTTTCTTATCCGGATATTTTTCGTCATTTCCATTCAAATATTTTTTAGAAGATAATCTGATGAAATTATCCTCCATTTTGTGAAGTTCTATTAAAAGACTTAAAACAAGTAGGTAGAGACTATAAGTGTTATTAATGCTTATTCGGAGAAATTTTTTCTGTTTTTCTAATGATTCATCGTGCGATAAGGTTAAAGCATAAATACATTGCATCACTTTTACCCTGATTTGCCTTCGTGTAAGCATTTTAAAGAACCTTGTGTTAAATTAGAAATACAAAACGCCGCAAAAATACTAATCTAATTTAAATCCAAACCTAATTCTCAATTTATCTTATCAGTTTTATAACATTTGTTTTGTGACCAATCAGCTATCTTTGTCATCACTTAAAACCAATTTGCATTACCAGCCATTTTAATGAAAGAACTCAGGCACTTAGACAAATACTTCAAAAAATATTGGTTTAAATTACTCATTGGTATTATAATTACCATTATTGCGAGGATTTTTCAATTGGTAATGCCTTCCTATGTAAAAAAATCAATTGAAGTTGTTGAAAACTATGTGGCTTCCCAAATGACAGAGCCACAGGCGAGAGATTTGCTTTTGGAGTACATCCTGATCATTATCGGTGCAGCTTTACTCTCGGGATTCTTTACTTTCTTAATGCGGCAGACCATCATAAATGTATCACGATATATTGAATTCGATCTAAAAAACGAAGTATTCGATCATTACCAGCTTTTAAGTCTGAATTTTTATAAAAAGAATCGTACCGGTGATCTTATGAACAGGATAAGTGAAGATGTAGGGCAGGTGAGACTTTATACCGGACCGGCGATAATGTATGGAATTCAAACGCTTACCCTGTTTGTTTGCCTTATACCTCTTATGTTTATTAAGGCCCCAACAATTGCATTTTATTCATTATTGCCCTTGCCTGTGCTTTCAGTTTTAATTTATCAGATAAGCAAAATTATTCATAAACGAAGTACCAAAGTACAGGAATACCTTTCTACCTTATCAACATTTGCCCAGGAATCCTTTTCCGGAGTTTCCGTAATAAAAGCTTATAACCTGGAGCCACAGATAAATAATGAAGTCATCGTTCTTGCCAATGAAGGGAAAGATAAAAGTATGGATTTGGCCAAAGTCAACGCATGGTTTTTTCCATTGATGATCTTGTTAATTGGAATCAGTAATATTTTTGTGATCTATGTGGGAGGCAAACAATATATAAATGGAGAAATACTATCTATTGGTACTATCGCCGAATTCATACTTTATGTAAATATGTTAACATGGCCGGTTGCTGTTGTTGGATGGTTAACCTCAATCGTGCAACGCGCAGAAGCTTCGCAAAAGAGAATAAATGAGTTCTTAAAGGAAGAGCCGGAGATTAGTAATGAAGTTATGGAAGATACCCCTATTAAAGGCTCCATAGAATTTAAGAATGTTACATTTACCTATGAAGACACTAATATTACCGCACTTAAAAATATATCTTTTACAATTGATGAAGGGCAAACGGTCGCAATAATTGGAAAAACCGGTTCTGGAAAATCTACTATCCTGGACCTAATTGCAAGGCTGTACGACGCTTCATCCGGGGAAATATTAATTGACAATGTCCCGGTTCAAAAATTAAACTTAAATAGTCTAAGGTCCTCTATCGGCGCTGTTCCGCAAGACGCGTTTCTGTTTTCTGATACCATAAAAAATAACATCAAATTTGGCAAAGAAGACGCAACAGAAAATGAAATTTTGGATGTTGCCAAAAAAGCCGCAGTACATGAAAATATTATGGGCTTTTCTAAAAAGTATGATACCATTCTTGGTGAAAGGGGAATTACACTTAGTGGAGGTCAAAAACAGCGTATTTCAATAGCCAGGGCATTGCTAAAAGACCCAAAGATATATTTATTTGATGATTGCCTTTCTGCTGTAGATACCGAGACCGAAGAAGAAATATTAAACAACCTGAAACTAGCTTCACATTTACGAACAACACTAATCGTAAGTCATCGTGTTTCTTCAGCCAAAAATGCAGATAAAATAATAGTCCTGGAAGATGGAAAGGTCCTCCAAGAGGGCACTCACAACAAATTGATAGAAATAGACGGCTATTACAAAGAGCTGTATATCAATCAACTTTCAGCGAAAGAAATTTAGCAAAATGTTGCTGGATAAGCTTTTTTTTTTCATTTTTGAAGATATTTTGGGAATAATAACTAACTAGATATAACAAATGAGCGATAAAGATTTAATGGATCAGGAAGAAATTTTCTCAAAAGTTTTAAGAGCTGGGAGAAGGACTTATTTTTTTGATGTTAGAAGTACCAAGGCAGGGGATTATTATCTGACCATTACCGAGAGTAAAAAATTTACACATGATGATGGCTCCTTTCATTATAAAAAACACAAAATATATCTCTACAAAGAAGATTTTCAATCCTTTAGAGAGATCATGGGAGAAATGATGGACTATATTATAGATGAAAAAGGTCATGAAGTTATCTCAGAGAGACATCAAAAAGACTTTAAAAAGGAAGAACCGAGTCAGAACGGTGAAATTTCTTCCACAGATAATTTCACTGATTTAGATTTTGATGATATCTGATCAGAAATAACAAATAAATCTAAACGATCTTTGTTTTCAAAGGTCGTTTTTTATTTTTATACCCTAACACATTAAACTCCACTTAGAAAATGAGGAAAACTACCACCGCGCTACTTCTTATCTTCTCTTTTATAGGTATCGCTCAAGATTCGATTGATCTGAATTATTATTTACCACAGAATATCACTTATGATGAAAATATTCCCAGGCCAGCTGATATAATTGGACATGAAGTTGGCGAATGGCATGTTACACATGATAAGTTAATGTTTTATATGCAGACATTGGCCGAGAAAAGTAATCGTATAAGTATTGAAAATCGTGGATTCACTTTCGAAGGCAGACCTATATTGCTGCTTACTATCACCTCACCTGAAAATCATAATAATCTGGAGAGGATTAGAGAAGAGCATATAGCACTAACTGAGAAGAAAAGCACTTCAGTTTCACTGGAAAATATGCCCATTGTAGTGTATCAGGGATTTTCTGTTCATGGTAATGAACCCAGCGGTTCGAATGCAGGATTAGCTTACGCTTACTACCTGGCAGCAGCACAGGGTCCTGAAATTAACGAATTACTTAACAATTTAGTAATTCTTATGGATCCGTCATACAATCCGGATGGACTTCAACGTTTTGCATATTGGGCCAATACCAATAAAAGTATTAACCTTAATTCTGATAATAATGAAAGAGAATATCACGAAGTTTGGCCAGGTGGCCGGACTAATCATTATTGGTTTGACATAAACAGGGATTGGCTTCCCGTTCAATTACCCGAAAGCCGTGCGCGAATAGAAACATTCCATAAGTGGTTACCAAACATTCTTACAGACCATCATGAAATGGGCACCAACGCTACCTTCTTTTTTCAGCCAGGTGAGCCTACAAGAGTCCATCCTCTAACGCCTGCGATGAACCAGGAACTAACCGCAGAAATAGGAAGTTATCACGCCAAAGCCTTGGATAATATAGGATCTCTCTATTATTCAGAAGAAGGATATGATGACTACTATTATGGCAAAGGTTCTACTTTTCCTGATGTCAACGGAGGTATTGGAATTTTGTTTGAACAAGCCAGTTCAAGGGGACATATTCAGGATACTGAAAACGGCATCCTCACTTTTCCTTTTACCATCAGAAATCAATTTACGACCGCCATATCTACTGTAGAAGCTGCGAAAAATATGCGCGTCAAGATTCTTTCTTACCAGAATGAGTTTTACCAAAATATGAGAAACGAAGCCGCAAAAAGCAGGACTAAGGCAATAGTTTTTGGCGATACTAAGGATGCGGCCAAAGCCTGGCATCTGGCAGAAATACTAAACAGGCACAAAATAAATTTCCATGAACTTTCAGCGGATGCCACTATTCGTGGCAAATCATTTAAAAAAGAAAATAGTTATGTGATTCCAATGAATCAGAAAAATCATAGATTAATAAAGGCTATGTTCGAGAAACGAACAACCTTCACGGATAGTTTATTTTATGATATTTCGGCATGGACATTTCCCCTGGCATTTAATGTTGATTATGTTGAATTAGAATCCTTAACATATGCAGGAGCACAAATAAAAGACTTTAAACCCCTAACAGGGAATGTGAGTCAACAAAGTAATTATGCCTATTTATTTGAATGGCATGAATTCTATACCCCTAGGGCGCTAAATAAAATTTTATCAAAAGGGCTTAGAGCCAAAGTAGCAAAATCCAGATTTACATTAGAGAATAACACCTATGATTACGGAACAATAATGATTCCCGTGCAAAACCAGGTGTTAAACAGCAAAGATTTATATGAGTTTCTTAAAGAGGTAGCTGAAGATAGCAAAATCATTATAACCGCAGTTAATACAGGTTTATCCCGGGGAATTGACCTGGGTAGTAACGATTTTGATCCTGTTAAAAAACAAAAAGTTGCTATAATGGTTGGTAGAGGCATAAGATCTTACGACGCGGGAGAAATTTGGCATTTATTTGACACCCGTTATAATATGAAGATTACCAAAATTGATATGGATTATCTTAATTCTGTTGATTTGAGTTCATATACAGATATTATAATGCCCAGGTCAACAATTAAAAATTCTAATGATAAAACTGTAGCTAAAAAGTTAAATGATTGGGTGAAAGCTGGGGGAACCCTCATTGGTTATGGAAATAGGGCCAATTGGTTTAATGAACATAAGCTCATGAACTTAGAGTTTAGAAAGGACACCTTGGAAGCTAAGGATATATCTTTCGAACAGAAATCTGATTTCCTTGGAGCACAGGTTACCGGAGGAGCAATATTTGAAGCGGATCAAGATCGCTCTCACCCTATTAATTTTGGATACAAAAACAACAAAGTATCCCTATTTAGAAATACCAACATTTATATAGAACCAGACAAGGATAGTTTTAATAATCCCATTCAGTACACCCTTCAACCCTTGCAAAGTGGGTATATTTCAGAAGAAAATCTGGAAATGATTAAAGGCAGTGTTCCGTTTAAGGTACAAAAACTTGGCAAGGGACGAGTTATTTTATTTACTGATAATACTAACTTCAGGGCCTTTTGGTACGGCACAAATAAATTCTTAATGAACGCTATTTTCTTTGGAAAAATAATGTAGAAAATTCAATTATTAAATTTTCCCGGGTTTCATCCTTACTTTTGCCAACGAGTTAATAATGAGTATAAATAGGATATAAGAAGTTACATTTATTTAATTTATATCTACTAACTTTAATCCTGTTTAATAGAAAAATCTCAAAAGATGGCAAGAACACCAAGCAATATGCTGCCTTTGGGCACTATTGCCCCAAATTTTAATTTACCTGATACCATAAGTGACAAATTAGTCAGTCTTGAGAATATAAAAGGTGAAAAAGGAACTCTGATGATGTTTATCTGCAATCATTGTCCCTTTGTTAAACATGTAAATTCTAAACTAACAGAATTGGCAGCTACTTACCAATCTAAAGGAATAGCTTTTATAGCAATCTCTAGTAATGATATAGTGAATTATCCTCAGGATGCTCCGGAACTGATGAAACAAACAGCGTTACAAGAAAAATACAGTTTTCCATATTTATTTGATGAATCACAGGAAGTGGCCAGAGCATATGAGGCTGCATGTACTCCGGATTTTTATCTTTTTGATGATGAACTAAAGCTTGTTTATAGAGGACAATTAGACGATTCCAGACCAGGAAATGGCATACCACTATCCGGATTGGATCTGAGCAATGCGATGGATTCATTGTTAAACAACAAACCTATAAATCCGGTTCAAAAACCTAGCATAGGTTGTAATATAAAATGGAAATAAAATTTGAAGCAGTATCAAATGAGACCTGCCAGCTCTACTGTAATTTAGGAATAAAGGCCTACAAAGAGCACTATTTGCACTTATGGAAAAATAATGATCCTACTCCTTACATAGAAGAAAGTTTTACCATAGAAGTTGTAAGCCATGAATTGAAAGACAATTCATCATCTCTTTGGCTAATATATCAGGGAAATAAAGCGGTTGGTATTCTCAAACTAATAAAAGATGCACCAATAGCATCTCACATTTCAAATGAAACCGTCTTTCTGGAAAAAATATATATCTTAAATAGATTCTCGGGCAAAGGGATAGGGAGCCATGCTCTGGGTTGGGTTGAAAAATATTGCCTGAAATCAAACAAACACCTGATATGGTTGGAAACAATGCAAAAAGGACCAGCCCTGAATTTCTATCTTAATAACGGATATCATGTATTAAAAGAAAAGCAATTGAAATTTGATCAGGTTTTGGAAAAACAAAAACCGATGTACGTACTTTTCAAAAAAGTATAAAATACATAATTCTTAAGTTTTTTTCCATTGATTATGTTTTGACCATACCTTATGAATTCCAACCCTCTCGCTGTAATAGATTTTTGATATGAGCGTAATGGTGGTTTCCATGCCATACATATCGACCAATGTTTTCTTCAATTGTAGTTGACTCATTACTCTCAGGATGTATAAAACTTCGTTTCAAATCTACAGAAGAAAGTCCTTTAAGTAAATACACCAATTTAGCATGCACTGCGCTGAGATGATTAAGTGATAATTCAATGGGAGCAGTCCTGGCATCAAAAAGTTCTGCCCATTCCTTTTCAAAATAAGGTTTAATAATAGGGTTTTCTTCTGTCAATGCCCATTTAAAACGTATATAGCTATGATGGTGACTATCGGCAACATGATGAATAAGCTGACGTACAGTCCAACCGCCCGGTCTATACGTAGTCTCTAATTGAACTGTTGATAGTTCCTTTACCAACAATTCTAATTTATTTGGAAAATGTTCCAATATATCAATCCATTCTACAATCTGATCTTCTGAAATTGAGGAGGGTACTTCAAACTTACCAATGGGATAGCGTAATTCTTCAATTTTTATATTCTCCATACTGTCAAAAATAATGATTTTGATTTCCTCTAAGCTAATTTAAGTTCTATTATGTAATAACCATACTCTGGTAGTTTTCAACTTAAAAAAATTACACTTTACTTCAGATGGATACCAGGATCGCACACAAGTCTAAAAATCTTTGACATTAATTGAGGCCTTCTAATCTCAGAAGGCTTTTTTGTTGATCATAAAAGAATATCAGATTAATTGGACACCTGTAAGTGTCTTAATAATGGCATCAGAAATACCTTATAAGTTGGTTAACAAAATTCTATAACTCATTGAATTTAAGCTTGATTTTTTGACAAACCTTCTTTAATTTTATCGATGTATTGCACGACCAAATATTCCCCCCTTTTATAGACAACTTCTAGAATTACCTTATTTTGGTAAATAGCAAGTAGGGTTTATAGTTGCCCAGGTGTTATATAAATAAGAAAGTACCCCCACAAAATAACCTAATTAATTGTTATGTCTGTTTTTTCTGTAATCGTATCCCTTGTATTAGCTATCAACTTAATACTTATTGTTTTTAGCGCCAATAAGGCCAAATAAAAAACTTCTTCCAAATTAATGAAAGAAGTTGTTGGTAATTAATAAACAACAGGGTCTCCCCTTTTATTATTTTTATTGAATTAAGGTTTTTTATTTGGCCTCAATGAGTTCAACATCAAAAATCAGCGTAGCGTTTGGAGGTATTACTCCACCTGCTCCTGCACTGCCATAACCTAGTTCTGATGGAATTACAAAACGAGCCTTATCTCCTACTTTTAGTAAACTAATTCCTTCATCCCATCCGGGTATTACTTGTCCTATTCCCAATTGAAAATCAATAGGCTGATTTCGCTGGTAGGAAGAATCAAATACTTGCCCGTTAGTCAATGAACCTTCATAATGTACAGAAACCGTATTTCCTTTTGTTGCTTTATTACCGTCCCCCTTTTTAAGAATCTTGTAACGAAGTCCGGTGTTTGTTTTATCAAATCCAGAAGCAACCTTATCTAATTCTGCCTCTGCTTTATTCTTTTCTTCCTGAAGTCTTAATTCCCGTGAGCTTTCAAAAGTTGTAAAAGCTTCAACTGCATTCCAGGATTCTGCTTCACTTCCAATTCTCACAATTTCCAAACTATCAATTAAATCTCCCTGAGCAATTTCATCAACAACATTCTGACCTTCAACAACTTTTCCAAAAACCGTGTGCTTATTGTCAAGCCATGGAGTAGCAACATGGGTAATAAAGAATTGACTCCCATTGGTACCAGGGCCGGCATTCGCCATAGAAAGTACTCCTGGTCCTGAATGTTTAAGGTCTGGATGAAACTCGTCATCAAATTTATATCCGGGATCTCCTGTACCTGTTCCTTGTGGACAACCACCCTGAATCATAAAATCAGGGATTACCCTGTGAAAGCTTAGTCCATCATAGTAAGGTGTGTTTTTTGGTTTGGCAGTATTTTCCAGGTCTCCTTCTGCCAGTGCAATAAAATTACCAACTGTGCCAGGGGTCTTATCATGGGTTAATTTAACTGTTATTTCTCCTTTAGAAGTATTGAATTTTGCGTAAATTCCGTCTTGCATATCTCATTTTTTTAATAAGTTGCAAAGGTAATAAATTTTAATAGACAGGTGTCCATTTTATCCTTCTTACAGCCCGTATTTCAATATAATATATAAACAGTAGGGAGGTATTATTTTCCGCCTTCCAGATTTGATGCACTTGTTCCATATTTATCAAATAGATATACTAAACTGGCCATTGTTGCTGCACCAAGTTCCAGTTCACGTCTATTAACATGTTCAAAGGTATCAATCTCCGTATGATGAAGGTCAAAATACCGCTGCGAATCCGGACGTAATCCCGCAAGTACAATTTGGTCATTTTTTAAAGGACCAATATCGGCTCCGCTGCCTCCTTGCTTAAATAAATGAATTAGATATGGCTCAAAAAGAGGTTTCCACCGTAAAATTTTGGCAAAATCGGTTTCCTGGCAGTCAAAAGAAAAACCTCTAGGGGTAAAGCCCCCAGAATCACTTTCTAAGGCAAATACATGTTTCTCTTTTTTATTTAATGCAATCTCTGCATAGGTATTTCCGCCTCTTAAGCCGTTTTCTTCATTCATAAAAAGCACCACACGGATTGTTCGCTTGGGGATATAACCCGTTATTCTTAGTAACCGAAGAACCTCCATACTCTGAACACAGCCGGCGCCATCATCATGGGAACCATCTCCAAGATCCCAGGAATCCAGATGGCCGCCAACTACTATTATTTCCTCGGGATATGTACTACCCTTTATCTCTCCAATAACATTGTAAGATTGAACATCCTGAAGTTGCCTGCAATTTTGTTTAAAATAAAACTTTATTTCAGGATTAAGTTTCAATGTAGTGCTTAACAATTCAGCACCATTTGTACTTATGGCAGCTGCAGGAATTCTATTATTTAAAGGGATTTCTCCATAACGCATCGCTCCCGTATGCGGATAATCATCCAGTCGAAGGCTCATGGAACGAACAATAACTCCTACGGCTCCATATTTTGAAGCTTCTTTAGCTCCGGAAGACCTTTGATCCACAGCAGCTGAATAGGATTCATGTGTATCGATATTCGTTGGATCCATAGGTCGATTATAAAAGACAATTTTACCTTCAATTTTACTGCGACCGAGCTCTTCTAATTCTTCAATACCTCTGACTTCAATAACATTTGCTTTGATCCCTCCTGTAGGGGTGGCAATAGATCCCCCTAAAGCGCAAATAGGTACGTTATTCGTAATTCCCGGTTTACTTTCAATATAGGCAAATTCCGGTACTCCTCTTACCCATTTAGGAACCATTACAGGTTGTAACCACACCCGATCCAGTCCAAGGGAATCTAATTTTTGTTTGGTATAATCAACAGCTTGTTCAGCCTGCACCGAACCCGTAAGTCGACCCCCAATCTGATTGGATAAATAATTCAGCCAATCATAGGCCTTTCCTTGAGTAAGTGATGCATTATAAAGTGCTTTTAACTGTTCTTTGTCATCAGTTTGCGACCAAATTGGTCCAACCATTAATAGAAGTAGTAGGCCTAAAATTTTCATTGTTCTTTCTCTAATTGGGATTTATAGATTTCAATATTAGCCTTTATTTTATCATCAAGCTCTGGTTCCTTAATATCTTTGTATTTTTTTAACGATTCCAGCAAAATAGTAGCAACAATTAATCTTGAAGCTCTCTTGTTATCTGCAGGAATAACAAACCACGGTGCATTGGTTTTAGACGTTCTGTTAATCGCTTCCTCATAACACTGCTGATACTTATCCCAAAGATTACGCTCTTTAAGATCACCAGGTGAGAATTTCCAGTTTTTTTCTTGCAGGCGTAATCGCCTCAACAATCGCTGTCTTTGCTCCTCTTTAGAAATATTTAAAAAGAATTTAAAAACAAGGGTTCCATTTTCTGTAATATGACGTTCGAAGTTATTGATTTGTTCGTAACGTTTTTCCCAGAATGGCTCATCTATATCCGCTACCGAATTAATATTTGGGATATTCTCGTTTAAAATATACTCCGGATGGACCTTAGTTACCAATACATTTTCATAATGGGTTCTGTTAAATACCCCAAATTTTCCTTTTGGCGGGAGCGCAATATAGTGTCTCCAAATATAATCATGATCCAACTCAAGTTCTGTTGGTACTTTAAAGCTATGCACAACCACTCCTCTAACATTGCAATCTTTAAACACTTCACGAATAAGGCTGTCCTTACCGGCGGTATCCATCCCCTGAAAACAAATCAGGATTGCGTATTTGCCATGCGCATATAGTGTATTTTGAAAATCTCCTAAATCTTCACGTAATTTTTCCAGGTTTTTTTTGAGTTCCTTGTCTGTGCTGTCAAGATTCTCCAAAGTACTGAGATCTTCTAATTTTATATCGGAAACTACTTTATAGGATGCTATATCGATTTTCTTCATGGGTTGAATATATGATATTTTGTTGTCCTAATAAAGACTCAAATTTAAAAATAACCTTTTATCCTTAATAATGAACCATTCGCCCTTTAATCGGTAAAGAACCGGTAATTAAACGAATAAATAAGGCCACGGTGGTACTGCGCTCTATCTTTACCATGCCTAAATTTTACATAATCAATACTCTAAGCTATGAAGGTCATATGTACCATTCTAATGTTCCTTATGCTTTTATCCATGTCTTCCTTTGATATGAGTAAGGCTTGTGATTATGCAGGATCAAATATTGGGTACATCAAATCCCAGACAGAACGCGCACTTGCCGCTGAAGACATTAATACTTCCCGTTTCTTTGCATACAAAGCCCTAAATGCGATTGAAAAATCGAAAGAACAAATTGAAGCTTGCGGTTGTGATTATGCTAAGGAGAGCATTTATGAGGGCCTGGATAATCTAAAAAAAGCAACGAGGGTTACCTCATTAAACAGTGCAAAAATTCTCTTAACACGTGCATTGGATAACTCTCTGGGAAGTCTTGAAGCAATTAGAGATCATGATGAACACCTGGGTGGAAGTATGTACGCCAATGATATGTTGGCAATGAACACAAAAACTGCAGAAAAAGAAAAATTAAGAATGGTAATGCCGGTGGGTAAGGAACTGGAAAGAAAAATTGATCTCTCTCTTGTTAATTATCAAAATTCTCTAAACGAAGTAGTAAACAGCGTAGAATGTAAAGAGGCCTATGAGTTTGCAAGTAAAATTTATGCACGTTGTGAACAGGAACTGCTGAAACCAAAACTTACGGAAGCTAAAAAGTATTACAATTTAAGAACGAAACAAATTACCGCTCTAGCCCTTGATAAACTAAAGGATTGTAATAAATAGTACAAAAGGAATTTTTGAGAGCGTGTTTAATTTTTTGCTAATGCCTATAACTGCTATTTACTTGCAAAAAGGGTGACATCTTCTTCAGAAATTTCGTCACCGCCAAGTATAATTAAGCGTTCCACCACATTTCTTAATTCACGAATATTTCCCGTCCAATCATAACTTTTTAAAAGCTCAAGCGCCTTTTTACTAAACTTTTTGGTAACCACACCTTGTTCGGAGGTAATTATTGAGGTAAAATGATCTATTAGGAGCGGAATATCTTCTCTCCGGTCATTCAGTGAAGGCACATTTATGAGTATTACAGCTAACCGATGATATAGGTCTTCTCTAAATTTTCCTTCAGCAATTTCTTGTTGAAGATCTTTGTTGGTTGCGGCTATTACACGCACATCAACTTTAATATCTTTATCAGTACCTACCCGTGAAATTTTACTTTCCTGTAAAGCCCTAAGTACTTTAGCTTGAGCAGAAAGGCTCATATCTCCTATTTCATCCAAAAAGATAGTTCCCTTATTGGCAGCTTCAAATTTACCAGCTCTATCCCGTACTGCCGAAGTGAAAGCTCCTTTAACATGACCAAATAATTCACTTTCAATTAATTCTGAAGGGATTGCTGCACAATTTACTTCAATAAAAGGCCCTGCACTACGTTCACTTTTTTCATGCAGCCAATGCGCCACAAGTTCCTTTCCAGTACCATTTGATCCCGTTATTAAAACTCTTGCATCTGTTGGCGCTACCTTTTCTATCATATCCTTGATGGCAGTAATCTCTTTACTTTCCCCGACCATTTCATAACCCTTACTAACCTTCTTCTTTAAGATCTTGTTTTCCTTAACAAGTTCTTTTTTGTCCAGGGCATTCCTAACTGTAGTTAGAAGTCTGTTTAAATCAGGTGGCTTAGAGATGTAGTCAAAAGCCCCTAACCTCATTGTATTTACGGCAGTATCCAAATCCCCGTGTCCAGAAATCATAATAAATGGTATTTCCGGTCTTACTTTTTTTGCAGCCTGGAGCACTTCAACACCGTCCATTTTTGGCATTTTTATATCGCAAAGAGCCAGGTCATAATCTGTTTTTTT
>CBDUGN010000004.1:0-46259 GCA_965366915.1 uncultured Eudoraea sp. | reverse complement strand
GTAATGATAACCGGATTTAACCGCTTAAGTTTTAATTTTTTAGCAAATTTATCGGCGTTATTTCGATCTCCGTAGACTCCGGCAATTATGTAATAACCGTTTTGTGCAACTGAAAAATCCTTTACTATCCTTGTAGGAATGCCATATTCTCTGGCCACACGTTTAAACTCAGCATCTGTATTGGGTTTTGTGGACTTAATAACTTTATTATCAGGCTTAGCGCTATCTACATGATATGTTATGACATCTGCCGATGTAAATTCCTTTATTGATTCATTCCAATGCGCGCGCGCCCCAATTGTTATTAGAATTAGTATAGCAAGAATAGGCCGTAATAATTTTATATTCATTAGTTCAATTGCTTGGGAAATATGAAAATCTGTCTTTGCTATTATTTTGAATACCTAGACAGCTTTTCACCCGTATGATTGATTTAACGCCGAAATTAGATGTATTAATGCGCCTATTTTATTTTTTGTTGTGAAAGAGATGTTTTTTGTCGTGTACGATCAACTTATGTATTTTATCGATAAAAGGGAAGCTAGAATGTCTGTTGTGATCTGTATGGAAAGTATTACAAAATGGGATGAAACCCCATAGCAAATAGTCATTTAGGTTAATTGACTAAGATTTTATTAATTAAAACGATTGGTATAATACAAAAACTTAAATTCAACTAAACTCCATAAAAAAGGTGTCAAATGTGACACCTTTTTTATGTTGCGAAAATGCTAAATTATTCCTCTTTTTTTTCCTCGAGTTGATCGTCTTCTTTGGAGGCATCTTTAAATTCTTTAATTCCACTCCCCAACCCGCGCATTAATTCAGGTATTTTTTTGCCTCCGAATAAAAGTAAAACAACCATGACGATTATAGCTATTTGCCATGGACCTATTGCTAAAAAGGTAATTAATGATACCATAATTTTAAAATTTAATGGATTACAAAGGTACTAAAAAAAGTACTTATATTACTGTTAATAGTAACGGGAAGATCTATTTTAAATTGTAGAAGTCGAAAAATGCGTATAATACGTAAATTAATGGGAGTTTGAATTTTACAGAAGTGTAAATTTAAAATGTATTTACTGCTTAATTCAAATCGAAGGTTATCTTTGTGTTTTATGGCTAAAAAAGGAAAAAAAAGAAAGGAAATTAGAAGAAAGCTTCTACATAAGTATCGCCTGGTGATACTTAACGAAAGCACTTTCGAAGAAAAGATTTCTTTTAAACTTAGCAGATTGAATGTATTCGTAACCGGATCGCTTTTCATTATTGGACTTATCGCTTTCACAACATTACTAATAGCCTTTACCCCATTAAGAGAATATATACCAGGCTATTCTTCTACAAAACTAAAAAAGCAGGCAACAGAATTAACATATAAGACAGATTCACTTGTTACAGTGTTAAATTATACCAATAAGTATTTAGATAATATTCGAATGGTCTTGAAAGGTGATATTGAAAACAATCAAATTAACAGAGACTCTCTTTTTGAACAATTCAAAATTGACCCTTCTACGGTAGATCTTTCTCCAATTAGGGAAGATTCCATGCTAAGAGCAGAAGTGGCATTAGAAGATAAGTATAATCTTTTTGAAATCAATAAGGAGGGAGAGGGGCTGGTCCTGTTTTCGCCCGTTAACGGAACAATTTCTCAAGAATATGACGCTCAAATCAAACATTATGCAGTAGATATTGTGGCTCTTAAAGATACTCCCGTCAAAGCTGTAGCGGCCGGAACCGTAATTTTTTCAGAATGGACAACCGAAACAGGATATGTAATTATTATGGAACATAAAAGCGGAATACTTTCTGTATATAAACACAATGGGTCATTGAATAAAAGCCAGGGAGACTTTGTCCGAGCGGGCGAGGTTATTGCCTCAGTGGGAAACACGGGAGAATTGACAACCGGACCCCACTTGCATTTTGAGCTTTGGAACAACGGCAATCCGGTAAACCCGGCTGATTATATTGATTTTAACTAGAAAGGATGTCTTTAAAATCTTTTGCAGCCCGAATTTTTGCGAAATACATAGCACACAAAACAGCCAAATGGGCTGGCGAACCTTTAGAAAGTCAGGAAAAGGTCTTTCAACATTTAATACGTACAGCTAAAAACACAAAATTTGGGATTGATCATAATTTTAAAAAAATAAAGAGCCATTCAGAATTTGTAAATGAAGTTCCAATAAGAGATTATGAGGCTTTGCGTGAATATGTAGAGCAGGCAGTAGCAGGCAAAGAAAATATTCTTTGGCCCGGAAAGCCGATCTATTTTGCTAAAACTTCAGGAACCACCTCAGGGGCTAAATATATTCCTATAACTTCCGAATCTATAAAGGAACAGGTTCTTGCTTCAAGGAATGCAATTCTGAATTATATTCATGAAACCGGCAATTCGGAATTTGTAGATGGAAAGTGGATTTTTCTGCAGGGAAGCCCCGAATTACAAGAAAAAAATGGGATTAAACTAGGAAGATTATCGGGTATATCTGCCCATTATGTGCCTAACTATCTTCAAAAAAACCGCCTACCCAGATGGGAAACGAATTGTATCGAGGACTGGGAGACTAAAGTGGAAAAGATCGTAGAAGAGACAATAAATGAAGATATGACATTGATTGCCGGCATTCCTTCATGGGTTCAGATGTATTTTGAGAAGTTAAAATCGAAGAGCAATAAAAATATAAGTACACTATTCAAAAATTTTAAACTATTTATTTATGGAGGGGTTAATTATGAACCCTATAGGGCAAAATTTGAAGAACTAATGGGCCGGAGAGTAGATAGTATAGAATTGTTTCCGGCCAGCGAAGGATTTTTTGCGTATCAGAATTCTCAAAAAGAGGAGGGAATGCTGTTATTACTCAACTCAGGGATTTTCTATGAATTTGTAAAAGCAGATGAGTTTTTTGGGGATGAGCCCAAGCGGTTAGCAATAGGTGAAGTGGAATTAAATACAAACTATGTTATGATCATTTCTACCAATGCCGGTCTATGGGGATATAATCTGGGAGATACCATTCGGTTTATTTCAACAAAACCTTACAAAATTGTAGTTACTGGCCGTATAAAGCACTTCATTTCGGCATTTGGGGAACATGTCATTGCAAAAGAGGTTGAGGTTGCCATGCAAAAAGCCGTTGAGGCTTGTGACGCTTCTATCAATGAGTTCACCGTAGCACCTCAAATTACCCCTGAAAAGAATGAATTACCTTATCATGAATGGTTTATCGAATTTGAGAAAAAGCCGGCAGACATGTCAGAGTTTATTGAAATCCTTGATACCACTCTTCAACAACAAAACAGCTACTATTTCGATCTTATTGATGGTAAAATTCTACAGCGATTAAAGATTACAGCTGTTAGGAAGGGAGGTTTTCAGGAATTTATGAAATCTATTGGGAAACTCGGAGGCCAGAATAAAGTACAACGTCTTTCTAACGACAGGTCAGTTGCAGATAAGCTGTCCTTACAGGCTGAATAATTTCAAACATTTTGGTTTCGGGACAAAATGTTATTCCTGTTCAAGAGACTAAATTAGAAAGACATCATTAAATCATAAATTTTAAAATGTAATTTTGCCATGGCCAATGGAGAAATTTAAAGACAATACCAGAGCACAGGAATCTACAAATGCTATAGAACGCATGTATATTACGATGCGTCATTTATTTAACAGAGGCTTTTATAAACCAACCGGGGTCTCCGGTGAAACTTTGAGAAATGCTCTACTATCCTTACATCCTGAAATTTATGGTTCGGTAGCTGAGGAGAAGACAGAACTTAACGGGCTTGTTTATGTTTTGGAAAGACTGCCATCAGGGATAGAGCAATGCAGATATATTAATCTTACCTCAGATGAAGGTTACGGAAAATCTCACTTCAAGCCAATTATCCCGCCAAAGAGGAGACGAAATTGCTACCGTATAGATAGTGAGCAGATGAATATTGAGATCACTAGAGGGCGTTCAGATATATATGATATTCTCACTCACCTTACCTTTTTGTATATAGAAGCCGATAAGATCTGCTGGCGTGTATTAATTGAAGATTCAAATAAGACTATTAGAGATTGGAATAAACTGGAGAAAGCAGCTACTAAAACCAGGCTTACGCAGAAGGAAAAAGAAACTGCGCTAATTCATACCGCAAACATACTGGGGAGGTCATTTGTTGAGGTTTTAGAAGTTTATGAAAAACTGGCAACAAAGAAAGAACCTGAAAGGTTTTTGAAAATTCTGTATTGGTTAGGCAAATTATCTATTGAGGAAGAAACAGGTGGCGAGAAAAGAGTAATTACCTTCAGCAGCATGTTAAGGGATCGTCTTGGACATCATATTCATGGTGAAATATGGGCAAAAACCATAAAGAAGACCTTGAAAAAACACAATTTATTAAAAAGACCAATTCATATTATTAGTGCCAATATGCATAGCGTGGTTAATTCTTTGTTTGCCAGAAAAGCACTTAGTAAAGAGTTCCCGGACAACGGATCATTAGAGATATATGAGGCATTAAGCTCCCCTGATAATATTGCTTTGCGAAATAAAACCATTGCAATGGCAGAGAAGAATGGAATGATATCTTTGCCTGATACCTCGGGAACAAGTATTGATGTGCAGATATTTGACCTGGCTAAATTAAGTAATGATACCTGTTGCTATGATCTTAAGATGGACCTTCCTAATGATAAAAAACCTGTTATATTTGTAATGGACTATGCCTTTGGGGAACAGGCGTATGAAACCATTGATGAACTTTTGAAACCCTATGTTTTAGAAAATGGCAAAAACATTTTTTTAGATGTAGCTTCTATTTCAATTATGGGAAAAGCTGGCATTCTTGAGGGCGGAAAAGGAGATTTAATGATTCCGTCTGCACATATTTTTGAGGGTACAGCAGATAACTATCCCTTTAAAAATGAACTTTGCGCCTCTGATTTTGAGGGCAATGGCTTAAAAGTCCTCGAGGGCACTATGGTAACTGTTTTGGGAACTTCCTTGCAAAATAAAGATATACTAAGGTTTTTTCATGAATCAACCTGGCATGCAATTGGGCTGGAAATGGAAGGGGTACACTATCAAAAGGCCATTCAGGCTGCATCTAAGATCCGGAAGAGTATCAGAGAAGAGGTAAAGGTAAGATACGCTTATTATGCATCAGATAATCCATTGGAATCTGGTAGTACGTTAGCTTCCGGTGGGCTGGGAACAACAGGGGTAAAACCTACCTATTTAATTACAGATAAAATACTTAAGCAAATTTTTAATTCCTGAATATGGCAGATCAAGAAACACCAAAAGCAACCTCATCAAATGACGAAATAGATTTGGGACAGTTATTTAATATGATTGGCCGGGGTTTTAAGAACGTATTCAATTGGTTTTTAAGAGCTTTCCTTTATTTTAAAAAGAACTTTCTGATTTTATTTGGTTTGGCTGTGGTCGGTGCAATTCTTGGTCTCGGATTAAATCAAATTATGTCTGAAAAGTTTAAGACAGAAGTGATTGCTAAACCCAATTTTGAAAGCAAGGATTATTTATATGATGTCGTAAATGAAATTCAAGCCAAGATTAAATCAGGGGATACAATTTTTTTTAATGCAATTGGGTTTAAGAATACAAGTTTAAAGGGCTATGATATAGAGGTAGATGAAATTTTAGTTAAAAACAACTCTGAAGACAATCTGGAATATCTGGAGCTTTTGGAGAAATTTCAGGATAATGGACTAGTTTCAGATATCATTAGATCTGAGCTTCTTAATAAGAGCTCTCTTGAACATAGAATTACCTTTACCTATAAGGATGCAACGAATGGACCAAAATTTACGCAGAAGGTCATGGAATATATCAATTCTAATAATTACTATAATGAATTGATAAAAATAAAGCGGGATAATGCGCAAACAAGAATAAGACAAGATGAAAGCTTATTGGTTCAAATAGATGAATTAATTACAAGATATTCAGATAAAATGGCCGCTACGGATAATCAATTTGCTGAACAACGAATTATATTAGACAATGAGAAACAATTGAATATTACGGAACTATTTGAATTAAAAAACAATCTTATTCGGGACATAGAGAGAAAAAAAATAGAGCTCCAGGAACAGAAAGACGCTATTAGCATTATTTACTTTGGGGAATCTCATATAGAACAAAATTCCTTTTTTAGGAAGAAAATCGTATTACTTCCACTTATTTTTATTTCTATTTTCTTCTTGATCGATATCATCAAATATTTAAACAGAAAAGCCAGTGAAATTCCAAATTGATTGCGTTATATGAAGGACAAATTAATATTTCTGTTTTCTATAGCAGACTAAAATAGATAGCCCGAAATAAATACCTTATTGTCATGAATATTTTAATTACAGGAGGAGCTGGATTTATTGGATCACATGTTGTTCGCAGATTTGTAAAGGGATATCCCAATTATAGCATTTATAATTTGGATGCGCTTACCTATGCGGGCAATTTGGAAAACCTCAGGGATATTGAAGATTATCCCAATTACTCCTTTCTAAAGGGAGATATTTTAGATGAACCTTTTCTAAATCAAATCTTTGAAAAATACCAATTTGACGGGGTAATTCACCTTGCGGCAGAATCACATGTAGATCGTTCTATTACAGATCCACTGGCTTTCGTTCGCACCAATATCATCGGCACTGTAAATTTATTGAATGCTTCCCGGGATCTTTGGAAGGAAAATAAAGACAACAAGCGCTTTTATCATATCAGTACGGATGAGGTTTATGGCTCATTAGGCACGGACGGCCTATTTACTGAAAACACACCATATGATCCGAACTCGCCTTATTCTGCGTCAAAAGCAAGTTCAGATCATTTTGTAAGGGCCTACGGGGAGACCTACGGGCTGCCTTATGCAATCACCAATTGCTCTAACAATTATGGCCCAAATCATTTTCCTGAAAAGCTCATTCCTCTTTTCGTAAATAACATTATTGAAAATAAGCCTTTACCTGTTTATGGGGATGGAAAATACACCCGCGATTGGTTGTTTGTGAAAGATCATGCAGCTGCAATCGACCTGGTTTTTCATAAAGGGAAAAACCAGAATACGTACAATATTGGAGGGTTTAATGAATGGCAGAATATAGATTTGGTTAAACTTCTTTGTAGGTTAATGGATCATAAATTAAACAGACCGGAAGGAACTTCAGCAAAATTGATAACGTACGTAAAAGACAGGCCGGGGCATGATTTAAGGTACGCAATAGACGCAGGCAAAATAAATAGAGAACTTGGCTGGAAACCTTCTGTAACTTTTGAGCAAGGCCTTGAATTAACCATTGACTGGTATCTTGAGAATCAGGAATGGTTAGATCATGTTACCTCTGGCGATTATCAGGAGTACTATGATAAGATGTATAAATAGTGAAGTGCAAATAAATAGTTTTAAAAAATGAAAGGGATTGTATTGGCCGGAGGGTCTGGAACACGTCTGCATCCATTAACATTATCAGTAAGTAAGCAATTAATGCCTATTTATGATAAGCCCATGATATACTATCCTCTTTCTACGCTGATGTATGCAGGTATTAGGGAAATACTAATTATTTCTACCCCTAAAGACCTTCCACTCTTTAAAGACCTTTTAGGAGATGGTAAAAAATATGGCTGTAGTTTTTCGTATGCGGTACAAGAAGCACCTAATGGCCTTGCAGAAGCATTTATAATTGGAGCCGATTTTATCGGTGAGGACAAGGTTGCCCTGATACTTGGGGACAATATCTTTTATGGTTCTGGTCTTGCCAAACTCCTGCAGTCTAACAATGACCCCGAGGGTGGTGTCATCTATGCATATAGGGTAAATGATCCGGAACGTTATGGCGTTGTTGAATTTAATGCGGAAGGGAAGGCTATCAGCATCGAAGAAAAACCGAAAGAGCCTAAATCTAATTATGCAGTACCTGGTATTTATTTCTATGACAACAGCGTTGTAGAAATCGCCAAGAATATTCCCCCAAGTAGCAGAGGAGAAATAGAAATAACTGATGTAAATAAAGTGTATTTAAGCCAGGGAAAGTTAAATGTAAGTATTTTAGACAGGGGCACCGCATGGTTAGATACAGGTACCTTTCAATCACTTATGCAGGCATCTCAGTTCGTTGAAGTTATTGAGGAACGACAAGGACTTAAAATTGGGGCTATAGAGGTTGCGGCCTATGAAATGGGCTATATAAATAAGGAACAATTTAAAGACTTAGCAAAACCTCTGATGAAAAGTGGCTATGGAATTAACTTGTTAGGAATTTTAAATAAGCATCAATGACCGTATCGGAGACCAATTTAAAGGGATGTTTTGTTTTAACTCCTAAGTTATTTAAGGACGATAGGGGTTATTTTTTTGAAAGTTTCAACAAGCAGTCTTTTGAGCACGCTATTGGTCAAAGAGTCAATTTTGTACAGGACAACCAGTCTTTTTCTACTTTTGGAGTTATACGGGCTTTGCATTATCAGCTTGGTGATCATGCTCAAGCAAAGTTAGTTCAAGTATTACAAGGGAAAGTATTGGACGTAGCTGTTGATCTTAGGAAGGATTCACCTACATTTGGGGAACATTTTTCTGTTGAATTAAGCTATGAAAACAAAAAGCAATTATTTATACCAAGGGGCTTTGCACATGGTTTTGTGGTTTTGAGCAAAGAAGCACAATTTTTCTACAAGTGTGATAGCTATTATAACAAAGAATCAGAAGGAGGAATAATATATAATGATGATAAATTAAATATTGATTGGAAACTTCCTGATGATAGATTGATTGTTTCGGCAAAAGATTTGAAGCTCCCTACATTAAAAAAGGCTAAAATCCCATGAATATTTTAGTGACAGGAGCAAACGGACAGTTAGGCAAATGTTTAAAGAAAATGGCTCGGAATTATGATGCTTTGAGTTTTAAATTCATGGATTCTAAAGCTTTGGACATAACCAATACAAGGAGCATAAACCTGGCCTTTGAATCCGGACATTTCGATTATTGTATTAATTGTGCCGCCTATACAAATGTAGAACAGGCCGAAAAAACACCAGAAAGGACATTTGCCGTAAATGGGGATGGAGTTAAAAATATTGCTACTGCATGTAAGAACAATGATGTTGTTCTGATTCATATTTCAACCGACTACGTCTTTGACGGGGAAAAGAAATCCCCTTATACCGTTGATGATATTCCAAACCCTATAAATGAATATGGTAGGTCAAAGCTTTTAGGAGAAAAGTATATATCGGAAATATTGGATAAATATTATATCATCAGAACATCATGGTTGTATTCTGAATATGGGAACAATTTTTATAATACTATTGTAAATAAGGCTAAAACTGAGAGGGTACTTTATATTGCGGATGAACAAACAGGATGCCCGACAAATGCAAATAATCTGGCAAAATATATTTTAAGATTAATTGCTTCTCCTAAAAAGGAATATGGCATTTATCATTTTACAGACGGGAAAGCTATGACATGGTATGATTTTGCAAAAGAAATATTGAGGGAAACCAACCTGGATGGGAAGGTTAGGGTAGAAAAAGCTAAGAATTATCGTACTTTTGCGGCTAGGCCACGGAATAGTGTTCTAAAAAACGATTAAATAACAATAAAGAACCTAATCATATTTGGAACGAGGCCGGAAGCAATAGAACAAGCTGATATAATTGCTTATTTAGTAGCTCATAAGGAATTTAAGAACCTAAAACCTGCCTCAGACAAAATTATTCTTGATTTTTGTGGAGTTATGAACTAAATAGTAAATGATGTTTTGACGAATAAAGTAAAAGACATTTTAAGCGATGTTGATAGTAAAGAAATCCTTTTAAAAGGATTTTCTTTTTTGTCAATAAGAGCCATTGGCCTTTTCATGGGGTACTTCTTTACTTTTTTAGTGGCCAAATATTACGGAGCAGCAACATTAGGTTTAATTTCACTTTGCTTTTCCATATTCCTGTTTGCCGGTATTATGGGTAGGTTAGGTCTTGATATAAATTTAGTAAGATATTATTCTACTGAAGCAAACCTGAATGATACTGGATTATTTTATAGAGTATTGTTGAAATCTTTCTTAGGGTCATCAATAATAGCACTTATTGTATTTTTACTAAAGGATTATATCATTTATGATATATTTAGAAAACCTCAATTAGAACCCTATTTTATTTGGGCCGTATTAGCAGTACCTATGTGGTCAGGAACCTTGGTCTGCGCAGGATTATTAAGAGCAAGAAAAAAGAATAAATGGTTTGCCTTTCTTAACAATCCTGGTAGATTTACTTTTACAGTTCTTTTTTTTCTGATTCTGTGGGCTTTCGCAGACTCTCCTATTAATGCAATTAAAGCTCATTTTTTTGGTATAAGCACTTTGTTTGCACTTTCTTTTTATCTATCTGCGAGGAGCTTGCAAAAAATTTCTCTTTGGACGACTCAAAATTCGTGGGCATTTCTAAAAGAAGCATTGCCAATGATGTTGTCCTCAACCATATTAGTTCTATTAGGCTGGTTAGATACTTTTGTCTTGGGAATCTATGAGTCTGTGGATCAGATTGGGATCTATAATGTTGCGCTTAAAGTGGCTACTTTAACAAGCTTTACTTTACAGGCAATTAATTCAATTCTGGCACCTAAACTGGCTAGCAGCCATAATGAAGGAAATAAGAAACAGTTTCATAAATTGATTCATTTCACTACACGTTTAAACTTTTTTTCCACCTTGCTTATCGTCTCGGCTATTATAATATTTCGGGAATGGATCCTGGGAATTTTTGGCACTGAGTTTATCTCAGGGGTAACTATTTTGATCATATTATGTATAGGCCAATTAATTAATAGCATGTCAGGTTCAGTTGGAGTCATTATGCAAATGACGGGCCATCAAAAAGTCTATCAGAATATAGTTCTAATTGCCTTAATTTTAAATATCGTACTAAATTTCACATTAATACCTTTATATGGAATCTTTGGCGCAGCTATTGCTACTGTAGTCAGCATCTCGAGTTGGAATTTAATTGGAGCTATTTATCTTAAACAAAAACTTAATATAAGAAGCTATTATTCCCCATTTAAAAGAATAATGAAATGAAAATAACATTTGAAAACCAGGAGATTAATTTACCAGATTTTTTGATTGTAGGGGCAGCAAAAAGCGGAACAACATCTTTGTATTACCATTTGGAAAGCAGCAAAAATGTTCTCTTCCCAAAAGAAAAAGAATCTCATTTTTTCACATTTTATAATAACCACCCTAATTTTCAAAGCCCTAGTTACCTGCCCACTATTGTCTCTGATTTACAAAAATATGCGGGAGAACTTAATAAGGTTAAAAGTAATCAGAAAATTGGTGACGCGTCAACATCCTATTTATACAAACATGAAATTGCCATAAAGAATATTAAGAAAATTTATGGCGAAAAAGCTAAGGACATTAAAATTGTTATCATTCTCAGAAACCCTGTAGAAAGGGCGTGGTCTCAATATTGGCATAATCGAAAGAATTTTAATGAAGATTTAGATTTTTTAGAGGCTATTGACCAAGAGATCGTAAATAAAAGATTAATAAATAACTGGAGTTTTTATTACAATTATTTGGATTTTGGATTTTACACAGAACAGATTAAAAGTTATCAGAAGTTTTTCCCTAATGTAAAAATATATTTACAAGAAGATTTAAAGAATTCACCTAAAGAGTTAATTAGCGAACTTAGCAGTTTTATTGAAATACCAGACTTCAAGATAGACACAAATCGAATATACAACCCATCTGGTGTTCCTAAGAATAATATATTTGGCAAACTTTGGGAAATCAATGTTAACGCCAAGTCATTAAAGAAAGCAAAGAAAATTTTACCTAAACGCATTCGAAAATATTTCAGCAATAAGATCATGGAAAGGGCTTTGGTGAAACAAGAATTGGATTTAGATACCAAGAAGAAGTTAATTGAAATCTATTCCAGCGAGATAGACGCCTTGTACGAGCTTCTTCAAAGAGATGAAATTAAAAATTGGAAGAATGCGTAAATATGGTTTACATGTGTTGGTTATATTTCTAATTCTAAGCTCTTGTAAATTAAAAACAAAAACTGAGTTATATCTTGAACGTGGTTTGGACATACTTAGTAACAAAAAAGAAGTTAATTTTTCCTTGGGAGGAAACATTACGGTAAAAGAAGTAGGTGTAATAAGAGATCAAAAGGAGAATAAGAAAACATTAGTACTTAAACTGGCGGGCCCGGTTAATCAAGGTTTTCTGAATGATCATATATTAGGTGTCAGAATTCAAATTAAACAAGACAAAAAGACAATTAGGAAAAACTTTGATTTCAAACCCCTACTTATCACTGTAAATGAATATGATTATCTGGCTAGAGTAATAGACGTGCCTCAGGATAAGATAAAACAAATGGACCTTTTTTTTTATCAAACCAACGATCCAGAGAAACAGATCGTTGGAGAACTTCTTAAACTTAATAATATAATTACTTATAATGACTAAAAGTTCTAACTCAATAGCTTTAATTACCCCATTAAAAGATGAATTAAGTAATATTGATAATTTTATAAGTCATATCGAAAGCCAAACAATTCCTATTACCTGCCTTGTTATTGTTGAAAATGATAGTACTGACGGAAGCAAGGAATATCTCGAGAAAATAGAATCTATTAAAAATGTTGAATTTTTCAAGGTAGTTAATTTAAGCTTTGACGATAAATCTTATCGGGTAGGAAAAAAGTATGCTACCATAATCAAGACAGGTATGAATTATCTAAAGGAGCTCGATTTGTATAATTCACTTGATTTTATAGGTATATTGGATAGTGATATTTTTCCGGAAAACGAATACTATGAAAAGCTCACAAATTTTTTAAATGACCATTCCGAGATTGGCATCACCAGCGGTTTAATTTATACCCAAGAAGGAAAATTACATATTGCCAATAAAAATTTTGTGCGTGGAGGATGTAGAGTTTGGAAAAAAATATGTTTAGAGGAATCCGGCTATCTAATTGCACATACCGCGGATACCGTTTCCTTAGCCCTAGCTCATCTGAATGGGTGGAAGACTGAAACTATCAAGAGTGCCATGGTAACCTCTAGAGAAGTGAATGTAAGGATCGCAAATTCCCTTAACAAGGGATATCATGCTTATTATAGGGGTCACACATTAATTTACGTACTCTTAAAGGCTTTGTATTTTGGATTAAGGAAAGGAGAATACAAGATGGGATTAGAATATTTAGTCGGTTATTTGAAAAGTATGCGACATCAAAAACCCCAAATTGAAGATGAGGAACTTAGGAAGTACTTTAAATTTTATTTATATAACAAGATAATTAGGAAATTTGACTAGTGAAAGTAATTTATATAATTATTTGTTTTCTTTTTGCGGCAGTATTTCATCAGGCACTCTATATTTTAATACCTATAACCACACTTTTTTACTTATCATATTTTAGACACTCTAAAATGCAGCTAAATGGTGTAATCAAACTTTACCTTGGTTTGGTTGCAACGGTAATTGCTTTTTTTCTTTTACACTCCGTATTATACCTTTCTTTTGAAGTCTATTCAGTCAAGGGAATTGCACGCTACGTAAGTTACTTAATGTTTGCAATTATTTTATCCCATTTCGACAAGAGTGATATTTCAAATAGCTTTAAGGTGCTAATTGTATACTTTGCCTTGTCTCTTCCCATAGCGGTTTATCAATTTCTGGAATTGGGGAGATATCAAAACATATTCAGCCACGCGAATCATTTGGCCTATGTCCTGGTCATGTGTATTTATTTTTTGATATTCTATAAACCGTTTACTCCTAATTGGAAGTATGTATTTCTTGCCCTATTGTTTGTTTCCTTAATCTTCACAAAATCTTCTGGAGCAATGCTGGTACTACTTGGCTTATGGGCATTTAGTTTGATCAAGTCAAAAAAGATTTCTTCTGCAAAAAAGTTGATCTTACTATTGGTTTTTATTGGATTGACTATTCTAATATTAAATTCTTCCGAGAAAATATCAAGTCAAATAAATACAATTAATTATTTGAATTGGGACTTTTTATTAGAACGTGCCGAATCTTTTAAAGCCGGCGGTTATGGGTCATTTATTTGGAGAATTGTTTACTGGTTAGAAATTATAATATCATTTTTAGCAGAACCTTTTTATAAAATTTTCTTTGGTCTGGGGGTTGATTCATTAACAAAGGGAAATATGCCCTACGAGTTTATGTATAAAGATCCCCACAATGATTTTCTAAAAATATTGGTTGAATACGGAGTTTTGGGACTAATTTTGTTTTTAGGCTTAATAATGCGAGTTTATTATTTGACAAAAAAGAATTTTTACCTAATAATTCTAATAATCATTCCACTATTCTTTGGCAATGCAATTGTGAATTTTCCATTTAATATAGCCTTTATAATGATCTGGATTTATGAGTATAAGAGAATTACTTAAAATATCAACCAATGTATTGATAGTGCTTTTTTTGGTATTTACGATTCTCCCCGTAAAGTTAAACTACAGCAGTATGGCTATTATAGGTCTGTTGGTCTTAGCCTTGGGTAATTTATTTTATGATCAGCCAGGACTTATTCAATACAAGTATATTTTTATAATTTTAATTGCTCCATTGCTAATATATTTGCTTGGGTTACTTAATACCCAAAATTTAAGTTCAGGATTAAGTTTTATCTCAAGAAACTTAAGCTTCATTGCATTCCCTGTTATATTTATAAGTTTGGGTAATTATGTGAAAAAGTCGTTTGTGCTCAATACTGTTATTATTCTTGTAGTAATTATTGACCTATATCTAGCCTACTTATTTATTTATTATTTTAATTTTGGAGAGAGGTTTTATATGATAATTCAACATGAAATCTATCACTCTACCTACCTTGGAATGTATAATTTGTTAGCCTTTTGGATTAGCGTTTGGGCATTCAAAACGCACAAATCAAAATTGTATGGTGCTTTAGCAATTTTCTTTGTTTTTTCATCTATTCTAACAGCTTCTAGGATTGTATTTTTATTGTCTTTTATTTCCTTGATAATATCGATATTGTTATTAATTGAATCAAGAGCGAAGAGACTGTTATTGGTAGTGGCAACTACCATGATAACTATGGCAATATTGTTTTATTCACCAGGGCTGAAACAGAAATTTAAACAGATAGTGGAAATCAATAAAATTGGCTTTGACCACACTAATTACGAAAGCATTTCATCTCGTTTTGGAAAGTTAGAAGCTTCTACTAGTATAATTAAGAAAAACCCTTTATTTGGAACTGGCACTGGGGATTTGACGGATGATTTGGTTCTTGAGTATAAAAGGATGAATTTTACAATGGGGTATAAATATCAGTACAATCCTCATAATCAAGTATTGAGTAATGTGGCTAGAAATGGATTTTTAGGGGGTATTATTTGTTTAATTTCAATATATATCTTTCCTGCCTACATTGCACTTACAAGGAGAGATCTATTATTGTTTGCTTTTGTATGTGTCGTTTTTGGTGTAGGGTTAACTGAATCTATATTGGATGTTCATAAGGGAATTACTTCTTACACTTTTTTCAGCAACCTACTTATATATAACCTGATTAGTAAAAACAAAACATAGAAAGGTCAACTTTTAAATGAGGAGGATAAAGATACTTAATACCGTTATCGATAATTTAAGCATGAACGAATCGCTTAAGATAATTGAGCAAACAATTCAATCGGAGAAGCAAATTCAACATGTAGTTGTCAATGCGGGCAAAATTGTAGCCATGCAAAAAGATTTGCAATTGCGTCAAAGTGTTAATGAGAGCGATTTAATTAATGCTGATGGCCAGGCCGTGGTCTGGGCCTCCAAAGTGTTGGGAAAACCCTTAAAAGAACGTGTGGCAGGTATCGATCTTATGGAAAATTTGGTCCAATTGGCGTACCAAGAGAAATATAAAATATTCTTTTTTGGAGCAGAGGAGGGGATTGTTAAGAAAGTTGTCGATACTTATGCCGATAAATATTCGCCAGGTATTATTGCCGGATATAGAAATGGCTACTTTAAAAAGGAAGATGAGCAATCAATAGCACAGGAGATTTCTAAAAGTGGGGCAAATATTTTGTTTGTCGCCATAAGCTCCCCAATCAAAGAAAATTTTCTGTACGAAAACAAAGCTATATTAAAAAGAGTAAATTTTGTTATGGGTGTCGGAGGTAGTTTTGATGTGGTGGCCGGGAAAGTGAAAAGAGCACCATTATGGATGCAAAAAACTGGACTCGAATGGTTTTATAGGTTTATACAAGAACCTAAGCGAATGTGGAAAAGGTATTTGATTGGAAATTCAAAATTCCTTTTTTTAGTTTTAAAGGAACGATTTAAATTTTAATATCTTTAAATATTTTAACTAGTCATGGAATATGTTCCTTAGAAAGGGTAAGTACTCTGGCTTAATTGCCCCCATCTCTTATTTGACCGATTTATTGGTTATTAACCTATTTGCGTTTTTTTTACCAATTAATTTAATTGAAGTTGTTCTATTTCACAGTTATATCTCCCTGGCCTGGATTATAATTGCTCATATGACAAAGTTTTATGTCATATACAGATATACTAAAGTAACCCAGATTTTAATTTTACTCTTTAGACAATTTTTCTTCTACTTTTTAATATTATACGCTTTTATCGGGTTTTTCAAACAACCTAATATGAGTAGGCTGGCCTTAGCCAAATATGCAATCTTTGTATTTCTCGCTATATCGACCATTAAGTTTATTAGTTATTTCCTTTTGTTGAAATATCGGCAAAAAATTAAAGGGAATACCAGGAATGTGGTAGTCATCGGGAAGAACAAGAAAACGGAACAGTTAATTAATGTATTTAATGAAAGAACGGAATATGGATATGAATTTGTTAGACAATTTTGCCCCAGAGAAAGCAACTTTGATATTCGCGCTTGTTTTCTATATATAGTTGAACAAAAAATTGATGAAATATACTGTTCGGTTTCTGAACTAAGAGATAAGGAAATTTCTGAGTTTATTGATTTTGCAGATAACAACTTAAAAACGCTTAAATTTTTACCGGACAATAAAAAGATATTTTCTAAAAAACTAAAGTTTGAATATTATGATTACCTTCCCATTCTTTCTTTACGAGATATACCGCTGCACAATCCAATTAATGCACTATTAAAAAGAACCTTTGATATCGTATTTTCTTTAATAGTGGTTTTTGGATTGCTTATTTGGATTGCACCAATATTAGCCCTTATAATTACACTGGAATCTAAAGGCCCGGTATTTTTTGTCCAAAAAAGAACCGGATTTGACAATAAAGAATTTACTTGCTTCAAATTCAGATCAATGACATTAAATCCAACCTCTGATTTAAAGCAAGCAGGAAAAAATGACATGCGTGTTACACAAATTGGAAAGTTTTTAAGGAGAACTAGCATTGATGAATTACCTCAGTTTTACAATGTACTTTTTGGAAACATGTCCGTGGTAGGGCCCCGGCCACATATGTTAAAACATACTGATGAATACGCTAACAGAGTAGATAAATACATGCTACGCCACTTTGTTAAACCTGGAATTACAGGATTAGCACAGGTTCGCGGCTATAGAGGTGAGATTGAAAAACATAGCGACATCCAAAATAGAATAAAGTTCGATGTTTTCTACGTTGAGAATTGGTCATTTTTTCTCGACCTTAAAATTATCATTCAAACAATTTTATTGGGTATTTCGGGAGACGAGAAGGCATATTAATCTGGAATAGATTGTAAAAAAAACGATAAAATGAAAAAGGTATTAATTACAGGTGCGGCAGGTTTTTTAGGATCTCATTTATGTGATCGTTTTATAAAAGAAGGCTACCATGTCATTGCCATGGACAACCTTATTACCGGCGATTTAAAAAATATTGAACATTTATTTCCACTAAAACAATTTGAATTTTACCATCACGATGTAACAACCTTTGTGCATATTCCGGGGAAACTGGATTATATTTTGCACTTTGCCTCCCCCGCCAGCCCAATAGATTATCTCAAAATCCCTATAGAAACCCTAAAAGTAGGATCATTAGGCACTCTTAATCTTCTGGGATTAGCCAAAGAGAAGAACGCAACTATCCTCGTAGCCTCTACCTCTGAAGTTTATGGAGATCCATTGGTGCATCCTCAAAATGAGGATTATTACGGCAATGTTAGTCCGGTAGGACCCAGGGGCGTCTATGATGAGGCAAAACGTTTTATGGAATCTATCACCATGGCCTACCATCGTTTTCATGGCGTTGATACGAGAATTGTCAGAATTTTTAATACATACGGATCAAGGATGAGACTGAACGACGGTCGTGTTGTCCCCGCATTTATGGGACAGGCACTCAGGGGTGAGGATCTTACCGTTTTTGGAGATGGAGAGCAAACCCGCTCATTTTGTTATATTGATGATCAGATTGAGGGCATATATCGGTTACTTATGAGTAATTATACAGACCCTATTAATATTGGAAATCCGCATGAAACCACTATAAATGAATTTGCTGAGGAGATTATCAAACTAACCGGGACACGTCAAAAAATTATCCATAAACCCTTGCCTAAGGATGATCCTATGCAACGGCAACCAGACATTACCAGAGCTAAAGAAATTTTGGACTGGGAGCCAAAAGTAGAGAGATCTGAAGGTCTTAAAAGAGTTTATGAATACTTTCGCTCCTTATCTCCGGAAGAATTAAAGATTAAAGAACATCGCGAATTTTCATAAATGCCATGACCAATTATTTAGCACATCAATATTTTAGTCACACCAGTAACCCATGAACATACTTATAATAGGCTCAGGAGGACGGGAGCATACCCTTGCCTGGAAGATAAAACAGAGTCCCAAACTAGATAATTTGTTTGTTGCTCCGGGAAATGCCGGAACAGCTGGTATTGCACACAATATTCCTGTAGATGTAAATGATTTTGAAGCAATTAAACGAATTGTGAAAAAGGAAGGTATAGATATGGTTGTTGTTGGACCTGAAGATCCGTTAGTGAATGGCATTCATGATTTCTTTCTTCACGATCCTGAATTAAGCGATGTTTCAGTGATTGGGCCTGCAAAATGGCAGCTACCCTCGAAGGGAGTAAGGAATTTGCAAAGAAGTTTATGATTAGGCATAATATACCCACTGCTTCTTACAAGAGTTTTACCTCAGATAAAATTGAAGAAGGACTTCAATTTCTAGATATGATAAAGCCACCTTATGTGTTAAAGGCGGATGGACTTGCTGCCGGGAAAGGTGTTTTAATAATTGAAGCTCTGGATGAGGCCAAGAAAGAGCTTCGAGATATGCTTTTAAATGCCAAGTTTGGCAATGCCAGCTCAGTTGTTGTAATAGAAGAGTTTTTATCTGGAATAGAACTTAGTTGTTTTGTCCTGACAGATGGTAAGAATTATAAGATATTACCAATGGCAAAGGATTATAAGCGCATTGGAGAAGGTGATACAGGATTGAATACGGGAGGTATGGGTGCAATTTCACCAGTCCCTTTCGTTACTGAGGAATTCTTAGAGAAAGTTCATAAACGTATTATAAAGCCTACCATAGAAGGACTACGCAAAGACCAACTGCCTTATAAAGGTTTTATTTTTATTGGGTTGATAAAAGTGGGAGATGATCCATTTGTTATAGAGTACAATGTGCGATTAGGTGACCCCGAAACCGAGGTAGTAATTCCGAGGGTTAAAAACGATCTTGTTGAATTATTTGATGCAGTGGCTAAAGGCAAACTAAATTCTATTGAACTGGAAATTGATGAAAGAGCCGCAACCACGGTTATGCTGGTCTCCGGGGGTTATCCACAGGCCTATAAAAAGGGTATGGAAATAAAGGGGATTCAGGATGTGGAAGGTTCTATTGTTTATCACGCAGGCACACAATTAAAAGAAGGAAAAATTCTGACTAACGGTGGCCGTGTTATGGCTATTACTTCTTTTGGAAGTGATTTCAGAGAGGGACTTAGCAGATCTTATCAGAACATAAAGAATATAAACTTTGATTATATGTACTACAGGAAAGATCTTGGCTTTGATCTTTAGAGACCTGATGATAAAAATTACCCTCTTTGCAAGCCCATTCTATGCAATATCAAAATTCTTTTTATAAGTAGGAATGTGCAGTAATGCTCTTATCCTCTTCTCCACTATCATCAAACTTTTTAAGTTGTAAAAGCCAGTATATCATAGCAACGGCACCCAGAATTGCAAAGATCCAGTTTACCGCATTAGAGGTCCACCAGTTAGACATAAATCGAAAAAAATCATAAGGCCAGAAAAGTCCGTTAACGAATAAATCTTCTATGCCCTCAAAAAATGCTCTCATCTTGGTTATATTTACATTACAAAAATATAAAAACCCGGGATGATTTCAGGCATTTTTGGAAAAACAAAACCAATAAACTTTATTATTCTTCTAGGTTTTTTGTTTGTATTCTACTGGTTCGTGCATTTTGGGCTTAATGAGAATCACTACGAACCAGAACAATTGGTCGTTAAATTTGTTGTTCTTGGGGTTTTATTATTTAGTGTTTTTGCAGTGGATTTTATTGTAAAGCGCAATCAAATTACAGCAACAAATTCATTTGTCATTCTCTATTTTACTTTGTTAATTATTGTTTTTCCCGAAGTTTTACTGGATGAGAATTCCGTATTTTGCAACTTCTTCCTCTTATTGGCATTAAGGAGGCTTATTAGTCTAAAATCTTTAAAGAATATAAAACTTAAAGTATTTGATGCCACAATATGGATCCTAATTGCGAGCCTGTTTTACGATTGGGCAATACTATATCTCATTTTAGTAGGGATTGCCATTTATTTCTATGAGCCTAAGAATATTAAGAATTGGTTGGTTCCTTTGACAGGTATTTTTACAGTAGGAATAATAGTATTCTGTTTTTTAATTATTACTGATAATCTGGAGTTTTTAAGCAGCCATTATCAATTGTCACCCAAGTTTGATGTAATAGCCTACTGGATGGATAGCACGAAACTTGCAATCTATGCTATATTCACTTTTATTAGCGCGACTTTGGTGTTTATTAAAATGAGCAAACTGGGCATGGGCAAAATAATCACTATGCGCCTGATAGCCATATCACTTGCTCTTGGTTTCGCAATTACCTTCTTAAAGACTTCCAACGATGTATACCCTGTCTTAATTACCTTTTGTCCAGGAGCAATTTTTCTAGCGAAATATGTAGAATTAATTAAAAAAACGACGCTGAAAGAAATCGTTTTAATGGTTTCAATAGTAGCACCATTTCTAATTTTGATTACGGAAATGATTGTGAAATAATGGGTATATTTACATCAAAATTAAGCCACTATGTTCAGCAATTTAGCTTTTCGGATATTTGAAGAAAGTATTGTTAACTATCATATAAAGAATGATGTCAATCAGCCATTCAATAATCCATATCCAAAAGATACTATTAATCATCTTTTGTACAGAAAAAATTGGATTGATACTGTTCAATGGCACTATGAGGATATTATAAGAGATCCTGAGATAGACCCGGAAAAGGCCCTGGAGTTAAAACGAAAAATAGATGCCAGCAATCAGGATAGAACAGATTTAGTAGAATTTATTGATAGTTATTTTTTAAATAAATACCAAACGGTACAAACCCTGCCAAATGCCAGGATAAATACCGAAACTCCGGCTTGGGCTATTGATCGTCTTTCCATTTTGGCATTAAAAATCTATCATATGCAAGAAGAAACTACGCGTCTGGATGCGTCGCCAGAACACATTAAGAAATGTTCCGATAAGTTAAAGGTGCTTCTTGAGCAAAAAGAGGACTTATCTTCTGCAATAGATCAGTTGCTGACCGATATTGAAGAAGGAGCTATATTTATGAAGACGTACAAGCAAATGAAGATGTACAATGATGAGGAGTTAAATCCGGTTTTGCGTGGGCAAAAATAAAATAAAGCACCTTTTAGTTGTTCGTTTGTCGGCCATGGGTGATGTGGCTATGACAGTTCCTGTTTTGAGTGCGCTTACTACACAATACCCCAATCTGCAGATTACTGTTCTTACCAGAGCCATTTATAGCCCAATGTTTACAGATTTAACAAACGTTCATGTTTATGAAGCAGATGTTAATGGCAAACACAAGGGTATCTTTGGATTGTGGAAATTATTTAAGGAATTGAAAGCACTGGGTATTGATGCTGTGGCAGATCTTCACAACGTCTTGAGAAGTTCTGTTTTAAAGAGGTTCTTTACAATTAATAATGTCCCGTTTATTCAGATTGATAAGGGTAGAGCAGAGAAAAAAGCATTGACTGCCACAAAAAATAAAATTTTCAAGCCTTTAAAAACTACTTTTCAGCGTTATGCAGATGTTTTTGATCAACTGGGATTCCCTGTACAGCTTCAAAATGTAAGTGTTCTGTCAAAAAGAGTATTGGCGGAGAAAGTACAACAACTAATTGGACCTGATAACCTAAAATGGATAGGAATAGCTCCATTTGCTGCCTACACAGGGAAAATGTATCCTTTAGATCTTATGGAGAAAGTTATTATTTCTCTAAATAATACCAATAAGTATAAAATAATTCTTTTTGGTGGAGGGGATCATCAAAAGAAACAGGCACAACAATGGTCTAATCTATATCCAAATTGCATAAATACTATTGGCATTCTTTCTTTTGAAGACCAGTTGGCCCTTATTTCCAACCTGGATCTTATGCTTTCAATGGATAGTGGTAATGGCCATTTGGCAGCAATGTTCAACATACCTACAATTACGCTATGGGGCGTTACGCATCCCTATGCCGGGTTTTCGCCATTCAATCAGGCTTCTGATAACAGTCTGCTTTCAGATAGGAACAAATTTCCTTTTATTCCAACTTCAATCTATGGAAATAAATCACCCAAAGGCTATGAAAGTGTGATGTCTACCATTTTACCAGAAACTGTGCTAGCCAAAATAACTTCACTTCTTGAAATAAAGTAATTTAATTTATACAATTTCTTTTGCAGCCAGGGAGTTGAAATAATGCCTTAATTGTTGCATGTACTTATACCGTAAGCTTCTACAGTTACCTTGTACCATTAGTGTTCTTACTCCCATGTACGAGGAAATTAAATATGTAGCAACACCCTCACTGTCTACATGTCTATCTACAAAACCATCGGACTTTCCTTTTTGAAGGATAGAGACTAAATTTACCTCCCACACCTTGTAAATATCCATTAAGTAATTAGATATGACAGTATTTCTTCTGTTGAACTCTGAAATGAAGTTACTGAGAATAAAGCCATAATCCATGTCATTATGTTCAGCTGTTTCCAAAGCATTTTCAAAACAGTTTTCAATAACAGAAAAGGGGTTTTCCTTGCCTTCTATTGGCTCAATAAGCATACTGTATACCTTACGAACAATCAGGTTTTGAACAATACTTACAAAAAAATCTTCTTTTGACTGAAAATGATAGTAAAAAGCTCCCTTTGAAAGAGAAAGAGATTTTAAAATATCATCTATACTGGTATTATAATAGCCATTCTTATAAAACAATTCTAATCCAGTAACTTGCATCCGGTGCATGGTAGCCATGCGTTTTAAATTCTTATCCATTAGATTTGGGTTTTAGGGTTAAACAGACCATCGGGTCTATAAACAAAGAACCCTTGAAACCCCGGTAAGGTGAATATTAAAGGATGTATGAATTGAAAAATTCGTTAAACTGATGAATTCCCGATGAACAGCAGTTCCAACCTGATTTTTTACCGACCACTTGGTCGGTAAAAAACATCGACGAATGGTATTTTATTGGCTTTTTCAAGGTTTATGGACCCCAGATTTGCATAAAAAAATTAAAAAACAGGACCAATAATTATGTTTTAATGATTTCCTGCATGGATTTTTAAGCAGTTAGTATCTAATTGTGTGCTTTTCGGCGTGAAGTACCTTATGAGGATTGTTTTAGATTACATGGTAACCCAAAATGAACCGAACAAACTGTTTAGTTTATAATGGTACAGGGAAAAATTCGGATATAAACTGTTATTATAGTTTTCTAGCCCAATCTTCCGGATTAAATGCATTTTTTAGAGTAACAATTGCATATAAACAATACTGACAAACCACTTAGTTTCTAAAATACTCGTTTGTCTGATATAATTTTAAACTAAAAATAGCAATCAACGACAACTATTATACGTCATCATAGTCTACTTTTATTGTCGCCGTTACCGGATGAGCCTGACAAGTGAGAACAAATCCCTCTGCAATTTCACTATCAGTAAGAATCTGATTTTTATCCATTTTCGCTTCACCTTCAGTAATTCTTGCGATACATGTACTGCAAACACCTCCCTGACAAGAATACGGGGCATCGAGATCTTCATCAAGGACAGCATCTAAGATCGTAGAACTTTTATCCATACTAAAGGAGTATTTTTCATCGTCCAACAACACTTCTACTGTTGTTTTACCTTCAGGGGTTATAGTTTTGGCAGCCTCATTTTCGGTTGTGGTAAAAAGTTCAAAATAAATAGAATCTTCAGCAATTCCATTCACTTTTAATGTGTCTCTTGTAAGATTTATCATATCCTCAGGTCCACATAGGTAAAATGTTTTAAATCTGGTTTCTTTAAATTTATTTTTAAGAACAAAATTTATAACAGAGGCATCAATTCTTCCGAACAATGAATCATCTTCCCTGGCTCTACTATAAACAAACTGAACAGTAAACCTGTCTTTGTAGTCATTTTTGAGCTCTAAAATTTCATCGAGGAACATTGTTTCAGATTTATTTTGATTTCCATAGACCAATACAAATGTATTTTCTGGGTGGCTTTTCAAAACAGTTCTGGCGATGCTCATGATAGGTGTAATGCCACTTCCTGCTGCAATGGCACAAATATTTTCCGGATTATAAGAAGGCTGGTAAACAAATCTCCCTTCTGGAGCCATCACTTGTAATTGGTCTCCTTCTTTTAAGTTAGAATTAGCATGTACAGAAAACCTACCTCCCGGCACTTTTTTGACACCTATAGTAATATGCTTGTCTTCCGGACTTGAGGAAATGGAATAGGCCCGCCTTATTTCCTCGTCATTTATTTTGTGTTTAATTGTTATATATTGACCAGCCTCAAAGACAAATATATTTTCCAGTTCTTTGGGAATAGCAAAACTCACAGCAACTGAGTTTGGGGTTAATCGGGAAATTTTGTCTATAGTCAGGGAATAAAAGTCACTCATAATAAAAAATTTGTGCAAAATTAAGGATTGCTTTGGATTAATAATGAGAAATTAACTACTCTTTGTAACAAAAGATATATTTGAGGTACTAACTATCTGGACGAAAAATACCAGCCTTCATGTTCAAACACTTTTTTAAACTGCAATGGAAGTCATTTTTCAGGGCAGCTTCTTTTAAAACAAACCTGGCTTTTAAGATCCTGATGATTTTTGGGGCATTGTATTTTGTTGTCGTATTTCTGGCATTAGGGGTTGGGGCTTATTTTATTATTGAGAAAAATGGGCTGGGAGATCCATTAAAGTTTGTCAATAAATACATCATTTATTACCTGGTAATGGATGTCTATATCCGTTATATGCTTCAAAAAATGCCTATTTTGAACATCAAACCTTTGCTTTATTTACCTTTTAAGAAAAGCCAGGTGGTTTCTTATTCCCTGGGGAAGACTGTTTTTTCTTTCTTTAATTGGGCTCATGCTTTTTTCTTTGTACCATTTTCCATAGTTCTTATCATTGAAGGATATAATCCTTCAGGAGTCGTAGGTTGGCATTTAGGAATCATGGCCTTATTTTATTGTAATAATTTCATCAACATCATGATGAATAATAAGGACAGTGTTTTTTATCCCTTAGTCGCAATACTATCTATTTTGGCCATTTGCCAGTATTATGAATGGTTTGATATTACAATATACACTTCTCCCATTTTTAATTTGTTTTATGATATACCCTGGACTTCTTTAATTTCCTGGGGGGCCTTAATGGGGCTTGGTTTAGGAGCCTTTAACTATTTTAAAAAGAATATGTATCTGGATGCCGGCCTGGCTACAAAACATGATATTGCAAAATCTGAAGATTATACCTGGCTTAATCGGTTTGGAAACTTGGGAACTTTCCTTAAAAATGACATTAAACTAATAAAGCGGAATAAACGATCTAAAACCACGGTAATCATGAGTTTCATTTTCCTTTTTTATGGACTATTGTTTTTTACCAATAGTATTGAGGCTTATGACAACCCTGTTTGGAAAATTTTCGCTGGCATCTTCGTTTCCGGAGGTTTCTTATTTAGTTTTGGTCAGTTTGTACCAAGCTGGGATAGTTCTTATTATCCTCTTATGATGAGCCAGAATATACAATACAAAGAATATCTTTCTTCTAAATGGTACCTGATTGTAATAGCGACTATAATCAGTACAATCCTGGCTGCATTCTATCTGTATTTTGGCTGGGATTCTTATTTGGCGGTTATTGTAGGCGCAATCTATAATATTGGTGTTAACTCGTATCTGGTATTATGGGGAGGAGCCTATATTAAAACTCCGATTGATTTAACTTCTAACAAGAAAGCTTTTGGGGATAAACAGGCTTTCAATGTGAAAACACTTCTTCTGACACTACCAAAATTATTATTACCCATAGCAATTTATGGGTTAGGCCATTACCTAATTAATCCAACTGCCGGATACATTTTTGTTGCTCTTACAGGAATATTGGGCTTTGCTTTTAAGAATTTGGTATTCAGAAAGATTGAAAACATCTATAAGAAAGAAAAATATAAAACTCTTTTGGCTTATAAACAGAAAGCCTTATAAATTATAAATTGAAATGATTCACTCACAAAATCTCACAAAAGTATACGGAGATCAGACCGTATTAAATATTGAAAGCCTGGATATACCCAAAGGCCAGAGTTTCGGGCTGGTTGGCAATAATGGCGCAGGGAAAACCACTTTCTTCAGTTTGCTTTTAGACCTGATTCAACCAACAACCGGTAAAGTAATCAATAATGACATACAAGTTAGTATAAGTGAAGCATGGAAACCATTTACCTCCGCGTTTATTGATGAAACCTTTTTGATCGGATACCTTACTCCTGAAGAGTATTTCTATTTTATCGGCGAATTAAGGGGACAATCTAAAACAGACGTCAATGAACTATTGGTCAACTTTGAGGATTTTTTTCATGGAGAGATTTTAGGACAAAAAAAGTATTTGCGAGATTTGTCAAAAGGGAATCAAAAAAAAGTAGGTATAGTAGCTTCATTTATTGGAGAACCACAGGTTATTATACTTGACGAACCTTTTGCTAATTTAGATCCTACTACTCAAATAAGACTCAAATCAATTATAAAAAAACTGGGAGAAGACAGGGAAGTAACCGTGTTAGTTTCAAGTCATGATCTTATTCATGTAACAGAAGTATGCGAACGAATTGTGGTATTGAATAATGGTGAAATTGTAAAGGATATTCAGACTTCAACCGAAACCCTGAAAGAACTTGAGTTATTTTTCAGCACCTGAGATTATCCTGTCATAATTCATGAATTTTTTCTTTTCTATCAAAGTTAATTTTTAGACAAATAATATTCTGGTCTAAAATTTTAGACCCGGATCCATATTAATACCCCCTTTTCATGTGCAATGAGATAATAATCTTAGCGTTTTTAAGTTAAGTTTAAATAAGAATACCAACAATTTTGAAGCTACGTATAAAATTTATTCTGGCTGGTGTTCTTGGGGGCATACTTTTTAACGCTTGTTCTACCAAGAAAGACACTTTTGTAAATCGCAATTGGCATGCGGTAAATACCAAGTACAATGTCTTGTACAATGGTAATATTGCATTTGAGGAAGGAAGAGAAGCACTCAATATGTCATATCTGGATAATTATTGGGAAGTTTTACCTGTTGAGAGGTTGCAGGTTAAAGATGAAATAAAACTCGATTCAGAAAACAACAATCCAAATTTTATTATCGCTGAGGAAAAAGCAACTAAAGCTATTCAAAAGCACAGTATGGACATAAAAGATGAAGAGCGCAATCCGCAAACAGATGAAGCCTTTATCCTTCTGGGCAAAGCCAGATACTTTGACCAGCGCTATATACCGGCTATTGAAGCATTTAATTATGTTTTAAGGAAATATACCCAAAGTGATAAGTTAAACGAAGCTACCATATGGAGAGAAAAAACTAATATTAGGCTGAATAACGAGGAGCTGGCACTTAAAAATTTAAAGCGCCTTTTGAAGTACGAGCAACTTAGTGATCAGGAATACGCGGACACTCATGCAATGATGGCTCAGGCATATATAAATCTTAACGCTCCCGATACAGCTATTCAACAATTAAAGATAGCTTCAGCATACACAAAAAAGTTTCCAGAGAAAGGCAGGTATTATTTTATCATTGGCCAATTATTTAATAAGTTGGGATATAGAGATAGTGCAAATTATGCATTTGAAAAAATTATTGAGTTAAACAGGAAATCTCCACGGGTATATATGATAAATGCCCATCTGCATCAAATTCAAAACACTGAAATATCAGAGGAAAATAAGGAAGAGATGCTGGAAGAACTGGTTGATCTCGAGGAGAATAGAGAGAACCGGCCATTTTTGGATAAGATATACAATCAGAAGGCTGAGTATTATATGGCTACTGGATCAGACAGTCTTGGAATTGTATATTTTAATAAGTCTTTGAGAGCAACACAAAATTCACCCCAGTTAAATGCCCTCAACTATGAAAATCTTGCAGAATATAACTTTGATGAGAATGAATACAAAACTTCAGGGAGTTATTATGATAGCGTGTTGACTAACTTGCCTGAGAATACCAAAAAATTCAGGGCTATTAAAAAGAAATTGGATAATCTGGAAGACGTTATTAAATACGAAAATGTTGTTCAATACGCAGATAGTGTAATAACCCTATTTAATCTTCCAAAAATTGAACAACTGGCATTTTTTGAAGATTATATTGCTAAATTAAAGTTAGCTGAGGAAGAAGAAGCACTAAAAAAGGAAAATCGTGCTAATGCCGGCTTTGCTGCTTTTGCAGAAACAAAAGGGGGAAAACAAAATAAAGGCAAATTTTACTTTTACAATATCACAAGCCTTGGATATGGCAAAAACGACTTTAAAACCAAATGGGGAGAAAGGGTATTGGAGGATGATTGGCGCTGGAGTAATAAAAATACATCCAGGTTAGTAGAAGGAACCGGAGATCCTCTTATTGCTGAAGGGGCTAGTGGTTCAGAAGGAGAAATTACGGAAGAGCAGAAATATTCAGTAGAATATTATTTAGATCAGATACCAACAGATGTTTCAATTATTGACAGTCTTAAAATTGAAAGAAATTTTGCAAACTACCAACTTGGACTAATTTATAAAGAGAAATTTAAGGAAAATCTTTTGGCTGCAGGAAAATTGGAGAAAGTACTGGAATCAGATCCGGAGGAACGCCTGATACTTCCATCCATGTATAACTTGTACAAAATATATGAGGAATCTGGTAGTCCGCTCGCCGTTAATATGAAACAAAATATTATCCAAAGCTATCCCGATTCAAGGTATGCCGAAATTTTGGTAAATCCACAAGCAGTTTTGACAGGATCAGCAGATAGCCCTGACGCCAAATATGCTCAACTATATAAATTATATGAAAATCAGGAATATTTAAAAGTTATAACCGGGGCCGAAGCCAATATAAATTTATATACCGGAGACCCCATCGTACCAAAATTTGAGATGTTAAAGGCTAATGCTATTGGCAGGCTGCAGGGCTATAATGACTTCAAGGAAGCACTCAATTATGTAGCATTGAACTATCCGAATAACCCGGAAGGTAAAAAGGCCCAACAAATAATTGCTGAACAATTGCCTAAATTAGAACCTAAAGACTTCTCATTGGAAATTGATTCTAAAGGAACAGCCAACTGGAAGGTTATATTTCCATTTAAAAGACAGCATGATGATAAGGCATTGGAGCTAAAAAATTTATTGGAGAAATCCATTACAGATTTACAGTATAGCAACCTGGTTTCAAAGGATATTTATGATCTGGAGACGGAATTTATTGTTGTTCATGGATTCAGATCTAAGGACTATGCTTTAGGATATGTAGAACTACTAAATAAAAACAAGGATTACAGAATTGCTAAAGAGAATTTCGTAATTTTATCTTCTAACTATAAAATCATTCAAGTACATAAAAACTTAAAAGAATATTTAAATCAAGTGTTAACCCCAAAACCATAAACAAAATGTTTTCTGATAACAAAAAACCTAGAACTATGAACGAAATAGGCGGACAACCCAACAGAATTGAAAAGAATACCAAAATTAAAGGCGACATAATATCCGAAGCTGATTTTAGGATAGACGGTAAACTAGATGGCAATGTAAAAACCTCCGGAAAGGTTGTAATTGGCAAAGATGGCTATATTCATGGCAAAGTAGAATGTGTTAATGCCGATATTGAAGGAAGTTTTAACGGAGAGCTTCAGGTATCAAATTTATTAGCCTTAAAGGCATCTGCCGTTATTGAAGGTACTGTAACTGTTGCTAAACTGGCTGTTGAACCTGGTGCAACATTTAATGCGTCTTGTACAATGAAAGGTAAAGCGGGGATAAGCTCAAATGAATCAATTAAGACGTCAACAGGAACTAGCTCCGGGAATACTGGCTCAGGGAGTTATAAATCTGGTGTTGCCAGTGGGTCCGGCAGTAAAAATGAACCGGCCAAAGTTTCCTGATCGCATCGTTATTTAATTATCTGAATTAATTCCAGCCAAAATGGATTGGGTTTAAAAGGAGTACGCTCTAACTTTTGGAATTCAGAAATTTCGTATAATCGTAACGATCTTATAATTAGGTCAATTCCAATTTTGGTATTTTTATATTAGCGTAGATATCTCAATAAAAATGTCCAAAGGGAAAAAACAAGCGAAATACTGGCTAAGTCTTACCGGAATAGCTGTTCAAATGGGGGTGATTATATACTTAGGAGCCAGATTAGGTCAATGGCTCGATATGAAATATCTGAACGAAAAGAACACCTATACCATAATTCTTACTTTATTTGCTGTAGCCATTTCCATGTATTTGGTAATACAGCAAACCAAAAAATTAAACTCCTGATTTGAATAGAAAAATTATCATTTTCACAAGCCAATTGCTTGGTGCAATTTTGATTGTTGGCCTGGTTCACATCGCATTTTTATTCACTCGCAACCTGGATTTCGATTTTACACTTGTACTCCTTGGTTATGTTATAAACTTTGCAATGGCTTTAGGAATATACTCCGCCCTACTGTATTTTGCAGAAAAGAAAAACAAGAATCTTGGATTTTTATTTATGTTCGGAAGTACGTTAAAATTTGTAATCTACTTTCTGATTTTTGATCCAATTTTTATGTTGGATGGCAAACTCACTAAAGTCGAATTTTTTATTTTTTTCTTACCTTATTTTACCTGCCTGTTCGTAGAGACCTTCGCACTATTAAAACTATTGCGCGAAATAGATCAGCAATAGAATTGACATCACTGATTTTCAGGGGAAAATAAAATTCTAAATGCTTTTTTCTTTTTAAGAGAATAGCTTACATTTGCACGGATTTTTAGAGACCCATTTTTATAAGTGATATGCGAAATCCTCTTTTGGTAAAATACTTTTTTGTTTCTTTCTTCTTCCTAAGTGTAAGCACTTTTGCAAAAGTCTCCGAAATAAGCAGCGAAGAAACTAAGACCGACCTTAAAACTGAGATAAGCGAATACATACAACACCACTTAAAGGATTCTCATGATTTTTCATTGTTTTCTTATACCGACAACGAGGGAACTCAGCATCATGTGGGCTTTCCATTACCGGTTATTCTTTGGGACAATGGTTTAACGGTTTTTTCTTCTTCCAGATTTCATTATGGTGAAGAGGTGGCGACCTCAGGGAATAATCATTACAAATTATATCACGGTAAAATCTATAAAACCGATGCGTCCGGAACTATTAATTATGATTCTGACCACCATGCAACCAATATAACACCTTTGGATTTTTCAATAACCAAAAGTGTCATGATGATAGTAATTACGGGCTTTTTAATGCTTCTTTTATTTGGAGGATTAGCCAGGTCGTATTCTAAAAATGGAGGAATTGCAAAAGGAGTTGGACGATTTTTTGAACCGGTAATAATATACATAAGAGACGATATTGCAATCGCCACAATAGGAGAAAAAAAGTATCAGAAATATATGCCTTTTCTGCTTACAATGTTCTTTTTCATCTGGTTTCTTAATATGTTTGGGTTAACACCATTAGGAGTCAATGTAACAGGTAATATTGCAATAACAACAGCACTGGCAATTCTCACTTTTTTGATTACTAATTTTACCGGGACAAAAACCTATTGGAAACATTTATTTGATCCGCTAGGAGATTCAATGCCGTGGTATGCTAAAATTCCACTTTATGTAATATTAGTTCCTATTGAAGTACTAGGAATATTTATAAAACCATTTTCATTATTGATCCGTCTGTATGCTAACATGCAGGCAGGACATATTGTGATTATGAGTTTAATAGGACTAATGTTTTTATTTAAAAACTGGATTGGAAGTTCGTTATCATTTGGACTTGCATTTGCTATTTCATTAATAGAAATATTGGTAGCCTTATTACAGGCTTATATTTTTACAATGCTGTCCGCATTATATTTTGGTTTTGCTTCTGAAGAACATGAGCATGCGGAAGCACATTGATTTGAATGTTTAATTTTTAATTATATATACTATGACAATTCCCAGAATTGTAGGAGCAGGATTAATTGTAATCGGTGTAGGAGTGGGTATCGGAAGAATCGGTGGCCAGGCTATGGAAGCGATTGCACGTCAACCTGAAGCTTACGGAAAAATTCAAACAGCAATGCTTATCGTAGCGGCGCTAATTGAAGGTATTGGTTTTGCTGCACTTTTTGCAACTACAGAAAACTAGAAAAACAACTAATGGCAGTAACGGTTGGTTACTGCTGTTAGTTTAATTTAAAGATTCAACAATAAAGATTTAATAGTATGGAGAAATTAATAGAAGATTTTTCGTTAGGCTTGTTCTTTTGGCAAACTTTGTTGTTTCTGGCATTGGTTTTTTTATTGTGGAAATATGCATGGAAACCAATCCTGAATGCAATAAATGATCGGGAAGAAGGAATTAAAGATGCATTGGCTGCAGCTGAAGAAGCCAAAAAGGAAATGCAGAATGTAACTGCAGATAATGAGAAATTATTAAAGGAAGCCCGGGCAGAACGCGAAATCCTTTTAAAAGAAGCAAGAGAAATAAAAGACAAAATTGTCACGGACGCTAAAGAGCTTGCTCAGGCTGAAGGGGATAAATTAATAAAGCAAGCAAAAGCTACTATTGAAAGTGAGAAAAAAGCTGCGGTAGCAGACATAAAAAATCAGGTAGCTGAACTCTCGGTTGCAATTGCTGAAAAAGTCATCAAAGAGCAGCTGTCTAATAAAGAAAAGCAGTTGAAATTGGTAGATGACATGCTGGGTGATATTAAACTGAATTAAATAAATGAACGAATCAAGAGCAGCCTTACGTTACGCTAAAGCGACTTTAAATCTTGCAGTAGAACAAAAAGTTACTGATGCAATTGAAAGTGATATGCGGTCAATAGTTCAAACTATTTCTGATAGCGATGAATTAAAGGAAATGATTGTAAGCCCTATTCTTGAAGGTTCATCGAAGAAGCAGGTCTTACTTGCAATTTTTAAGAATTTCAACAATATCACGAAAGAACTCTTTGCATTACTTGTCTCCAAAAAAAGGATCGACCTATTATCAGATGTAGCTGCTAAATACATAGCACTTAATGAGGATTTAAAGGGAGAAAATGTGGCTATGGTTACCACAGCGGTTCCTTTAACCCGGTCTTTGGAAAAGAAGATACTTTCGCAAATTGAGAAAATAACCACTAATAAAATCACTTTGGAAAATCAAATTGATGAAAGTATAATAGGGGGGTTTATTTTACGAATTGGCGATTTGCAATACAATGCAAGTATTTCCAATAAATTGAATAATCTAAAAAGAGAATTTACAAATAGTATTTAAATAGAAATTACGAATGTAAAAGGAGTGATTTCCTTTTAATCATCTTAGATCTGAAAAAAATGGCAGGAGTAAAAGCCGCAGAAGTATCTGCAATCTTAAAAAAACAATTATCTGGATTTGAAGCTAAAGCTTCATTAGATGAGATAGGAACCGTATTACAAGTAGGTGATGGAATAGCCAGGGTTTATGGCCTTTCCAATGCTGAATATGGTGAATTAGTTGAATTTGAAGGTGGTTTGGAAGGTATTGTTCTGAATCTTGAAGAAGATAATGTTGGAGTAGTATTGCTGGCACCATCAAGAGACATTAAAGAAGGCGCTACTGTAAAACGGACTCAGCGAATTGCTTCAATTAATGTAGGAGAAGGTATTGTAGGTCGTGTTGTAAATACTCTTGGCCAACCGATTGATGGAAAGGGAGCCATTTCTGGTGAACTTTATGAAATGCCCTTAGAGCGCAAGGCACCCGGGGTAATTTTCCGCCAACCAGTATATGAACCATTACAAACAGGTGTTAAAGCTGTAGATGCAATGATACCGGTCGGAAGGGGTCAACGAGAATTGGTTATTGGTGACCGTCAGACAGGTAAAACAACGGTTTGTATAGATACAATAATAAATCAGAAAGAATTTTATGACGCAGGAGAACCTGTCTACTGTATTTATGTAGCCATTGGGCAAAAAGCCTCAACTGTTGCCGCAATTGCAAAAACATTGGAAGATAAGGGCGCATTAGCATATACAACCATTGTTGCAGCCAATGCTTCTGAACCTGCGCCAATGCAGGTTTATGCACCTTTCGCTGGTGCAGCTATTGGAGAATATTTTAGAGATACAGGTCGTCCGGCATTAATTATTTATGATGATCTATCTAAACAGGCTGTGGCCTATCGTGAAGTATCTCTTTTGTTAAGAAGGCCCCCGGGACGTGAAGCTTATCCGGGTGATGTTTTCTATTTGCATTCAAGGTTATTAGAGCGCGCAGCCAAAGTAATAGATGTTGATTCTATTGCACAGAACATGAATGATTTACCGGAGGTTTTAAAACCCATGGTAAAGGGAGGCGGATCTTTAACAGCCTTGCCAATTATCGAAACTCAGGCGGGTGATGTATCGGCTTATATTCCTACCAACGTTATTTCGATTACAGATGGGCAAATATTTCTTGAACAGGATTTATTTAATCAAGGCGTACGCCCGGCTATTAATGTGGGGATATCAGTATCTCGTGTTGGAGGTAATGCTCAGATTAAGTCTATGAAGAAAGTAGCGGGGACATTAAAACTAGATCAGGCGCAATTCCGGGAGTTAGAGGCTTTTTCCAAATTTGGATCTGACCTGGATGCCGCTACGTTGAATGTAATTGAAAAGGGGAGACGCAATGTGGAAATTTTAAAGCAGGCGCAGGCAGACCCATTTACAGTTGAAGATCAGATTGCTATTATTTATGCGGGATCCAAAAATTTATTAAAAGATGTTCCGGTAAATAAGGTAAAGGAGTTTGAAAAGGACTTTTTAGAATTTTTAAATGCTAAGCACAGAGACGTATTAGACACTTTGAAAGCAGGTAAATTAACGGATGAAGTCATGGATACCTTAACCGCTGTATGTCAAGATCTGGCTGGGAAATATCAAGGCTAATCTCTGAATTCACAATTTAAAAGATGGCAAATTTAAAGGAAATACGAAATAGAATAGTATCGGTATCCTCTACCATGCAGATTACAAGTGCCATGAAAATGGTATCTGCTGCCAAGCTTAAAAAAGCACAGGATGCCATTACTGCAATGCGTCCTTATGCCAACAAGCTTTCGGAATTGTTGCAAAATTTCAGCGGAAGTATAGATGGAGAAACAGGGAGTAAATTTACCGATAAAAGAGAAGTTAAAAATGTTCTTATTGTAGCAATTACTTCCAACAGAGGACTTTGTGGTGCTTTTAATTCCAATATAATTAAACACTGCCTGTCAATGCAGAAAGACCATTACGATGGAAAGCAAGTAGATTTCATTACGATAGGAAAGAAGGGGCACGACCTTATTGGAAAAAGACACAATGTTGTTTCTGACCATAGTCAAATCTATGACGCACTTACTTTTAATAATGCGGCAGAAATAGCAGAAGAAATAATGCAATTATATACTGACGGGTCCTATGACAAAATTGAAGTGGTATATAATAAATTCAAAAATGCAGCTACTCAAATAGTGACTACAGAACAATTTCTGCCAATTGTACCAATGGAGCAGAGTACAAATACATCTGCAGACTATATATTTGAACCGGCAAAAGCAACTATTGTTGAACAACTTATTCCTAAGTCGTTAAAAACGCAATTATTTAAAGCAATAAGGGACTCATTTGCAAGTGAGCATGGCGCCAGGATGACTGCTATGCATAAGGCTACTGATAATGCTACGGAATTGAGGGATCAGCTAAAACTAACATATAATCAGGCACGCCAGGCTGCGATTACCAATGAGATTCTTGAAATAGTTGGTGGAGCGGAGGCATTAAATAATTAAATTTCTCCTAATAGGAAATACAATAAAGTCCCGCTTAAAGCGGGATTTTTTATGGGGTAAAAATTTCATTTTAGCTTGGCTGACTTTTTTGGCACCGGATTTGGTTTTATATCTTTACGAAAGCATAAATAGAAGAGAATTATGAAAAATGCATCAATACTAATAGTTACTATTTTTAGTCTTTACGGATGCTCTTCCCAAAAGAAATTTGCCATAGCACCACCTTTCAGCATAAACAATCCATCATATCAACAATATGCAGGAGGCAGAGAAGAAAGCGGAACAGGTTTTATTTTGCAATTCCCGGTTGATCTGGAGGATGGTAGTGAAATTGAATTTTTAGAAGTCTTTTTCAGGGGCCATGTATTGAAAGCGGACCTGGAAGAACAAGGGGAAAACCTGCGCATTATCTGTAATCATAGGGATGCTGATGAGGCTGAAAAACCAGATATTATAATGCATTCAGATCCTAAAAAGGAAGTAGGAAATCAACCGCCGGGATCCATAAGTAAAAAAAATAAAGATTTTCCATTTGAATTGAAAAAGGATGAAGCGGTAATTAGTTATAAAAATATCGATGGAGACCCTCAAAAAAGCAAAATAACTTATTTCAAAATTACAGGGATAAAGACAAAACCTTCGCTTATATACAAGTGAACATAAATTAACAGACTTTGTTCCATGGGTTTAAATACCTAATTTTAAGCCCAAATCTTAAGCCTTTGAGTTTATTTAAAAAACTTTTTAAGCAAACATTCATTTATGGTTTAGCTACTGTTTTACCTCGTATGCTGTCCTTTATTTTGGTTCCTATTTACACAAAGGTTATGCCACCGGGATCATATGGAGAGGTTACATTAATTTTTTCCTGGTTTGCAATCTTTAATGTGTTCCTGGCTTACGGCATGGAAACTGGTTTTTTCAGATTCTTCAATGGGGAAGATGACAAAAACAAAGTAGTTTCCACCTCATTAATTTCTTTAACAGTTAGCACTGTCTTATTTACGCTCTTCGCATTGCTGTTTCAATATCAACTGTCTGAATTGTTGAATATTGAACACCGCTATATTAAGTATGTAATTTTTATTCTTGCCTTAGATGCACTTGCAATTATTCCTTTCGCGTGGTTGCGCGCAAATGAAAGACCCATACGCTACGCTATGGTTAAAACAGTGAATGTTGCTGTAAATCTGGGGTTGAACATATTTTTCCTGCTTTTACTGCCCGGACTTGCGGATGCAAATCCGGAAAGTTTATTAAATGCCATATATATTATAGATTTTGAAATATCATATATTTTTATATCAAATTTAATCGCTAGCGCTCTTACTCTGATAATGATGGGCGGCCTGTATCTTAAAAGAACCTATTCTTTTGACAAGGCTTTATGGCTTAAGATGATTAAGTATGGCATACCGGTAATGATTGCTGGAATAGCCTTTACAATAAATGAAGTTTTTGATAGAATACTGCTTGCTGATTTATTACCACAAGATATAGCCAAAAGTGAAATGGGCAAATATTCTGCATGTTACAAACTGGCACTTTTCATGACACTTTTTGCTACTGCATTTCGCCTTGGGATAGAACCTTTTTTCTTTAGCCACTCCTCTTCGCAAAATCCACAACGCGCTTATGCCCAGATTACCAATTATTTTGTTGTATTGGGAAGCGTAATATTATTAGCAGTTGTAGTATTTGCAGATGTCTTAAAAGTCATTTTTATCAGAGACGAGGCATATTGGGAGGCTATGCCAATAGTACCGGTGATAGTTTTAGCGAGCTTTTGCCTCGGAATTTATCACAATCTTTCAGTTTGGTACAAAGTTACGGACAGGACAAAGTTTGGAGCTTATATTTCTATAGTTGGGGCGTTAATTACAATCGGCATAAATTATTTCTTTATTCCCGAATGGGGATATTATGCTTCTGCATATGCTACTCTGGCAGCTTATGGAAGCATGATGCTCATCTCTTATCTTTTTGGCAGAAAATACTACCCTATTCCTTATAACTTTAGGAAAATAACTTTTTATCTGGGATTATCAATCCTGTTAGCCATCCTTTCTTTTTATGTATTTAACAGAAATTTGATAATTGGCAGTGCTTTGCTTTTAGTATTTTTAATCATTCTCTATAAAATGGAAAGCGAAACACTCAAAAGAATATTTTTTGCAGGGATTAAAGGCAAAAAAAATAGCTCATAAAATGAAAGTAAAAATCATCAATAAATCTGATCATTCATTACCGGAATATGAAACCGCAGCTTCTGCCGGGATGGATCTTCGAGCGAATATATCCGAATCAATTAGCTTACAGCCATTAGAAAGAGCTGTTATTAAAACAGGGCTATTTGTAGAAGTTCCTGTTGGGTATGAAGCACAGGTAAGACCTAGAAGCGGTTTAGCGGCTAAGAAAGGCATAACAGTGCTTAATGCCCCTGGTACGGTGGATGCAGATTACAGAGGAGAAATTGGCGTGATTCTTGTTAATTTATCCAATGAAGAATTTACCATCGTCAACGGTGAGCGCATCGCGCAATTAGTGATCTCCGCTCATGAAAGAGCAGAATGGATTGAATCGGAAAGCTTAACTGAAACTACCAGAGGAGAAGGTGGTTTTGGGAGTACCGGAACAAAATAGGAATAATCTTGTGGTTAGGATTAATGTAGACTGATTATATGAACTTTAGCTTTAAATATGTCATTTATTTTTTGGGAATAGTTATTTTCTCCCAGTTGAACTATGCCCAGGAGGAAGAAAGCGCGGAAGTATATTTAGAGGATTATACAGACGAATTTCAAGAAGCGTTTTTTGAAGCATTAAAGCAAAAGGGGATAGAAAACTACGATAAAGCTATTAACCTCTTTCTTGAATGTAAAAGGTTGGATAGTACAAGCAATGTGGTTGACTTTGAACTAGCTAATTCTTATTTAGCGAATAAGCAATCCATAATAGCCCAACAATACGGCATAGAGGCCTTAAAGGCCAGACCAGAGAACTATTGGTATTTAAATGTCTTAGTGGAGATAATGGACAAACAAGGAAGATCTATTGAGACAATTAAAGATGAAATTGCCTTTGATAATGATAAACTAATAGAAAACCTTGCAGTCATTTATTTTCAAAAAAAGAAATTTCAGGAGTCTTTAAATATTCTAAAAGGGATGAAAGACTCTTCCTTTAAAAAATCACTTTCACTTAAGATCAAAGATTCTTTAGATCGTGCGAAAAGAGTTGATCATATTAAGCAAGCGCCTTCAGAGCAAAATAAGGATCTGACTCCCCTTTTGAGATATAAGAAAGAAATTGGCGAATTAATACGCAATAAGGATTATTCTTCTTTAGTTATTAAAGCGGAGGAAGCACTGGAAGAGTTTCCGTCTCAACCCTATTTTTATTTCGCTAAGGGGATGGGCCTTAATAGAAGTGGAAAACAAAAAGAAGCAACAAGGGAATTGGAAACTGCACTCGATTTTCTTATTGAAGACAACGAACTGGGGAATAATATATATAAAGAGTTGGCTAATGCTTATACATTTTTAGGGAACTCATCAAAGGCAAATATGTATCTTAGTAAAATCAAATCTGGCTCCTGATCTAATGAAATGCAATACCTATAGATGGAATAGATGGATCATTATTGCCTTATTGGCAATGCTTTTTTTCTCTTGCAAAACAAGTAAGGTGGCTGCTACAGGTAAAGTAGATGAAAGACTTAGCACCAAGGCTATAATCAAAAATCATTATAAAAACCAATTAGAATTCAGAACCATAAGCGGTAGGATGAAAGTGGCATATAATGATGGTGGAGCCGTTCAAAGTTTTAATGTAAGCCTGAGAGTTGAAAAGGATAAGGCAATTTGGATGAGCGCTCCTTTGGGCGTTGTAAAGGCGTTAATCACCCCTAAAAGAGTTACTTTTTATAATAAACTTCAGAATGAGTATTTTGACGGAGACTTTGCTTATTTGAGCAAGTTATTGGGAACTGAATTAGATTTCAACAAAGTACAGAATCTATTACTGGGGGAGGCATTATTTGATTTGCGGACAGAGAAATATATATCCCTTGCTACAGACGCATACTATGAACTTAAGCCTAAAAATATGGGGGACCTGTTCAAAACACTATTCTTAATTGAACCAAAGAATTTTAAAATTGCCACACAGCAATTATCTCAGCCATGGAATGGCAGACTATTAGAGATTTATTATAAATCGTACCAGGAAAAAAATAGGAAAATCCTACCTGAAGAAATTCAGATTATAGCAATTGATATTGATCAAACTACTAATATTGACATACAATTTAGGAATATTGAGTTTAATAGAACATTGAATTTTCCCTATAGAATACCAAAAGGATTCGAAGAAATAGTTTTGAAATAAAATGAGAATTGCAAAGCAATATTCTGCATATATACTTTTTATTATTTTAGCAATACTGGGTTCAAATGCATATGGGCAAACCAACGAACAAAAGGCATTAGAGACCAGGAGAGAGCAGCTGCTAAAAGAAATTGAGGACATAAACAGCCTATTATTTGCTGAAAAAAAACAAAAGGGTACTGTTCTCGATCAAATGGAAGTCCTGGATCAGAAGATTAATGTTAGACAGCAATTGATCCGTATTACAAATCAACAAGCTAACCTTCTTAGCAGGCAAATAAATGCAAATATTCGAAATATATCTAAGCTTCGGGAAGATTTGGAGGCTTTGAAAGAAGAATATGCCAAAATGATCCAAAAATCATATCAGAACAGGTCCCAGCAAAGCAGGCTGATGTTTCTCTTATCCTCGGAAAACTTTTATCAGGCGTTTAAAAGATTACAATATCTGAAGCAATATACCCAGTTTAGGAAAGAACAGGGAGAAGATATCGTCAGGAAAACAGAGGAACTTACTCAATTAAATAATGACTTAACTAACCAAAGAAAGGAAAAGGAGGTTTTACTAGCAGAGAATGTAAAGGCTAAAGGTGAATTGCTAATTGAGATAAAGGCTCAAAAAGAACTCTTAAAGTCTATAAGGCAAAATGAAAGTAAATATGCTTCTGCAATTAAGAAGAAAAAGCAGGAAGCACGAAAAATTGAACAACAAATTGAACGACTAATCAGAAGTGCCATAGCAGCTTCGAATAAAAAGGCTGGGAAAAAGGGATCATCAAATAAGTTTGTTTTAACACCTGAAGCGACATTGATAGCAAATAACTTTTCTGCAAACAAGGGAAAACTTATCTGGCCTGTTGAAAAAGGGATTAAGCAACAAGGCTTTGGGGTCTATAAAGATGCAGTATACCCGGGAATTAAACATCAGAGCAATGGTGTAATTATTGCGACTGATGAAGGGGCTACTGCACGTGCTGTTTTTGAAGGGGAAGTCATTGGTATCCTGGCGGTACCAGGGGGCAATAAAGGTGTTCAGATTAAGCATGGGAACTTCATAAGCACGTATTACAACCTATCCAATTTGTACGTAAAAAAGGGGGATAAGGTAAATTTAAAAGAAGAATTAGGAAAAATATATACTAATCGGTATAATGGTCTAACCCAGTTAAAATTTTATCTCTACAAAGACGCTACAAGATTAAATCCTGAAGAATGGATTTACCGGCTTTAATATTAATAATAATATGAGTTTAATAACGGATATTAAGGGCACATTTACTTTACACAATGGAGTCAGAATGCCCTATTTTGGTTTAGGTGTTTACCTTTCTGAAGATGGAAAAGAAGTAATAAACGCAATAAAATGGTCATTAGAGGCTGGATATCGTCATATAGATACCGCCTCAATTTATAACAATGAAAAAGGTGTTGGAGCCGGCATTAAGGAAAGTGATGTGCCAAGGGAAGATATTTTTGTTGTGAGCAAAGTATGGAATTCGGACCAAGGTTATGATAACACCTTAAAGGCTTTTGACAAAAGCCTCAATAGATTGGATCTGGATTATTTAGATCTTTATTTGGTGCATTGGCCGGTTTCAGGAAAATATAAAGATACATGGAAAGCCTTGGAATATCTTTACAAGCAAAAGCGAGTTAGAGCTATTGGAGTTAGTAATTTCATGCAACATCACCTGGAGGATTTACTGAATACGGCAAAGACAGTACCTATGGTTAATCAGATGGAATTTCACCCCTATTTGGTACAACAGAACCTATTGGACTTTTGTGCAGCAAAGAATATTCAATATGAAGCCTGGTCTCCCATGATGCAAGGCAGAATTTTTAAAATAGATGCTTTTAATGAACTCGCGGCTAAATACAAGAAAACCAGTGCTCAAATAGTCTTGCGATGGAATTTACAAAAAGGAGTCATAACTATACCTAAATCATCAAAGCGCGAAAGAATTGTAGCAAATGCAGATATTTTCGATTTTGAATTAAGTCCTGATGATGTGGCTAAATTGGATAGTTTAGATAAAAGTCAACGCTTTGGTCCGGATCCAAACAATTTCGATTTCTAAAGATAAAACATCAATTTAGCCTTTAATAAATAATGCACGGAGTTCGGTAGCCTCATGGGGCTTCATTTTGCCCGCAAGAACCAGGCTAAGCTGCTTTCTCCTTAGCGCCCCCTCAAAACGCTCAGATTCGAGTGCTGTTTCCGGGATTATTGGTGGGACTTCTGTTGGCTTACCGGTTTCGTCTACCGCAACAAAGGTATAAATGGCTTCATTGGCTTTTGTTCTTTCCCCGCTAAACCTATCTTCCATCCAGACATCAATATATACTTCCATTGATGTTCTGAAAGTTCGAGATATTTTTGCCTCAACGGTAACCACGCTTCCCAGGGGCACTGATCGATTAAAAGCAACATGATTGACAGATGCTGTTACCGTAATACGGCGACTGTGTCTTCGCGCAGCTATACTGGCAGCCCTGTCCATTCGAGCCAATAATTCACCCCCAAAAAGGTTATTTAGTGGATTAGTTTCGCTAGGCAAAACCATATCCGTCATTATAGTTCTTGAATCACTGGGCTTTTTTGGCTGCATCTTGATTTTTTTTCAAAGATACGCAGCATTTGTATTGAAGAAAAAGAAAGAAACTATTTTGTAGACAACATCCAGGCATCTGCAGATTCTGTTCGCTTTACCTGCTTTAGAAAAATTAAAGCTTCTTCAGGGTCCTCATAACTTTCGTAGGTAACCTGGTGCAAGCCATAGCTATTAATACCAAGATATCTCGCTTCATAGCCCTTTTTGCGCAATTGAAGAACCTTTTTATCGGCATTTTCTCTTATTCTGAAGGCTCCAGCAATTATGTGGTGATTACCTGTTGTCTTTTTCGTTACATTGAGTTTGAGTTCCGGCAATTCAAGCGGCTTTGAGTTAAAGAATGTCGCTTCCTGAATATTCTTGGAAACAAGGGTTTGGGCTTCCTCTAGAACAATTTGTTTTTTATTGAGCATTTCACCATAAAATCTATATCCTGTAATACCTGTTGATAAGGCCAGTAATAGTATAGCCGCATACTTCAAATAAGGCCTGAATGAACCCCTTTCCCTCTGTTCGGGAGTAATAATAAACGGAATCTTTTCTTCTAATTCCTCTACTTGTTCTTTAAGAACTTCACGAGTAATAACCGGAGAAACAAAGGATGAAAGACCAAATGAAGAGGTAAGATAATTTACTTCATCTGAAGGCTGAAATTGTAATTTACCTTCCCTGTTTAACCATAATTCACCTATGGATGATATTTTAAGCCTTTCTCCCGAGTGCAATTGTTTCTTCCATGTCTTAGAAACATCAAGAGTATGCTTCAGCATCTCCTCATAAGACTTATTTTCGGCATTAGCCATGTAAGAAACTAATAAACCGTCATTTGAGGATAACTGTTCATTAAATGATATTCGTTTTGAAGGCGGGTAAAAGGTATTGGTAGACTTTAAAATTGATGCAGATTTCATTTGGGTTAAAAAAGCACCAAAATCAGGAACTACAACGCAGTTGTACCGGTATAAAAGTTGTTGTATGTGGTGCTCAATTCCCATAAATACAAAGATGACAAAAAATTAAAGGGCTTCAAACTAGACAAGAGAATTTTTTATTAACATAATATTTTGTGTAATTTGTGAATAACTAAAAATATTTTATAAATGACTAAGGATGAGTTAATTGCAGTTCTTAGATTGCAAAGTATCCCTCATATAGGTGATATAACGGCCAAAAAGCTGATCACTCATTGTGGCAGTCCAATTGCGGTTTTTACAGACAAAATGAACCATCTGGAGAAAATTGAAGGAATTGGGCGAGTAACCCTAAGAGGCTTGCAAAGCAGGAAATATCTTCTTGCAGCAGAAATGGAATATGAATTTATCCTTAGTAATGATATATCCTATTCATATTTCAGAGATGTGGATTACCCCAAATATTTAAAACATTGCGTTGACAGCCCGATTCTGCTATTCAAAAAGGGGAATATTAAGCTTGAGGATAAAAAAATAATCAGCATAGTCGGTACACGGAATAGCACAAGTTATGGCAGGGCCTTTTGTGAAGAATTCATTGAAAATATAGCGCCTTTAGATCCTGTAATAGTAAGTGGATTTGCCTATGGGATTGATATTTGCGCTCAACGGGCAGCAATCAAACACGGGCTTCAGACTGTTGCATGTGTAGCGCATGGATTAAATCAAATATATCCAAAAGCACACCTTAAATATGTTGATGAAATTTGTGAAAATGGGGGATTTTTAACTGAATTCTGGAGCGCAAGTAATCCGGACCGAGAGAATTTTTTGAAAAGAAATAGAATTATTGCCGGTATTAGCGAGGCAACAATAGTAATTGAATCTGGAGAAAAGGGAGGTAGTCTCGTCACAGCAGATATAGCAAATAATTATAATCGAGATGTATTTGCTGTACCGGGGAGGGTCAAGGATAAGTATAGTTTAGGATGTAATAATCTAATTAAGGCGCAAAAAGCACATATGCTATCCTCAGCAGCTGATCTTATTTATTTAATGAATTGGCAATTGGAAGAATCAAATACTGCTTCTGTACAAAAGCAACTTTTCGTGGAATTGGATGAGAATGAGAAAATAATTTATTCCTTTTTGCAGAAAGATGGGCGTCAATTGGTGGATCAAATAGCTTTGGAATGTCACTTGCCGGTATTTAAAACCGTATCCAGTCTATTGACCATGGAAATGAAAGGAATGATACGCCCTTTGCCCGGAAAACAGTATGAAGCTATTTAGTTTTAATCAGACCGGGTAGTTTGTTTATTTAAAATGTATGATGCTCAAACCCTATATTTAGTTCATTTATCGATAAAATGCACTAATAGGCCTTAGGTTAGACGTATTCGCTTTTGGATAAAAAGTTGAATTACAAACCAGGTGGTCGGTAATAAGAAAATTAGTATCCTACTTTATTCCTAACTCTTTCGAGAACTGAATTTGCCACTTTTTTGGCCTTTTCTGCACCAATTGATAATGCATCATCTACCTCATTAAGGTGGTTCATATAATAATCGAATTTTTCTCTGGGAGATTTAAACTTTTCAATAACTAATTCGTACAAAGCTTGTTTTGCATGCCCGTA
>CBDUGN010000003.1:0-52602 GCA_965366915.1 uncultured Eudoraea sp. | reverse complement strand
CATTTACAAATGGTTATTTTGAATTAAAAAAAATCTATCCCGATGAAACAATTGGATGGAAGGCCACAATAAATGGATTGGTAACCTTTGAAGATAATGACCTCATAACAATTGAATTGCGGTCTTATTTGTTTACTGGTGGCGCTCATGGCTACGGATCTACAAATTATATAAATATTGATAAAAAAAGAGGTAAGGAAATAGATGCCAGGGACTTGTTTGAAGATAAGGAAGGGTTTCAAAAATATGCAGAAACTCAATTTAGAATACAACAAAATATCCCGGTAAATAAGTCCATAAACAGTACGGGCTTTATGTTTGACAAAGACCATTTTTATCTACCTGAAAATATTGGATTTACAGAGAAAGGACTTAAACTTTTGTATAATCAATATGAAGTGGCTTCATATGCCGATGGCCCTATTGAACTGATTCTTCCTTATAGGGATATTCAAAAATTTTTATCGGGCAAAATCAAAACCTAGTGCGCTTCCTCCTTTAATAGTATTTTATCCAACGAAAGTATTACCCCAAGATGTAATCCTTCATGATATAGATTATACTTCAAAGCGTCTTCAACATTACGCAATATAACCTTGGTACTGGTGGTATATTCATTATACTCCTTGAAAATTCCGTTTTCGTAATCCTCCTGTGTCCATTCCGCCGTGGAAAGTAAAAAACCACCAATATGATCTATCTCTTCATCCGTAGGAGGTATATCCGGCAAGGTTCCTTTTCTGAATTTTTGAATCAAAGAATCATCAATACGCGGAGTTAGATTACTAAATTTGTAAACAAGTATTTGTTGGGTGGCAACGACATGGGCTATATTCCACCATATATTATTGCGATAGCCCTCCGGAATTTCAAATAGAAGCTTAGGAGGAGTTCGCTTTAATATTTTGTATAATATCTTCCTGTTTTGAATCGTAATGTCAAATATTTTTTCCAATGTCTGCTAATTTTCCGATTAATAATAATGCGTTTACCTTGAATAAAAATAACATATTCATTTAATAATTAGTGGTGGTTATTATAATTTTAATTTCGTTAAAAAAATGTCATGAAGAAAATTTATTACTTAAGTAGTTGTGATACCTGCAAGCGTATTTTAAATGAACTAAAACCTCTTGATAATATTGAAATTCAGGATATTAAAACAGACTCAATTACTGTTGAGCAATTAAATGAAATGCGGAATTTGGCAGGTAGTTATGAAGCCTTATTCAGTAAAAGGGCACGCCTGTTCAGTGAACGCAAACTAAAAGATCAACAACTTGAAGAAAAGGATTTTGAGGCACTGCTATTGGAGCATTATACATTCTTGAAAAGACCTGTTATTTTGGTAAACAATCAAATATTTATAGGAAATAGCAAAAAGGTAGTTGCTGCTGCCAAAGAAATCATTCATTCTTGAGTAAGCGAACTCTAGCCATATTATCAGCCCTCGGTGCTACAACAATTTATGGATTAAACCATACCATTGCCAAAGGGGTGATGCCGATGTATATTAAACCTTTTGGCTTTATTATGCTTAGAGTCCTGGGAGCCGCCATATTGTTTTGGAGTATTTCCTTCATGGGCCCAAAAGAAAAGATTGAACCTAAAGATTGGGGGCGGATAATGCTGTGTTCACTTTTTGGCATGGCAATTAATATGCTGGCATTCTTTAAAGGTTTGGATTTATCAACACCCATAAATAGCGCTGTCCTTGTTACTACCACCCCTATCATAGTGGTGGTTTTATCTTTTTTTTTAATCAAAGAAAAAATCAGGACGCATAAAATCGCGGGTATATTGATAGGTCTTACAGGTGCTCTTTTTCTTGTCCTCTATGGTAATGAAATTAGACAGGATGCATCAAATATCCCTTTGGGTAATTCTCTCTTTTTGTTGAATTCCCTATTTTTTGGACTTTACCTTATTCTTGTAAAAAAACTGTTGGAAAAATACCATCCTTTCACTCTTTTAAAGTGGATGTTCCTGATTGGCATTATATACAATTTACCGGTTGCACTTTCGGAGTTTTTAGAAGTGTCATGGTTTTCGCTACCATTTGATGCAATATGGAAAATGGCATTTGTTGTTATTGGAACTACTTTTTGCGCTTATTTGTTTAATGTTTTTGCATTAACCCAACTAAAAGCATCTACAGTAAGTGCCTTTGTATATGTGCAACCTGTGATCGGTATTCTTTTTGCTGTAATAAGTGGCAGAGATAACCTCACTACCGTTAAAGTAGCCGCGGCATGTTTAGTGATGTTAGGAGTTTATCTTGTTGGCAAAAAACCAAAACCGGGTAAAATATCAGATTAAATAGCTCTGTCAAAGGTTTTAACTACAAAATCATTACTTTCAGTAATCTTTTGAGCCTCCAATGTCTAGGTTAGACAACATTAGGAGTTCTATTCCAATTGATATTTCTACAAACAAAATTTATCCCTATTTTTAAACTCACAAAAAAAGACTATGACCAACAAACCTTCATTTATTAAAGAACTTTCTTTGCCCGCCATTGCAGCGCCCATGTTTCTAATCTCTGGCCCTCAATTGGTTATTGAATGCTGCAAAAATGGAATTATAGGAACTTTTCCTGCCCTTAATCAACGTACAAGTGAAGGATTTGAAGAATGGCTTATTCAAATAAAAACCGAATTAGATGCTTTTGAAGATAAAACAGGGGTTAAGGCAGCTCCTTTTGGTGTAAATCTGATTGTTCATCCTACAAATCCAAGGCTGGAAGCAGATCTGAAATTATGCATTAAACATAAAGTTCCTATCATAATTACCTCTTTGGGAGCCGTTTCCCAGGTAGTTGATGCTGTGCACAGTTACGGTGGATTGGTTTTTCACGATATAATTAAAAAAAGGCATGCGGAAAAGGCAGCTGAAGCAGGGGTAGATGGGCTAATATTGGTTGCTGCCGGGGCCGGAGGTCATGCAGGAACAATTAATCCTATGTCGCTTGTGGCAGAAATTAAAAAGTTCTACAATAAAACCATCATTCTATCAGGCTGTATAAGTACCGGCAGAGATATTGCATCGGCCTTACAAATGGGTGCAGATTTGGCTTATATGGGCACACGCTTTATTAACACTGTTGAAAGTAAAGCTCCGGAGGAATATCGCCAGATGATCATAAAGGCCGGAGCAAGTGATATTACCTATACTGCAGCCATATCCGGAGTACATGCCAATTTTCTTGGAGCAAGTCTTGCAGCAGCCGGAATTACGGAAGAAGACCTGAAAAAGGATGTTAAAGTTGACTTTGGGAAAGAATTAGATACAGAAGCCAAGGCCTGGAAGACTATTTGGTCTGCAGGTCAGGGATCGGCAACAATAGATAATGTGCTTTCTGTCTCAGATCTCGTTGCGAGTCTTAAATCTGAATTTAAGGTGGCAATTGAAGAACAAATGACACATTTGGGAAATTATCCAAAATAATTATCTAATATATGTACGTAAAAAGGAACATTGGCTGGGGAGTCATTTTAAGATATGCATGGAAAAACCTTATCTTTTTTAGCCTGTATGCTGGCTTAATATTTTATGCATATCATTTTCTGGGATGGGATTTTATTGATATTCCCTTTCAGCCAATAAGTGTCATTGGTATTGCGGTTGCTTTTTATATTGGATTCAAGAACTCTCAAAGCTATGATCGTTTTTGGGAAGGTCGAAAAATTTGGGGAGGCATAGTAAATTACAGCAGAACCTGGGGTATTCAGGTATTAAGTTTTGTGCGTACCGAGGATAAAGCCTACGACAAAAAGATACAGGCTCAATTGATTTACAGACATATTGGATGGTTAAATGCCCTTAGGGTGCAACTCAGGCAACCAAAACCATGGTCCTTAATAGAGGACAGATCAGTTGCACGAATGTATGAGAAACATGGAGAACGAAACCCGTCTTGTAACGAGGCTTTTAAGTGGGTCGATAAAAGGGAGTTTATTGATCTCAAAAAAAGGGTTAACCCGGCTACCCATTTAATTAAAAACCAGGCTATGGATCTTGTAATGTTAAAAGAAAAAGACATTATTGATGGTTTTCAGGAAGATCAGATGCAATCCGTTTTAGAAGAATTCTATAATCTTCAGGGTAAGAGTGAACGAATAAAAAATACGCCTTTTCCAAGACAATATGGATATTTTTCCAGGGTTTTTACCTGGATATTTATTTTGATTTTACCTTTTGGTCTGCTCGACGTTTTTGAAGATGACACATTGATGTCAATTGATTCTATGCAAGCATGGTACGTATTTCTAATGATTCCATTTTCTGTTCTGATTTCATGGATATTTATTACCATGGAGAAAGTAGGAGATAGTAGTGAGGATCCTTTTGAAGGACGTATTAATGATGTGCCTATGACAGCCTTATGCCGAACAATTGAAATAGATTTAAGAGATATGCTGGATGAAGAAAATCTTCCTGAGCCCGTGGCGCCTAAGGACCATGTACTTTATTAATGCCATTGGTTGAATCTCAATATAATCCTCCCCTTCCATTTAAAAATGGTCATATCTCTACAATTTATTCCGGCTTGATCAGAAAGGTTAATGACCTAACCCAGCAAAGGGAACGTCTGGAGCTGTGGGATGGCGATTTTATAGATCTGGACTGGAGTTTCTCTGCTACACCCAGCAATGTTGTTGTTATTCTTTTACATGGTCTTGAAGGCCATGGACAACGTCCTTATATAAAGGGAAGTGCAAGGCATTTTAATTCCAACGGACTTGATAGTTGTGCGGTTAATTTCAGAGGATGCAGTGGAGAAACCAATCGATTATTCAGGTCTTATCATTCGGGAGCTACAGAAGATCTCAAAGCGGTAATAAAACACATCCTTTCTACCAGGAAATACAGCAGCATTTATATAAAAGGGTTTAGCCTTGGGGGTAATCTCACACTGAAGTATCTGGGAGAAGGTAATGTGGCAAATGAAATAAAAGGAGCTGTAGCCGTTTCCGTGCCTTGCAGTTTACACGATTCGCTCATACAATTGCTTAAATTTAAAAATACTCTTTATGCCAGGAGATTTAAAAAACATCTGGTTGAGAAACTTTACATAAAGCAAAAGAAATTCCCGGAATTAATATCCATCAAGGAAATAGAGAATATAAAGACCCTTAAAGATTTTGATGATGTTTATACAAGCAGAGCTCATGGGTTTAAAGATGCCCTGGATTATTACAATCAGTGCAGCAGTCTTCAGTTTTTACCCAGGATAAAAATTCCTACCTTGATTATTAATGCCCGGGACGACTCTTTTTTAGGTCGGGATTGCTACCCGGTTAAAGAAGCAGAGAATAACCCATTGCTTTTTCTTGATATTCCAAAATATGGAGGACATGTGGGATTTTTTGATTCACAGAACATATCTTATTCAGAAAAAATTGGTTTAAAATTTATTAAGGAACTTTTTTGATCAGTGCTATTTCTTATATTCGTACTTTTAATTTAAACAACATGAGAAAAATCTTTGCCATATTTGTAATTACTGCCCTGGCTGCAAGCTGCGGAGAAAAAAAAGAAGAGAAAAAAGAAGGAGGTTTTGAAATGAACCGCACCAAGAAGGAGGCGAAAGTAGAAACTAAATCTGAAACTGTCCCGGTTGATTTAAATAACAAAGGGATAGGGCCAATTACCTCTGTTGAATTTGCACAAGAAATTGATACTGAATTGGCCGCGGTGGGTGAAGCAAAATACAGTGCTATTTGTACGGCTTGCCACATGGCAAACCAACGAATGATAGGGCCTGCATTAGCCGGTGTTTATGATCGCAGAAGCCCGGAATGGGTAATGAATATGATCCTTAACCCGGATGGTATGCTCAAAGAAGATCCTATTGCGCAGGCTTTATTAAAGGAGTATAACAATGCCATTATGCTCAATCAGAATTTAAGTGAAGAAGATGCCCGGGCGGTTGCCGAGTACTTGCGTACCTTATAAAGTTTAGATTTACTTATTTAAGTGCTGTTCTCTGGAATTAATATAAAGGGTTCAGCACTTTTATTTTTTGAAGAATTATATCAACACAGTTGGTTATACGCACATATTTGTATTATTCCCTCATGGGGAAAACCACTTCACTCATTTTATCTTTATAACGAATAAAGAAATTCTTAGTTTCGTACAAGCAAATTAATGATATGAAAAAAATTGTACTACCAAAAATAGTTTTTAGATCTTTAGTAATACTCCTATTGATTACTGGCTTCAAGAATTACGGACAAAATAAAAACTTCATTGATCAACCGTATTTAGAGACTACCGCACGAGTAGATACCTTAGTTATTCCAGACCGTATTTATTTATCAATACGAATTACAGAAGCAGACACCAAAGGAAAAATTTCGGTTGAAAAACTAGAAAATAAAATGGCCGACAAACTGAAATCACTGGGGATTGATACCGAGAAACAGCTTACGCTTTCAGATCTGGCAAGTAATTTTAAAAAGTATTTCCTAAGAAAAGCAGACGTACAAAAAGATAAGGAATATTCATTATTGGTCTATGACGCCGTAATGGCAGGTAAGGTTATCCTGGGGCTTGAATCAATTGGAATCTCCAATGTGAACCTTACAAAAACAGAGTATTCTAAACTGGAAAACCTTAAAATTATTCTTAGACAAGATGCCGTAAAAGCTGCAAAAAAACAAGCAGAGGCTATGGTTCTTCCTTTAAATCAAAAATTGGGATCTGCCCTTTATGTATCTGATCTAAACACCGGGATACAAAACAGATATCAGGGAAGGATGGCTGAAGTACAAATGTTTAAAGAAGGAGATACAGATCAGCCTATTGAAATTGAATTTGAAAAGATAAAAGTAGAAAGTACTGTGAATGTTAAATTTTCAATTCAATAACTAGGTTACTTTATCAATAACCAACTTATAAGTAGGATCCTCAAGGACATTTACTTCTATAATTGCATCGGCATTTGCCAGCAAACGCCTGCAGTCTTTGCTTAAATGTCTTAAATGCACTTTCTTACCCACCTTGTGATAACGTTCTGTAATTTTATTTAATGCTTCTATAGCAGACATATCTACTACCCTGCTTTCTTTAAAGTCAATGATTACCTCGTCCGGATCTTCCAATACTTCAAACTTCTCATTAAATAAAGTCACAGATCCAAAAAATAGTGGCCCATAGATCTCATAATGCTTTATTCCGTGGTCGTCTATATACTTTCTTGCACGAATTCTTTTAGCATTATCCCAGGCAAAGACCAGGGCCGAGATAATTACCCCAACCAGTACAGCCAGCGCCAGATTATGAAGAAAAACTGTAACCAGGGTTACCAGTATCATTACAAGTACATCAGATTTTGGCATTCTTCGAAAAGTTCGGAGACTGGCCCATTCAAATGTTCCTAGTGCAACCATAATCATTAAGCCCGTAAGTGCAGCCATTGGTACTTTTTCAATCAAGTCAGCACCAAACATAATAAAGACAAGGAGCATTACCGCAGCTACAATACCAGATAATCTGGCTCTTGCACCATTTGATGTATTTATTAAACTCTGGCCAATCATAGCACAGCCACCCATTCCTGAAAAAAGTCCCGAAAGAATGTTCGCTGTACCCTGGGCAATCGCTTCTTTGTTGCCGCGCCCACGGGTTTCAGTAATCTCATCTATAATATTAAGCGTTAACAAACTCTCGATTAACCCTACGCCAGCAACTATGGCCGCATAAGGGAAAATGATCTGAAGTGTTTCCAAATTAAGAGGCAGTTCTGGAATATGAAAAGGAGGAAATCCGCCTTGAATAGAAGCAATATCACCAATTGTTTTAGTGTCTATATCGAATGCAAGTACCAGTCCAAAAACAGCAAGGATTGCGATCAGGGAGGCAGGAACCGCCTTACTTAATTTAGGTAATCCCCAAATTACAAGCATTGTGAAGAAAACTAATCCTAAAAAAATAAATAAAGTACTACCGGACAACCAAGAGCCATCCGACGCCTTGAACTGGTCTAACTGTGAAATAAAAATAATAATTGCCAACCCATTTACAAATCCAAATATTACCGGATGGGGCACGAGGCGCATTAATTTACCTAATCGAAGAACTCCGGCAGCAATTTGTAATATTCCTGCTAGCACGACTGTAGCAAATACGTATTCCACACCATAATCCATGGCAAGGGAAACTATAACTACCGCAACCGCGCCGGTTGCTCCGGAAATCATTCCAGGTCTTCCTCCGAGTATAGAAGTAACCAGCCCCATTACAAAAGCTGCGTATAAACCAGTTAATGGCGATAGCCCGGCAATGAGAGCAAAAGCTATTGCCTCGGGGACTAAGGCCAGTGCGACCGTTAGTCCGGATAGGACTTCAGTTTTATAATTTACTTTTTGAGAAAAATCAAATAGATTTAAGTACTTCTTCAAAGCCTGATTATTTTAAGGTCGCAAAAATAGTACTTATTAGCAGTTTAAAGACTTAATTGAAAAGAATTATGGAATTCATAAATTACCACCGATGCAGGCCTAATAATTTCTTCCCAAGTTCAGATAATTTAGCAGTATCATATCTCACTTGTTCCCAATTTCTTGGATCACCCGGGAATGCATAACCCTCCGGAGCTACTCTGTTCTTCCAGGAATTAATGCGCCATTGTCTTAATTCCTCATTTTCCTCTTCCGCAGGCATCATTGAAATATACTGGGCTATTCTAACTTTATCCTTAGATCTGTTGGGTCTAATACCATGAGGCTGAGTACTGTTAAATATCAGCAGATCTCCTGCCTCCATTTTTACTTTTACAATCTTTTCTTCCAAACCAGTTGTGTCTGGTTGAAAGTGATCCCTGTCCTCAGGTTGGGTTAGTTTCCAGCTATCATAATTCCTATACAACCATGGAATGCATTGAAAGCCTCCCATGTTCTCGTCCGTCTGATCAACTAGTGCCAGAACACCCTGCACGTTTTGCGGGCGTGTTTCGGGATCATAATCCCAATGTATAAAACCTTTCTTCTCAAATCCGGGTCTTTGTGGAAAATTTAGATTGGCCCGGTCAATAGTAACCCAAAGTTTTTCAGTCCCCCAGACATCCACAAAAGCGTCATATACACGTTGTGCTTGCCGGTTATTCCAAAGATGCTGATTGTTATAAACCTCAACCATACCCGTGCCTGTTAGCTCTTTCATTTGCATTTCAGCCCTTGGTGGAGCATACCAGGTTTCAGGGTCGTTCGGATCTTTTTCGTCGAATTCCCAAAGAAAATCTGCAGTTATCCTGGCCTGTTCTCTGGAAATGGCATTTTTGATAACAATATAGCCATTATGCTTCCAGAATTCCCAGTCCTTTTCACTAAGAACTCTTAATGGAACATTGTTAGACCTGTCATTTAGTTGAATTTTACTACTTGTAGCCGTTGATGGATTTCCGGGAATATCCTTATGAGCCTTATTGGCCATTTCCAGTTTGGATGCTGCTTTTTCCATGATAATTCTGTATTGTGTTTAAAAGATAGTCAAATCTAAAGAGATCAAATGGCGATCTCCACCTTGATTTTGATCAATATTTGAACTATATTGATTTATTATATCAATAATATAGCTTATACAAACAATTTTGTTAAATATTTAATTTGAAAATTCAACTAGAACAAATAAATCCGGATGCTAAAAGCTCATTCCGATTACTACACAATCCAAGATTAAATGACCTTTTCTATTGGCATTTTCACCCCGAATATGAATTGGTCTATATTGAAGGTGCCAACGGCACAAGACATGTGGGAGATCATATTTCTAAATATGAATACAGTGATCTGGTATTAATAGGGTCTAATATCCCCCATTTGAACTTCGATTATGGCATACAGACCGAATACAAAAAAGAGGTTTTGCATGTTAGTTCGGCCTTCAAGCGCAATATATTTACTGAAATACCAGAGCTATCAGATGTTTTTGAACTTTTTGAAAAATCGCAACATGGAATAGCCTTCACCGGAAAAACCAAAGCAACTATTGGATCGAGGCTGAAACGACTTCATGCCTTAAGTCCTTTTAAGCAGTTTCTCGAAGTACTGCATATTTTCTCAATATTAGCGACGTCTAAGGAGTATGTCTTATTACATGAGTATCCGGTCATAAATAAATACAGTCAAAAACAAAAAGACCGGTTAAAGAATATCTATGCATTTATTGATGAAAACTACCAGCGAAAAATAGAACTTAAAGAAGTGGCTTCGCTTAGCAATTTGAGTAAAGAAGCTTTTTGCAGATATTTTAAAGAAGCCACAGGACGCTCTTTTACCTCATTTTTAAATCAATATCGAATCAGTCAGGCAAAACGTCTACTCATGAAAGGGAGTAATATCAGTGAGGCCTGCTACGAATGCGGTTATGCAAGCCTTTCTTATTTTAATCGTACTTTTAAAAAAATTGCTTTTGAAAATCCCTCTGATTTTAAAAAAAGATATTTAACCAAAAAAGCATTCTAAACTCTTATTCCAAATGAAATACGTATTTACAGTACTCTTATTCATTATTTGCACATCTGCAACTGCGCAAGATGAGGTACTAAATAATGCATATAACAGAGCATCTTTCTCACTTAATGGAGAGTGGAATATTATCATAGATCCATATGAAAATGGCTATTATAATTATCGCTATGAAGCTTTTGATTTGACGGATCCACCTTCAAAAAATGCATATTTTACAAATACCTCACCTGCAGACAAAACAGATTTAATAGAATATGATTTTAATAATTCCGAAACTTTAATGGTCCCCGGAGACTGGAATACCCAAAAAGACAAACTTTTATATTACGAAGGTTCTATTTGGTACAAAAAGTCTTTCGATTATTCCAAAAAGGAAGCCGCAAACAGGGTTTTTGTTTACTTCGGAGCCGCAAATTATCAAGCTGATGTATATCTAAATGGCAGAAAACTGGGCCGTCATATAGGTGGATTTACTCCTTTTAATTTTGAGGTAACGGATTTACTAATGGATAAGGGAAATTTTCTGGTAGTCAAAATTGATAATAAGAGAACCCCGGAAGCAGTCCCCACCTTAAATACAGATTGGTGGAATTATGGTGGTCTTACCAGAGATGTGAAACTAATAGAAACTAATGAGACCTATATAGATGACTATATGATTCAATTAAATCCCAAAAATTCAGAAGAAATTATAGGATTTATTCAGCTCAATGGACCTGGTAAAGCAAATAGGGAAGTAAACCTTAAAATATCAGAAGCAAAAATTTTTAAAAAAGCAAGCACTGATATAAATGGCAGAGCTCAAATAAATATTAAAAAGGCAAAATTGAAAAAATGGAGTCCGGAAAATCCAAAATTGTATGATGTTTCCCTCAATGCGGGAAAAGACCAGCTCAAAGATAAGATTGGTTTTAGAACCATAAAAACAGAAGGAACATCAATTCTATTAAATAATAAACCTATTTTTCTAAGAGGAATATGCATCCATGAAGAGAGTCCACTTACTCAAGGACGAGCGAAAACCATAAAAGATTCTGAAAAACTTTTAGAATGGGTAAAAGAAATGAACGGAAATTTTGCACGCCTGGCACACTATCCCCATAATGAGTATATGGTCAGAGTCGCTGATAGTATGGGAATATTACTATGGGAGGAAAACCCAGTTTATTGGACCATAAAATGGGAGAATCCCAGCACTTACGAAAACGCTCAAAATCAACTCACAGAGGTCATACAAAGAGATAAGAATAGGGCATCGGTCATCATTTGGTCTATGGCTAATGAAACCCCGGTCAGTGAACCACGCCAAAAATTTCTTAAAAAATTGAAAGAGCATACCAGAAGTCTGGACCCAACCCGTTTGATAAGTGCCGCATTGGAACAAAATACCGTTGATGGGAATAGCGATATGCTAACCATTGATGATCCATTTGCCGAAGAGGTCGATATCCTCAGCTTTAACCAATATATAGGTTGGTACGTTGGATTGCCCGAGAAAGCTCGCACTATTAGCTGGAAAATTGATCAGAACAAACCTGTATTTATTTCAGAATTTGGCGCAGGAGCTAAATTTGGATATCATGCTGATAAGGAAACAAGATGGTCCGAGGAATATCAGGAATACCTTTATGAAGAAACACTAAATATGTTAGACAAAATTGAAAAATTACAAGGATTTTCTCCGTGGGTTCTAAAAGACTTCAGATCACCCAGAAGGCCGCTTGCCAGAATTCAGGACGGATATAATAGAAAGGGTCTTTTTGATGAAAAAGGAAATAAAAAGAAAGCTTTCTTTGTTTTGAAGGAGTATTACGACAATAAAGCAAAAGCGACTAAGGGTTATTAAAATATTATGTACAAAAAACCATCCCGGATTTAAATCCGGGACGGTTTCTAACTAAATAACCAACCAAAAATAAATTTACAAACCTTACCCTACTTACTATAGTAAACAACGTAAAATTCAAAGTTTTCATTGCCTGAAAATTGTTGAATCTATGTTAAATTTTTACGCATTTCATCGTTTTTTAGTTTTGCACTTTCAACACCTTTTCCATAATTCAGACAACACTATTTGTTCCATAGAATATTGTAACTCAATAATTGTCAGTCAAGTAAGTGGTTATTATTTTTAAGTACATTTGATAGACTAAATTGGTTTGATGGAAAAAGATCTTAAAATTGCGGTATTGGGTGGTGGTAGTTGGGCCACGGCTATTGTAAAAATGCTCACCGAAAATAAGGATAAGGTAATCTGGTATATGCGCAATGAGGAAGCCTTAGAATATATAAAAGCCAACAAACACAACCCCAACTACCTTACTTCCGTAGAATTTAAACTGGAACAGCTGGTACTTACCAATAATATGGATGAAGCTGTTTCCATGGCCAATCTGTTGATATTTGCAATTCCATCTGCCTTTTTAGAAAGCGAACTTAAAAAACTCACAATCCCTTTGAGTGATAAGATTATTTTCTCAGCTATTAAAGGAATTGTACCTGAAACAGGATTAATAGTAGGAGAGCATTTTTATCAAAAATACGGTATTCCCTATGAAAATATTGGTGTGATAACTGGTCCTTGTCATGCCGAAGAAGTGGCCTTAGAGCGTTTGTCCTATTTAACAATTGCCTGTTCAGATAATGACAAGGCTATTGAACTTTCAGGTCATTTAAACAGCCATTATATTAAAACTAAAATTTCAGATGATATCATAGGCACGGAATACGCGGCTATGCTGAAAAATATTTACGCGTTAGCTGCAGGTATCGCTCACGGATTAGGTTATGGTGATAATTTCCAGGCTGTTTTAATGAGTAATGCTATCCGAGAAATGAAGCGATATATTTCGAGAGTTCACAAGATGAAACGTAATATAAACAATTCTGCCTATCTGGGAGATCTGCTGGTAACGGGTTATTCAACTTTTAGCCGGAACAGAATGTTCGGTAATATGATAGGAAAAGGGTATAGAGTAAAAAGTGCTATGATGGAAATGAAAATGATAGCCGAAGGTTATTACGCAACAGAAACTGCCTATAAATTAAAGTCAACATTTAAAAAGAAAGTCAGGACTCCAATCATTGATGCTGTCTATGATATTCTTTATAACCACAAGAGCGCTAAAATTACATTCAAGACACTCACGGAAAAATTAGATTGAATCTGAAATTTTTTTATTAGCTTCTAAATGAATATTTTAGAAATATCTTGATATGATTTTATTTACCATTATCTTAAAATGAATCTAAAATATTTCCTTCTTATTGTAGTGGTTATTGCCCTATTTTCATCTATGGCGTCCATCACTGATGGAAATTACAATTCTTTTGGTCTGACAAAAAGAACAGATCCCTTTGTTCCCTATTCACAAGAAATTTCCGGAAGTGATATTATGATTAAAATGACGCCTGTAAAAGGAGGTGAGTACTTGATGGGGAGCAATAGCCATGAAGATGATGAAAAACCTCAGCACAAGGTTTTAGTAGATGATTTCTGGATGAGTACATTTGAAATAACCTGGGAGCAATATGAACTTTTTTTAGAGCGGCAAATTGATACTATCGGGTTAAAAGGTTTAGATCATGAAGTTGCTATAGATATTGATGCAATATCTTCCGCATCAACGCCATATGTTGATATGAGTCAGGGCATGGGCAAAAAGGGATATCCCGTTGTAAATATCACCCAATATGCGGCATTAACATTTTGCAAATGGCTTAGCGCAAAAACCGGAAAATTCTATAGGCTGCCTACAGAAGCCGAATGGGAATATGCAGCAAGGGCCGGTAGTACCTCCTGCTATTATTTTGGTGATGATCTGGCTGAATTAAATTTTTATGCATGGTACAAGGATAATAGTGAAGGTAAATATCAAAAAGTAGGCACAAAGCAACCGAATATTTTTGGCCTGTATGATATGCATGGAAATGTTGCGGAATGGACCATGGATCAATACGTTCCGGATGCCTATGCCAATAGATTGGGAAAAACTGCCAACAATCCCTACATGAAACCGACGAAACTATATCCAAGAACTGTTCGTGGAGGGTCCTGGATGGATCCCGGTATAGCACTCAGATCATCGGCGCGGAAAGGATCTTCGGCAGAATGGAAAAGAATTGACCCCCAGATTCCTAAAAGCCGTTGGTGGTTTACTAATGCCCCTAATGTTGGTTTTAGAATAATTCGTCCTAAAAAAATTCCGACAAAAGAAGAAATCGAAGCCTTTTGGCTTACTGCAATTGATGACTATTAAAATCCTTAAAAATGAAAAATAAAAAGCACGCTCTTACCCGAAGAAATTTTTGTAAAAATACTGCTATCGCCGCAGGTGGAATCTTAGCAGTTCCTTTAGACGTGGCGGCTTCAGCCCATGTTCTTGGCGATGATTCAATAAAAATTGCAGTGGTAGGGTGCGGTGGTAGGGGTACCGGTGCTGCAGTACAGGCCCTTAGTACCAAGGAGAATGTAAAATTAGTTGCTATGGCCGACGCATTTCAGGATCGTCTGGATAGCTGTTATGAAATTTTATCCAAGAAATTTATTGATACGGACAAAATTGGACTTAAAGAAGAAGATAAACACCTGGGTTTTGAGGGGTATAAAGCAGCCATTGATAAAGCAGATGTAGTAATATTAACCACTCCACCCGGTTTCAGACCTCTCCATTTTGAATATGCTATAAGCAAAAATAAGCATGTTTTTATGGAGAAACCCGTAGCTACAGATGCTCAGGGTATACGAAGCGTACTGGAAACTGCTAAAATTGCCAAAACTAAAAAATTGAACGTTGTTGTTGGACTGCAACGTCATTATCAAAAGAATTATTTGGCATGCCTTGAGGAGATCAGGGCTGATAAAATAGGTCAGATCGTGTCCGGACAGGTTTATTGGAACAGTGCAGGGGTATGGGTCAAGGAGCGCCAGGAAAATCAAACAGAAATGGAATATCAGATGCGGAATTGGTACTATTTTAACTGGTTGTGCGGTGATCATATTGTAGAACAACACATTCACAATATTGATGTAGCCAATTGGTTTATTGGCGAGTTCCCAGTGCATGCACAGGGTATGGGAGGCAGAGAAGTGAGAAAAGGAAAAGAGTACGGCCAAATATTTGACCATCATTTTGTTGAATTCACATATCCCTCAGGCGCGGTAATTTCCAGTCAGTGCAGACATCAGAAAGGCTGCTTAGACAATGTATCCGAAAGTCTTATGGGTACCAAAGGTAAAATCTATTTGGACTCTCAGAATAAAGGAATAATTACCGGTTATGATGGAAGTAAGATCTATGAACATCAGGGGGCCAATGATCCTAATCCCTATCAGACAGAACATGATGTTCTTTTTGATTCAATTAAAAACGGAGGGGTTATAAGTGATGCAGAACATGCGGCAAAAACAACGATGACAGCTATTCTTGGAAGGATGGCTACATATTCAGGACAATTAATCACCTTTGAAGATGCCTTAAACAAAGGGAGGAGTCTAATGCCAGATGAATATAGCTGGGATGGAATGCCACCTGTAATACCTGATGCTAACGGCTTTTACCCAATACCCGTGCCAGGTGTGACCAAAGTGCTGGAGGAATAGAAAATAAATTAAACCCGGTCTATAGAAAAAACAGAATGTTTATGTATTTCTTGCAGCATTTTCTCTTTCCATGATCGAATTTGCGAATCATCCAATTTTAAAATTGATTTAAATTCATCCAGAATCGGATCCAATAGAAAAGGTATGCTTTCAATATCGAAATATAAGCGCCCTGTCCTTCGGATAAAAAAGTCCATGGGTGTACATGTCATTTCATAATTGATCCCATAATGCAGTTCGGCTTTGGCCATTCTAATCTGAGGATCCTTATCTTTTTGAATGGAATAATCTTCCAAAATAGTTTCAGTCTGCTTTCCATAGGTCGTTACAAGATACCAGGCATCATATTCGGTAAAGCCATCTTTTTGGATTCGTTCAAATATTTCCGAGATATACTTTTTAACGTGTTTGAATTTTCTGAAATCATTTCCACATAAAGAAATCTTATCTGTTGTGCATTCGGGGACTTCAATTCCTTCATCCTCATCCATTTTTTTTGACAACAGGTTAACGACTCTTTCTGCCATCTTTCGATATCCTGTTAGTTTGCCCCCTGCCATACTTATAAGCCCGCTGTCTGAAATAAATATTTCATCCTTACGGGATAATTCAGATGTAGATTTACCCTCTTCGTGGATTAAAGGGCGTAAACCTGCCCATGACGAGATAATATCATCCATTCCCAAATTAATTTTAGGGAACATATTGTTGACTGCTGAAATTAAATACAATGCGTCTGCTAAATCCAGTTGTATATCATCTTTATCCTGATCGTAGTTAGTATCGGTTGTTCCCACATAAGTAATTTTACCTCTGGGGATGGCAAAGATCATTCGCCCATCAGGAACGTCGAAATAAACAGATTGCTTAACAGGTAATTTTTCAAAAGGAAATACTAAATGAACTCCTTTTGTAAGATGAAGGCGCTTCCCCTTTTTTGAGTTGTTTAAACTTCGTAATTCATCTACCCATGGGCCCGCAGCACTTATTACATATTTTGATTTAATCTTGAATTCGTCACCCGTCATACCATCCCTAAAATGAAGTCCTGAAATAATATCCTCTTCGTAATCAAAAGCTATGACCTCTGCATAATTTAATGCAACTGTACCAAAAGTAAGACTTGTCTTAATGTTTTCAATGGTGAGCCTGGCATCATCTGTGCGATATTCTGCATAATACCCGGCTCCTTTTAATTTCTTCTTTGGCAATAGCGGTTCCAATTCCAATGCCTCTTTCTTTTCAAGCATTTTGCGCTTGTCATCGCCAGATACCTGCGCCAAAATATCATAGACCTTCAACCCAATAGAAGTAAGCCATTTTCCGTATGACCCGCCATCAATCAAAGGAAGTAGCATTTTTTCAGGGAGCACCAGGTGCGGTGCGAGTTTATGAACAATAGCCCGTTCCGATCCTACTTCTTTTACCAACCAAAAATCAAACTGTTTAAGATACCGGAGACCACCGTGAATTAACTTTGTAGATTTACTACTGGTCCCTGAGGCAAAATCTCCTTTTTCCAGTAATGCCACTTTTAGTCCTCTGGAAGCTGCGTCTAAAGCAATACCTCCTCCTGTTATTCCTCCTCCAATTATAACAAGATCAAATTTGGTTTTGGTCAGGTTTTGAATAATTTTATTCCTGTCGAGGTTTGAAAACCGTATGTTCTCTGTCATGTTTTTTGTAATTCAATAATTACTTTAACTTATTACAAATGTAGCCGTTTATATCTCCGATACAGATGCTCCGGTTTTATCCAAATGTTATCATTGAGTATAACTTCTCCTTAAGTATCGGGTAAAAAAATAATTACAGAGTTTTTTAAGATGAGGCAGTAAATTCATATTCCCTTTCTACAAGACAAACTCTTATTTTGTACCATTTATACCATTCTTTTTTTCCCATTTCCTGGGCAGCCAAATGTTTGAGATTGGATTTCCATTTTGATATAGATTCCAGGTTTTCCCAATAGCTTACTGATATTCCTATTTCATCTTTTGCACTCTCAAATCCCAGATAGCCCGGTTGATTTTTGGCCAATTCTTCCATTTTCTTTGACATTTGGAGATAACCTTTATCCCCTGAAGTTCGGGTACTTGTAAATATTACGGCATAGTACGGTTTTGTCATGATTGTTTAAAAAATGAAAGCGCGTTCAACAAAATAGTTCACTATAGCTTCTTTCATTAAGACAGATTGTTCTCCTGCCTTTAAAGGTGGAAGTGTTTCCTTTACCATATAATGCGGCCAACCTTCGTCATCAAAAAACTCAAACTCATAATATCCATAAGGTTCCAATAATTTGCAAATGGCTATGTGCATCAGATTAACTTTCTCTTCTTTCTTATAGGTTCTGTGATATTGACCTAATTCCTGGATGCCAATAAGGTAAATGATCCCATCTATATCCATTGGGTCCCCATCAGAAAACTTGGCAGACAATTTCTTAATGAGCTCTTCCCACCTATCTTTTAATTGACTATCTCTACTCACTTTTTTGATCGTAAAAGATTAAAATTTATAATAAAACCTGAACCCTTCTTTAGGTACAAATCAAAGGTACAAATCAAAATTCTATATTTGTGCAAACAAATTTCTGTGAATATTTTGGACATTATTTTGGGGTTACTTCTGGTCTATGGCCTTTATAAAGGACTAAAAAATGGACTCTTTGTTGAAATAGCCTCACTCGCCGCTATCATTATTGGGCTTTATGGCGCAATTAAATTTTCTTACTTAACTGGTAGCTATCTTTCCCAAAACATGGATTGGAATGAGAATTATATAAAATTAGCGGCATTCATTATTACCTTTCTTGCAATAGTGATTCTGGTAAATATGGCTGGTAAGATACTTACCAAAATTGCAGATTTTGCCATGCTCGGATTACTAAATAAAATTGCTGGTGGCGTTTTTGGAATATTAAAGACAGCGGTTATCCTCGGCACGCTGTTGTATTTTTTTGAAAGTGCCAGTTCGTCATTTAATCTAACTGAAAATAATACCGTAAAAGAATCTGTTCTTTATGCACCTGTAAGAGATATTGGGGCCCTGGTCTTTGGTAACGTTATAGAGGTATTTCAAGACGGATAATTGATAAAAAGTGCAGTTCATCGAAAAAAAAGGGTTTTTCATGTGCTCTTTTCAAAATTTCTTTAATATTACAAAGATGATCCTTTCAATAGGGATCCTGGAGAACACCCCACTCTTTCTTTACCCTACTTACAGATAGAACACTATATGAAAATGAGATTGCCTATTGCTGTCTCGGTTTTATTTGTATTGTTGGCTGGATCTTGTAGCACGGAGTCCATAGAAAATACAACTATTCCGAGTTCTGAAAATGCCGTTTTGGTAGAACAGGCCCTTTTGGATATTGTTAATGACCATAGAATTAGCCTGGGCTATTCATCATTACTCTTTAGCAAAGTTGCTTATGAGTATGCCAATACACATACGGATTATATGATTGCCAAAGGCAGTTTAAGTCATGACAACTTTAGCTCAAGAGCCTCCAAAATTTCTAGCGAGGTAAATGCAGAATATGTAGCTGAAAATGTTGCCAAAGATTACCCGGATGCTGCGACAGCTTTAGAAAATTGGTTGCAGAGCCCTAATCATCGTAAAACTATTGAAGGCGAATTTACACATACGGCTGTAAGTGTAAAAAAAGACGCCAGTGGAAAACTCTATTTTACGCAGTTGTTCTACCGCTAATCTAATCCGGAAAAATTTCTTTTATTACATTTGATAGGTAGTATTACTTATAGTACGATCTAAAAATCTCATTAATAATTAGAAAACAATGTCTATCAAACCTCCTTTTAATCTTAACAAATGGATTGAAGAAAACAGAGACTTATTGAAACCCCCTGTTGGAAATAAGAATTTATACAAAGATGCAGGAGACTATATAGTAATGATCGTTGCCGGGCCCAATGCACGAAAAGACTATCACTACAACGAAACTGAGGAACTTTTCTTTCAGTTAGAAGGCAATATCGAAGTCCATATACAGGAAGACAGACAAAAAAAAACAATGAAACTGGGTCCTGGCGATATCTACCTACATCCAGCCAAAGTCCCGCACTCCCCTGTCAGGTATGAGGGCTCCATTGGTTTGGTAATAGAGCGTAAGCGCGATCATTTGGAAATAAAGGACGGCCTTCTTTGGTTTTGCGATAATTGTAATCACAAACTTTACGAAATTTACTTTACATTACATGACATTGAAAAAGACTTTTTATCACATTTTTCGCATTTCTATGGTTCCAAAGAGTTAAGGACCTGCAATAATTGTGGAACCGTTATGCCGGTTGATGATAGGTTTACTGCAAAAGAAGAAAGAGAATAAATGAAACTTACAATTACTATTTTAATTGGGCTTGTGGCAGTACTGCATCTGTACTTTCTTTGGTTCGAAATGTTTGCCTGGACTACCAGAGGTAAAAAAATCTTTAAAAAATTTCCTAAAGACATGTTTGAACCGACAAAATCTCTTGCTGCAAACCAGGGTTTATACAATGGATTTTTAGCTGCTGGTCTAATTTGGACATTTATAATACAGGATGCCTCTTGGAGTACAAATATTTCTGTTTTTTTCTTAAGCTGTGTTGCAATTGCAGGTATTTATGGAGCTTTTACCGCAGATAAAAAAATCTTCTTTGTGCAAGCATTACCTGCTTTAATTGCGCTGCTCCTAATATTTATTAACCAGGTCTAAGATTCCATAACTTTCAGTTTACATCATCACTATTATTTGTAGCTTTGTCATAATCTAACAAATTACGTTTTAAAAGTTATAAAATGACATTAGTTGCCGTGGATTTTGGAATAGACCAAGCATTAGAAAAATTAGGAATCAAGGAAATCAATAATGGTACCTCAACAGGATCTGATTATTTTTCATCAGGGGAAATTATTGACTCCTATTCCCCGGTGGATGGCGCTTTAATTGCCAAAGTTAAAACCACCTCCTTAAATGATTATGAAAAAGTTTTGGAAACGGCCACTGAGGCCTTTCAAATCTGGCGAAAAAAACCTGCTCCTCAAAGGGGCGAAATTATTCGTCAATTTGGAGATAAATTACGCGAATTAAAAGAACCCTTAGGTAAGTTAGTCTCTTATGAAATGGGAAAGTCTTATCAGGAAGGTCTTGGCGAAGTTCAGGAAATGATAGATATATGCGATTTCGCAGTTGGACTTTCGCGACAATTACACGGACTTACCATGCATTCGGAAAGACCCGGGCATCGCATGTATGAGCAATACCATCCATTAGGAATAGTAGGCATAATTTCTGCTTTCAATTTCCCTGTTGCCGTATGGGCATGGAATACAGCACTTGCATGGATTTGTGGGGATGTTTGTGTCTGGAAACCATCGGAAAAAACGCCACTTTGTGGCATAGCTTGTCAAAATATAGCCGCTGAAGTGTTTAAAGCTAATGGACTCCCAGAAGGTATCTCCTGTTTAATAAACGGCGATTACAAAGTTGGAGAAATGATAACAAATGACAAAAGAGTCCCTTTGATTTCTGCCACAGGTTCTATTCGCATGGGTAAAATTGTTGCACAAGCAGTTGCCGCGAGACTAGGAAAATCGCTCCTTGAATTGGGTGGCAATAATGCCATCATCGTTACCCCGGACGCTGATTTAAAAATGACGGTTATTGGAGCTGTATTCGGTGCGGTTGGTACCGCTGGTCAGCGATGCACCTCTACAAGAAGACTGATCATACATGAATCTATTTACGATACGGTAAAAGATTCTATTGTTACTGCTTACAAACAACTGCGAATTGGAAACCCATTGGATGAGAATAATCATGTGGGTCCATTAATAGATAAAGATGCCGTGTCCATGTATAAAGAAGCTCTCAAAAAAGTGGTTGAAGAAGGGGGAAATCTGATCATGGAAGGTGGCGTTTTGGAGGGCGAAGGTTATGAAAGTGGTTGTTATGTTTATCCGGCCATAGCTGAAGCTAACAATAACTATGAAATAGTACAGCATGAAACTTTTGCGCCCATCCTTTATTTGTTAAAATATTCAGGTGATTTAGAAAATGCGATAAAAATTCAGAATGACGTTGTGCAAGGGCTTTCCTCTGCCATTATGACCAATAATTTAAGAGAAGCTGAAATTTTTCTTTCAGCAGCTGGTAGTGATTGCGGTATAGCCAATGTAAATATTGGCACATCGGGCGCTGAGATTGGGGGTGCTTTTGGAGGAGAAAAGGAGACCGGAGGTGGCCGTGAAAGTGGTTCTGACGCATGGAAAGTATATATGCGAAGACAAACCAACACCATTAACTTTACTACAGAATTACCTTTAGCCCAGGGTATAAAATTTGATCTTTAGAGATAATAATCCCTATAGGAACTTTAGCTGCTTCATTAAAACAAAAATGAAACCGGATTAGAGTTCCTGTAGGTGTTTTTATAAGAAAGCAAAGATTTAATTTATCCATTTCCGCTCATTAGGCCAATTCATTTTTAAAATACAAATTCTCGCCTGGAAAATATATTTACAATATGGTCTGTTATAAAAAATAAGAAGTTGGAAGATTTAATTGTATAACTGAATAAAAAAAACCGCTGCTATTAATGGAAAAAATAACAACGGGATTCTTAACTAACCAAACTAATTCAAACTAGTCGTAAGTAGCAATAGAGTAATATTTCAATTCCGGAGCCTCTCCGGGAGAAATAGCGTTACGGCTTAGTCTTAACAAATATCCTAAATGGTTGTTTATTTCCATGCCCGGAAGTTATGATTGGTTATAAAAAGTGTGTAATTGGTAGCTATTTTGCTATGTCCTGTATTTGTTTTAGAAAGAAACATCTTAGTCATTATTAGAAGGTTAACCAGATAATGCAGGGTATTTAACCCATCTGTTTTAACAAAATTTAAGATTTTTTTAATACATTGTATACAGAACGATAAATTACCAATTACCATGACAAAAAGGACAACCAACTTGCTAGGGATTATAATTACCATTTTGGCAGGTATTTATTTTTTTGTAATGTATTGCAGTCAATGTGGATTAGATGACGACCTTGCCACACTTCATAATGTAGATTCTTCTGTTGCAAATAACGCAATGGATCTTGAAAAAATAAATGATAAGAAGGAGGAAGAATTATTATATAAGAACTAAATAATATCAACTTATGAATTTTGAAAGTATAAACATCTTGTGTTGGCTCATCCCTATTCTTGTTGGCGTTCTATGTGCAATTTTTGGTTACTTATTAGGCAAAGGGGGAAATGCGACCATTGACCATTCTTCGGAGCTAAACGCTCTTAAAGATCAAAATGCAAAATTGGAAGCTGATCTTGCGGCATGTAATAAAAAAATGGCCGCTGAAAGTTTAGCAATGGTGTCTTCTGAAATCGCTTTTAACAAAAGTGCAGCCAAAGCAGCATTAGGTAAAAATATAAAACGAGATGACCTGAAAGTTGTAGAAGGCATTGGTCCTAAGATTGAAGGCCTTTTTCACAATTATGATATAAAGACCTGGGAAGCCTTATCAAAAACTTCTGTTTCAAAATGCCAGGAAGTATTGGATTCAGGAGGTGATCGTTATAAAGTTCATGATCCCGCATCATGGCCTATGCAGGCGAAAATGTGTTATGAAGGAAAATGGAAAGAATTACACAAATGGCAGGTAGAACATAAACATGGTAAATTATAACAAAAAGACCGGATTGAGTCCGGTCATTTTTACTTATAGTATTCCATTGGCTTCTACCCATTTAAATCGGAATTGATCCTCGCTTAATTTCATTCTTTCAGCAATGCGCTGCAAACGATCCGGCATACTTAAAAGATAGTCCCTGGCCTTTTGAGCTTCGTCTGAAAGGCTTCTTATTGTCTCCAGATTCCAATATTGATTCAATTTATTAAAAATGTCTATATAATCCTGAGAAGTATATACACCCAACCTCTGAGCGCAGTTGGAAAAATTCTCAAATGCAAGTCCCATGCTTTCTCCAGATTCCCTCAAGAAATGAGCAGGCATTACAATTTTTCTCTTCATCATATCTGCGTAAGCAAGCATCATACCGTTGGGATCTTGTCCAAAAATGGTCTTTACGAATTCTCTATAAGCCAAATGATGACGCATTTCGTCACCCGCAATTATACTACACATTTTACTTAGAAGTGTATTCCCTTTTTTCTTCGCCATCTGACCTACCCTTTTATGCGAAATATTGGTAGCCAATTCCTGGAATGAAGTGTATACAAAATTCTTATACGGGTCTCTGTCTGTTCCTATGTCAAAACCATCATTAAGCAGGTACTGGGTTGAGATCTCAACTTCTCTCATATTTACCCTTCCGGAGAGATACAAATATTTGTTGAGCACATCGCCGTGCCTGTTTTCTTCTGCTGTCCATGCCCTTACCCATTTGGACCAGCCACTAGGTTTTTCTGTGTGTTGATTAATTCCTTCTACATCCATTAACCAAGATTCATAAGTTGGTAGCGCTTCTTCTGTGATTGTATCTGCAACCATTGTAACCCAAAAATCATATCCCAATTCTTTAGATTCCTCTCTGATTTGCTCTACCTCATCAAAAAAACTTTCACTACGCGAATCCGGAAGAAAATCAGAAGGCTGCCATATCTCATCAATCGGAATTAAAAATGAATCCATAAAACCGGCAACTTTGGGTTCAATTGCCTGCATCACCTCCAGCCTTATATTTTTCGTAGACATATTAAATTTTCTTGCAAAGTACGACAATAAAATCTTGAAATTATTGCAGAAGCAATTCAAATATCAATTTCTTCCATTCTCATTTGGATAAAAAAGATGAACAGGATCACTTTGCCAAACTTGTTTGGAATCTACATCCATAATTGATAAAGGACCTTTAAATGCAGCTCCAGTATCCATATTCCAGACATTCGCTGCCCTATGAGGTTTGCTTTTTCCAATCCTGGTTACAGGGGTATGACCAATATAAATTTCATGGTAATTGGAGAGTCTTTGAGGGTAAAACAAGTCTGTTTCAACTAGTTCAGGATTAAGTGCTAATGCCAGTTCCCATAAAGTTCGATCCCAGTAAAATATTTTAGGAAAATATTCAAATTCTATCCCTTTTAAGCTTGTGAAACCTGCATGAATAAACAAACGGTTTTTATCATCCAGGTAGAAATTGTCCAGATTATTATAAAAATCCATATGAACGCTTAGCGAACCGTCCTCAAGTGCCTCATAAGACTCCCTGCTCGCTTTACCGCCATGTTGTAACCACGTAAGGTTATCTTTCCCCGTTCTAAGCCAATCATAACAAAGTTCATCATGGTTACCCCTTAAAAATATACATTGGTGTGTTGCTCTTAGCCCAATTAAAAAATTAACAGTTTCGACTGCCTGGCTCCATCCGTCGACATAATCTCCCAAAAAAACAAGAAGATCATCTTCACTGGCATTAGCTCTTTCCAAAACTTGTTGCAAAGCTTTCAGGCCTGAATGTATATCTCCTATTACTAAAGTTCTCATTTGGTAAAAATCGCAATAATTCCTATGATGGCCATAATTAAAAGTATGAGAAGGAATATTTTCCAAAATGAATAGGGGCGAATACCATAGATTTTACCGGTTTGCCCGTTGATGTAAAAGTGATATTCCTTCCCTTTGTATTTGTAGAAACTTATATAAACAGGTAGAAGAACATGTTTAAAAGTTTCTTTGGAAAGTTTTATATCGGAATGATGAATCCTTTGTGTATCACCTCCTATATCTTGTCGTATCCATGAATGAGCTATTTCTTTAGCCTTTTGGAATGATTTGCGATGTCCTTCTCTTAAAGGAATGGTGTATTTTTCAGTCACAAATCCAGAGAGATATTTTGAATTAAAGGTTACAAGCTCTTTCAAATTCCAATGCGATATCTGCGTAGGAATTTCTTGTTGTTTTTTCTCAGAAGCACTAATTAGTATATCATCTATAAAGCCATCCACAGTTCCATAAGCAGGCCTCCAACGCGTTTTTCTTACCTGCCTGGTTTGAGTACCATTTTTAGTCTTATAGGTCTGAGTTACATAGTAATAATCTCCCCTTTGACCTTCATAGGATGCTACAAGCTCTGCATCAAAAGTCCAAAAAGGAAGATAAAGCCCATGCATGGCTTCTGGATCTAATGCTGCACGCTTAAGTTTATTTGGAGCAAACCACAATCCTTTCACCCAATTTTTGAATATCCTTCCAGCCTGTTTGCTGTTTAATTGAAAAGGAACCAGTGCCCCCGGAAGTATCCAACCTTCTCTTTCTATATCCTCTTTAATAAGAGGCTCTCCACAATAGACACAATGAAGCGATTTGTAATTTTCTTCAACATGCTGGTTAGCTCCACAATTTTTACAATGCAGAAGATCTATGGTAGCGTCATATGCATTATCCCCTACGGCCTTAAGATAATGTTGCAATTCAAGTTCTTCAAAACTTCGTTTTGCCTTTTCTATAAATTCTTCATATCCGCAGTACTCACATTTAACCTGATGTGAACCTGGCTTGTATTTTAGTTCTGCCCCACAATTGGCACAGGATTTTTTCTGTTCTGAATACTGGGTTTTTTCCATTTGTATTTATTACCAAATTCAGTAAAATTGGTAAAGTGTTTCTAAATCGCGGGGGGTTTACTTTTGTGGCAATGGTGGTGGGGTACTACCACCTAAAAAAGCTTTTAGTTCATCAATTTCTTTAAGAGCTGTCCACTCCAAAAGACCCTGTTTCCATACCAGAGAATCTCTGTTAATAGTCCTGTTTGCAAACAGTTCTTTTAATTTGTCAAAAGAAACGGGACCAAGCTGTTGCCCTTTTGCAGCATAGTAATACATTACCTGAACAGGCACTGGAGGTGGTAATGCAGCTCCCTGTGGTTGTGGTGAAGTAAAGGGCTGTTGTGCCGGTTGACCCATTAAAGTACCCATTTGCTGCGCTAGAACAAACCCCATCCCGAGTCCCATGCCAGCTCCGGCAGTTCCTCCTTCATTTTTGGCTGCAGCTTCCATTGCTTTGGCTGCCTTAAATTGAGTGAGTTTGGACAAGTCTAATTTATCTAATCTGCTGTATTCAAAAATCTCTTTCTTCAGTTCTTCCGGCATAGAAACGTTTTCTATATAGAACTTTTCCAATTCTATCCCTATACGTTCAAATTCCGGTTTCATGACTTCCTGACAAGTTTCAGAAAGTTCACTTGTATTTGCCGCATATAATTCCAAAGGCAGGTTGGCTTCCCCTACAGTATCCGTAAAACGTGTCACAATTAAACTTTTAAGATGTTCATTTACTTCGTAATTCGTAAAATTCCCATCTGTACCAACCACATCTACCACAAACTTGCCAGGATTACTAATTCTAAAGCTATAGGTTCCGAAAGCGCGAATTTCTGTCAACCCAAAACGTTCATCACTTAGCATTACCGGGTTTTTTGTTCCCCACTTTTCATCTGTAAATAACCTTGTGTTAACAAAATAAACTTCTGCCTTGAATGGGCTGTCAAATCCATATTTCCATCCTTTTAAAGTAGTCAGAATTGGAAGGTTGTTGGTGTTAAGTGTATAGGTTCCCGGGTTAAAAACATCCGCCAATTGACCCTCATTAACAAATACCGCTTTCTGACCTTCTCTTACCACCAATTTGGCATTATTTTTAATTTCATTTTGATAGCGTTCAAATCTGTGAACTATGGTATCATTGGTGGTGTCAATCCATTCTACTATATCAATAAACTCCTGACTTAGTTTCTTTTTTATCTCATCAAATAGATTCATTTTACTAAATTTTTAATTCCAGAAAAAGGTAAACAATTCTTTAAAGCATACCAAGTGTATTTGATGAATAAATGGTTAAGACCAACAATGAGAATCAATTGAATAAATAGTAGTTATTTTATTGGTCTAACACCTAAATTCTCATTACTTTGGGATTTGCTTTAGAACAGTTTCATGAAAGAAGTATTTTGTATAGGTGAATTGCTCATAGATTTTGTCGCTGAAAAACAAGGTAGTAATTTATCCCTGGCCCATGAATTCACGAAAAAAGCTGGCGGTGCTCCGGCCAATGTAGCTTGTGCAGTAGCCAAACTGGGAGGGAAAAGTGCATTTATTGGTTGTGTTGGCAATGATCCTTTTGGCACCTTTTTATTGAATGTATTAGAAAATGAAGGTGTGGACATTTCTTTAGCACAACGCTCAGAAATTTTTACCACCCTGGCCTTTGTCTCTATTGCTGAAGACGGAGAACGTGATTTTGTCTTTAGCAGGGGCGCGGATAAGGAATTTAAATACAGCCCGGCAATTAAGAAAAGATTTAATAAAAACATTATCCATTTTGGAGCCGCAACGGCATTTTTGGGTGGAAGTTTAGAGGAAGCATATGGACGGTTTTTATTTGATGCTATAACTCAAAACGCATTTATTAGTTTTGATCCAAATTACAGAGCGGACCTATGGAAAAACAGAACTGATATCTTTGTTAAAAAGTGTATACCATTTATTGAAAAATCTACACTCTGTAAGTTTAGTCTGGAAGAAGCAAAATTAATTTCAGGGAAAGAGAATATTTCAGATGCATGTGAATTTTTCCATGAAGCCGGTTCAGAAATCATTACAATTACACTTGGCTCTGAAGGTACATTTGTAAGTTCTCAGGGGCGTTCACAGATAATCCCTAGTATTAGTGTAAAACCCGTTGATACTACAGGAGCAGGGGATGCTTTTATTGGTTGTTTGTTAAAACAAATATCCACACTGGATAATATTGAAAGTATTAGAAGTAATCCCGATTTACTTTTTGAAATGATCACTATAGCCAACAAAGCCGGAGCAATCACAACAATGAATTACGGGGCAATTAAGTCGTTACCATCTCAAACTCAACTCGACCTTTAGAATGAACCAAGCCTCATTACACAGGATGTTGGCTTCAAATAAGCTGGATAACCCGGAGAATGCCAACCTTGAGGAATTATTCGATTTGAGGCTATCCACTAATCTTCCTATTATACAAAACTTATTCTTATCGCTTTATCCTGAGGCAACCTCACCAGATTCATTTCAATTCTTGATGGAGCTTTTACCTGAACTTTTTAAAAAAAGGTCGAAAAATCATAAAATTCAGGACTTAAGAAGGCTTAAACATGCCAATTGGTATCAATCCGAAAAAATGGTCGGTATGCAATTGTATGTGGATCGCTTTAATAAGGATTTGAAAGGTCTCGAAACTAAAATTCCATATTTGGAAAACTTAGGAGTCAATCTTATTCATATAATGCCTGTTACTACAAGGCCTAAAGGAGAAAATGATGGGGGATATGCGGTGAATAGTTATACCCGGGTAGACAAGAAGTATGGCACAAAATCGGATTTGTTAAATCTGGCAAAAAAAATGCAGTCAAAAAATATGCATCTGATGATGGATTTTGTTGTAAATCATACTTCAGATGAATTTCCCTGGGCAAAAAAAGCAATGGCCGGCGATAAAAAATATCAGGACTATTACTATATCTACCCAGACAGGCAATTGCCGGATGAATTTGAAAATTCTTTGCCGGAAGTGTTCCCCAGAACATCGCCTGGTAATTTCACTTTCAATAAAAAAATGAATAAGTGGGTTATGACGGTGTTTAATGATTATCAATGGGATCTTAATTATACAAACCCTTTGGTATTCCTGGATATGCTCAGCAATCTGGTAGACTTAGTCAACTTAGGGGTAGATGTTATTCGCTTTGATGCCCTGGCATTTCTTTGGAAGAAAATGGGCACAAATTCTCAAAATCTTCCAGAAGCCCATAGCTTAATTACATTATTCCGAATGTGTTTGCAAGTTGTTGCTCCAGGGGTTGTTTTACTGGCAGAAGCTATAGTTTCTCCCAGGGATATTATAAAGTATTTTGGTGAAGGCATTAAAAAAGGCAATGAATGTGAAATTGCTTATAATGCCACTTTGATGGCTTTACTATGGAATTCAATTGCAACAAAAAAAACACATCTTTTGTATAAAAATCTGCTTAATATACCAGGTAAACCCTCAGAGGGTACCTGGATAAATTATATCAGATGTCATGATGATATTGGACTTGGTTTTGAAGACCGCTACATATACGAAGTGGGTTGGGATGCAATTGCTCATAGAAAGTTTTTGTTGGATTACTATGGACAAAAACTTGATTGGTCACCGGCTATAGGGCAAATTTTTATGTATAATCCAAAAAATGGTGATGGAAGAATTACTGGTAGTGCAGCCTCTCTTCTTGGATTGGAAAAAGGATTAGTACAGAACAATCAGGAATTGATAAAAATGTCGGTTAATAAAATCCTAATGCTGCACGCCATAATATTATCATATGGGGGGATTCCCATGATTTATGCCGGTGATGAAATAGGAATGTTGAATGATTATTCTTATCTTAAAAATAAAGAATTAAAAGAAGATAGCAGATGGGCCAACAGGCCTAAACAAGAATGGAAAACCGTATCTGAATTAGACAAAATTGACACCCCTCAAGCAAAAATATTTCATTCCTTAAAAAGACTAATAAAAATCAGGAGAAATACCCATGTATTTGCTGACAAGAACAATTTGGTGCTACATCCTAACCCAAACCCACATATTTTCATGTTTGAGAGAACAAATAATTCTGAGAAAGGTGTCCTTGTGATATGCAATTTTGACGAAACCATTCATATGATTGAAGTCGGAACGCTTGATTCCATGGGCTATGTCTCTGAAGGTAAATTGAAGGATCTGGTACTAGGCAAAAACATTATTTTAAAAAGTGGCTTACTAGAAATTAATCCGTATCAAATATTTTGGCTGCGTAAATCTTAGCTATATTTTACTTTTCTTAAAATTCGCAGAGACTCTTTCAGCGATTTATAAATACTCAAATCATATTTCTTTAATATAGGCCCCGCTGCATCCAGAAGATCCTTGGCTTCTTCAAAACCATTAAAATGGCATATAAGATAAGTTGCCGGTAATAATTTTAAATCTAATTCTTCTGAACGTTTTAGGGATACCCCCTTTTGTATTTTTTGGAGTATTGCTTTGTTTGAATTAAAAATATGATGCAACGTCTTTTTGTCATATTGAGGCGGTTCAAAAATTAAATCGCTTTGAATTTGATAGGTTCCATTATCTGAGAAAAATATATCCACTTTTTCTAAAGGAAAGTACTTTTGTTGATCTCCCAGGCCCAACTTCACATATTCCATAATAGTAAACGATTCATCATTATAACTTATGGAAATTTCATCGAGGGCAGAATAGAAAAGTTTAACCTGTTCATTAATAAGTTCAATATCTACCCTTGAATAAAAAACCTCGTTTTTGACTTTCTTTTGATTCCCGGCCCAACAGAGTACAAATTGTTCTTTAAAAACCTTATAACTGCTAATCAGATCTCTGTGTCTGTTATTTATAAAATCTATAACACCATCAAGGGTAAGTTCAATATTATTTCGGGCATGTTGTTCAATTGTGGCAACGGTGTCTGAATTAATATTCTTTAATACAACATCAAAAGCCTTAGGCATGCTTATACTCCCGTCTCTGAAAAAAACGGCCCCGCCGTAATATTTCCATATATTGCGCCGCAATGCGCACACTTTGCCATTGGACCGTATAGTAACTAAACCTACCACTTTGCCTTCGGGTAAATGTGGAAAAGGAATATTTTCATAAGAAATTAAAGGAGGGTTATCCAAGTAGGCATTTACCAGGTTTTGAATCTTACTATCATCAAAGAAATCTACTCCAACAATTTTATTGTCTTCATCCTCTACGCCAACAACTATAAATGAATTATTATTTGGATTGCTATTGGCCAGGGCACATACATGCTTCAGAAATTTAGCTTTCCCTTCTCGTTTACCTATATTTATGAACCTTTTTTTATCATAAAAACTATTCTCGTCATTATGAGCCAAAAGGTTTTTTACCAGTAGGCGTTTATTAATCATTTTGTTTTATTCACTATTGTACTACTTGCCTGAGCAGTGGGCATTACTACCAGATCTGCAATGTTTACATGAGACGGTTGTGAAATAACAAAATAGATTATGTTTGCGATATCTTCCGGTTTTAAAGGTTGAAACCCCTCGTAAACACTGTTTGCTCTTTTTGCATCTCCCTTAAATCTAACATTGCTAAACTCGGTTTCTACTAATCCGGGGTTTACAGCTCCTACCCTTATCCCATAAGCGTTCAAATCAATTCGCATCCCCTGATTAATTGCATCAACTGCATGTTTGCTGGCGCAATATACATTCCCTCTGGGATAAACCTCTTTGCCTGCGGTAGAACCTATATTAATTATGTGGCCCGAGTTACGCTCCACCATTTGCGGTAAAATTGCCTTAGATACATATAACAAACCTTTTACGTTGATGTCCAACATTGCATCCCAATCCTCAAGACTGCCTTTTTCTATGGAATCCAGGCCATGGGCATTCCCTGCATTATTAATCAATATATCTATATGTCTGAATTCCTTGGGCAATGACTCAATAGCGCCTGAAACAGTTTCTTTATCCCGTACGTCAAAATTCAAAGTACAGACATCAGTTGAAGGCTCTAACTGCTTTTTCAATTTAGTTAAACGTTCTTTTCTTCGTCCACAGATTATTAATCGTATGTCCTTTGTCGCAAAAAGCAACGCTGTGGCCTTTCCTATGCCACTGGTTGCGCCTGTAATAAATGCTGTTTTCTTCATGAGAATTATTTGGGAGATTATAAATTAAGGAACCTTATGTCCCTGAGATGCTACTAATAATGAAAACCAATCCTCCAACTCCAGATCAATTTCAGTAGCTCTTGCAGAAGCTATTAATCTATCTTTGTTAGTGGTGCCGACAACAGGGTGCACTTTAGAAGGATGTTTTAAGATCCATGCCAGGAGAATTTGACTACTATTTGCTTTATATTTCTTTTTAAATTGTTTCAGCACTTTTTTAATTCGCTTCCTTCTTTTATCAACCTCCCTGAAATAACTGCCCAGCGGACTCCATGCCATTGCGGTTCGATTATGAATAATGCAATCATCGAAAGTGCCATCAAACATTAACTTTTCAGATGTTAAGGAAAATTCAACCTGGTTAGCATCTACTGGTATTACAGACTCCAATAGTGCAATCTGAGCAGGTGAAAAATTAGACACTCCGAATTCCCTAATTTTACCCTCTTTTTGCAAATAAAGAATTGCTTCCGCAATTTCATCGGGCTCCATTAAAGGGCTTGGTCTGTGCAACAAAAAAAGATCCAGATAGTCTGTTTTAAGTTTAGTCAGAGAACGTTCCGCAGACCATACGATGTAATCCTTGGAATAATCATAATGTTTCACCTTATTATCTCTGGCTTTGCAGACATATTGAATTCCACATTTGGTAATTAATTGTACGTGTTCTCTATGAATTGCACTTTTAAAAAAAGCGTTTCCAAACACTTCTTCATTTTCATAACCCCCATAAATATCCGCATGGTCGAAAGTTGTTATTCCATTTTCGACACAATAATCAATAAGGCCAGACATTTCTGCTTTTGTAAGATTCTTTCCCCAACTTCCCCACGTCATGGTTCCAGCAATTATTTTTGAATAAGATATCCGGTTTTTCATAAGTATGTGAAAATATAAAATAAATCCCTTAAATACTTCATAAAACTTGGGGTTCTGGCCATTTTTTAACCAATCATTAACAGCACTTATATAAATAAATTTTCAATTTGCGCCCTACTGTGAGACCAACATATTAAAAACCAAAAAATAAATTCTTTTCATGGAGGAAAATACTACTGTAGATATAAGTGCTGTTAATGAAAAAATTGCACAGGAAAGTGCTTTTATAGACCTGCTTGTAATGGAAATGAACAAGGCTATTGTGGGTCAGAAGCATATGATAGAACGATTATTAATCGGACTTTTAGGGCAGGGTCATATTTTATTGGAAGGAGTCCCCGGGCTTGCAAAGACTCTTGCTATAACTACTCTCTCAAAGGCGGTTAAAGGTAGTTTTAGCAGAATTCAGTTCACTCCGGATCTTTTACCGGCAGATGTCGTAGGAACCTTGATATACAACATGAAAGAAAATGATTTTTCAATTAAGAAAGGTCCAATTTTCGCCAATTTTGTATTAGCTGATGAAATTAACCGTGCTCCTGCTAAGGTGCAGTCTGCACTCCTGGAAGCTATGCAGGAAAAGCAAGTGACTATAGGTGACGAAACTTTTATTCTTGACAAACCATTCCTGGTTATGGCCACTCAAAACCCGGTTGAACAGGAAGGAACATACCCGCTCCCTGAAGCTCAGGTGGATCGTTTTATGCTTAAAACGGTTATTGACTATCCAAAGATGAACGAAGAACAATTAATTATAAGGCAAAATCTTAAGGGAATACTTCAGGATGTTAAACCTGTTATATCGCTTAAACAAATTCTAAGTGCTCAACAGGCTGTAAGAGAAGTCTATATGGATGAAAAAATTGAAAAATACATCCTTGATTTAGTTTTCTCCACACGATATCCGGAAAAATATGATTTGGCAGATCTCAAACCACTTATAAGTTTCGGAGCTTCACCGCGTGGTAGTATTAATCTGGCGAATGCAGCCAAGTGTTATGCTTTCATAAAAAGACGTGGTTATGTGGTTCCTGAAGATGTCCGCGCTGTTGTGCATGATGTGCTAAGGCATAGAATTGGGATTACTTATGAAGCAGAAGCAGAAAATATTACTTCAGAAGAAATAATCAACCGGATTGTTAACGAAATTGAAGTGCCATAATAGTTCAACCTATGTAGTTCAATGCCATAAAGGCATATGCTTATATAACTAAAAAGCTTGAACCCCAATGGATACCAAGGAGTTATTAAAAAAAGTTCGTAAGATTGAAATTAAGACCCGGCGTCTTTCAGATCATATATTTGGAGGAGAATATCATTCTACTTTCAAAGGTCGCGGAATGACCTTTAGCGAGGTCCGCCAATATCAGTTTGGCGATGATGTAAGAAGTATAGATTGGAACGTAACAGCCAGGTATAACGAGCCTTTTGTAAAGGTGTTTGAGGAAGAAAGGGAACTAACCATGATGCTGATCGTAGATGTGAGTGGCTCTGAACTATTTGGTACAACCAATAGATTTAAAAAAGACATTATTACAGAAATATCTGCAACCCTTGCATTTTCAGCTCTTCAAAATAACGATAAAATTGGGCTTCTTCTCTTTTCAGATGAAATTGAACTTTTTATACCCCCTAAGAAAGGGAAAAGCCACGTCCTTAGAATAATAAGAGAATTGTTAGAATTTTCTCCACAAAGTAGTAAAACGAATATTGGAGAAGCCCTTAAATATTTGACCAACGTCTTGAAGAAAAAGGCAATTGTATTTGTGCTTTCAGATTTTATGGCAACAAATTATGATCAAACACTAAAAATTACGGGGAAAAAACATGATGTTACCGGAATTCGCATTTATGATGAAAAAGAAGAACAAATTCCAAATTTAGGTGTTGTGCAAATGCTCGATTCGGAAACCGGTTCTATAAAACTTGTAAATACGCAATCTAAGAAGGTTCGTATTGCTTACGGTGAATACTACAGAAATAGGGTAGAATATTTTAAAGATACTTTCACTAAATCGGGATGTGGTATTCTGGATTGTCGGGTGGATGAGAGTTATGTCAAAAAACTATTGGGTTATTTTAAGAGAAGAGGATAGATGTATACGATTTCGATAAAATTAAAACATATTATTAGTGACTGGTCCGGACCGGTCCTCCTTATATGTCTTTTATTTTTTGCGAATCCTATTCGTGCTCAGTTACAACCCGTCGTTCTCTCAAAAGTAGACACTACGAACATAAAAATTGGCGAACAAATTAAATTTACTGTTACTGTGGAGGTAGATTCAACGGCCCAGGTTTTCTTTCCTGAAGGTCAAACTTTTTCCCCCTTGGAAACAGTGGAAGCCTTTAAAACAGATACAACACGTAAAAAAGATAGGATAACGCTACAAAAAATTTACGCGCTTACACAATTTGATTCCGGATCTTATGTTCTGCCAGCTCAGCGCATTGAAATTAATGGGGCTGGATTTTTCACTGACTCCCTTCGGGTCGATGTTGCTACCGTACCTGTAGATACGGTGAACCAAAAAATGTATGATATTAAACCTCTTATAAGCGTACAAAAAAGTAATAGTGATTTTTGGAAAATCCTTTTGATAGTTTTGCTTATTGCGGGGATTGCCGGAGGGCTTATCTATTGGTTTATAATCCGAAAAAAACCCTTGACAGAAGAAGAGAAGGTAGCATTGCTGCCTCCTTATGACAAGGCCCTTTTAGAATTGAAAAGATTAGAAAATTCTAAATATCTAATTCAGGACAAATACAAAGTGTATTATTCAGAATTAACTGCTATTGTAAGATCCTATCTCGAAGAAGAGGTGAATATTTCGGCACTGGAAAGTACTACAAGTGAATTGATTCATAAATTGGAAATGTTGCAGGATGCAGGTGATTTAAAGTTACAGGACGATACAATAAAGCAATTTGAAAATATTTTGCAAACAGCGGATCTTGTAAAATTTGCGAGGTCTAAACCACCTACATCAGTAGCTGAAAAGGACCGAAAAGCTATTGAAGAGATCGTTGTTAAGACAAAAGAAGCTCTCCCGGAACCAACAGAAGAAGAATTATTGGAACAAGAAGAGTACCAGGAAATAATTGCACTGAAAAAAAGGAAAAAGAAAATAATTTCAATTGTATCTGCTGCGGCAATTGTACTACTGGTTTCTCTAGGGGGGTTAATAACATATTTAGGTCCTTCTTATGTTTGGGATACCATTACCGGGCATCCTACAAAAACACTTTTAGAAGGAGAATGGGTTTCCAGTTCGTACGGATATCCGCCAATTATAGTTGAAACTCCGGAAGTATTAGTGCGGCAGGAAGTTAAACTCCCGCCAGAGGCTAAGGCCAATATTAAAGAACTGCAGGCATTCATGTACAGAAGTAAAAAAGGTTTGCTTACCATCGGTACAACTTCGACAACTTTAAATAAGCCTGAAGAACCAGATTTCAATCAGGTTGTTGAACAAATATTGCAGAATTTTGAAGACCAGGGCGCAAAAAACATTATTACCAAGCAAGAAGAATTTGTTACCCTATCTGGTGTAAAAGGGGTTAAAGTATTTGGCAGGGGTAATTTTGCATTACCAGGCTCAAAAGAGTTAGTTAAAGGACAGTACACCATTATTCTTTTTGGCGGAAATGGTTTTCAACAGCAGTTAATCTTATCATGGTTAGATAAAGATGTTTACGCAGAAGAAATTGTAAATAGGATAATTGGTTCCTTGGAAGTTAAAACAGAGGCATAAATGTTAGATAATATAGAATTTGCAAATCCTCAGCTTTTTTGGTTGCTTTTATTGCTTCCCTTCGCTTTGATATGGTACATATTCAAGAACAAAGAGGAAAATGCGAGCTTAAAAATTCCAAGCATAGAAGGGTTTACCGCAAATGACTTATTGTCAAAATTAAAACCAGTATTATTTGCCTTACGTTTGTTGGCATTGACATTCATTATAGTGGCTATGGCACGTCCTCAAACTGAGGATATTTCCACTCGAACCAAAACCACTAAAGGCATTGATATTGTTATGGCCATTGATGTTTCTTCGAGTATGTTGGCAAGAGATTTAAAACCGAATAGATTATCAGCCCTTAAAGAGGTTGCCGCAGATTTTATTAGACAAAGACCAAATGATAGAATTGGTTTAGTGGTCTATGCTGGTGAAAGCTATACAAAAACGCCAATTACAAGCGACAAGTCTATTGTATTAAATGCTTTAAAAGAAATTACTTATGGCCAATTGAATGATGGAACAGCTATTGGTATGGGATTAGCAACTTCCGTTAATAGGCTAAAAGAAAGCAAGTCTATAAGCAAGGTAATTATATTGCTTACGGACGGCGTTAACAATTCAGGGTTTATCGAACCTCAAACGGCCGCTGATCTCGCTGTGGAATTCGACATCAAGACTTACACTATTGGTTTGGGTACAAACGGAAACGCTCTCTCGCCAGTTGCTTATAATGATGATGGATCCTACAGGTATGGGATGAGACAGGTTGAAATAGACGAGAAATTACTTAAAGCTATTGCCGAAGCAACAGGTGGACAGTACTTTAGGGCAACAGATAATGAAAAATTAGAGGCAATTTATGATGAAATAAATAAATTGGAGAAAACAGAGGTTGAAGAATTTAAGTATTATAAATATGAGGAAAAATTCAGACCATGGATTCTTCTGGCTGGTGCTTTGCTCATAGTGGAATGGTTCATGAGAAATATATTATTTAGGAGTTTTATTTAAAATATGATTCAGATAGACGAGAAAATATATTTTTATCTGCTATCCATTATTCCGGTAATGGTGGTTATTTACATATTGCTTCAAATTTGGAAAAAAAGAACCCAAAAGAAGTTTGCCACTCCCAATCTGCTGAAAAGACTATCTCCTAATAAGTCTAAATTCAAATCAATATTAAAATTAATTTTTTTCATTTTAGGGATTTCATTTCTGGTTTTAGGTCTTGTAAACCCGAAAATTGGGACCAAATTAGAAACAGTAAAAAGAGAGGGAGTAGATATTGTTTTTGCTATCGATGTCTCAAAAAGTATGCTGGCTGAGGATATTGCTCCAAACAGACTAGAGAAATCCAAACGATTGGTTTCTGAAATTATTAATCAATTAGCAAGTGATAGAATAGGTATAATAGCATATGCAGGTCAGGCTTTTCCTCAGTTACCAATAACTACAGATTACGGCGCAGCTAAAATGTTTCTTCAAAGTATGAATACAGATATGCTCTCATCACAAGGAACGGCCATAAATGAGGCTATTGAACTGGCATCTACATATTTTGATGATGAAGAACAAACAAATAGGGTATTGTTTATTGTTTCAGATGGTGAGGATCATTCTGAAGGCTCAACTCTGGATGCTGTTGAATTGGCCGTTGAGGAAGGAATAAGAATTTTTACTATTGGTGTTGGAAAGACAAAAGGCAGTCCAATTCCTATAAAGAGAAATGGAATCGTAGAAAGTTTAAAAAAGGACTCACAAGGTGAAGTGGTTATCACTAGACTAAATGAAGAGATATTGGAGGAAATTGCCGACGAGGGTAATGGGGAATACGTAAACGGATCAAATACAGATGATGCCGTTGACTTCATTAAAGAAGAGTTAAACCAAATGGACAAAAAAGAATTTGAAGCCAAGCAATTTGCAGAATATAAAGACCAATTCCAATGGTTCCTGGGTATTGGTCTTTTGTTTTTATTTTTAGAACTTTTCTTACTGGACCGAAAAACTCAATGGCTCAAAAAATTGAATTTGTTTAACGAACAGGAAATTCACTAAAATGAAAAAGTTTGTATTATTTACTCTTTTTATAAGCGCTGCTGTTTTTCCACAAGATGATGTGAAAGAAAAGGAAAAAGCACTTAAAGCCTCAAGAGATATAACATTTGAAGCGAATAAGGATTTAGCGGATAATGATTTTATTGATGCGGAGGTAAATTACAGAAGAGCCATTTCCAAAAGTAATGAGAATACGGCGGCCCCATATAATTTAGGAAATGCTTACTATAACAAAGAGAGTTTTTCTGAAGCTTTTGGCCGTTTTAAGCAAGCAGGTGAATTGACATCGGAAAAACCTGTTAAGCATAAGGCATTTCACAATATGGGCAATGTATTCATGAAAAATAAAGAATACGCTAAAGCAGTTGAAGCTTATAAAGAAGCATTGCGCAATAATCCATCGGATGAAGAAACCCGATATAATCTGGCACTGGCCAAAGAGCTCCTAAAAAAAGATAAGAATAATCAGAATAAAGACGATAATAAAGAGAATCAGGATCAGGAGGAGAAAAAAGATAAAAACCAGGATCAGCAAGACCAGGGAGATAATAAAGACGAAAACAAAGGCGATCCCAAAAACGAAGAGAACGATAAAGAGAGTAATGAAGGAGATAATGGTGAGCAGGAAAAAGAAGAAAATAAAAAAGGTGAAGGAGATGACAACGAAGAAGAAAAAAAACAGCCTGAACAGGGAGATCAAGAACAGCAGCGACAACCCAGACCAAACCAATTGTCTCAGCAACAAATAAAAAATTTACTCGAGGCAATGCAAAATGAAGAGAAAAAAGTTAAAGAAAAAATGGATGCCCAGAAAGTAAAAGGAGTCAAAACTAAAAATGAGAAAGATTGGTGATATTTAATAAACTTAAATATTTTATCATTTGTATATCTTTTCTATTACTGGCCTCTAGCCAGGCAATAGCACAAGATAAAGAGGCTGTTACCTTCGAAGTTAAACTCAGCAAAAGCAGGTTGGGAATAAACGAGCGTCTAAGGGTAGATTTTGAAATGAACAAAGACGGCGATAATTTTACCCCACCTGATTTTGAAGGTTTTAGAGTACTTATGGGGCCCTCCCAATCTATTAGTTCTTCCTGGATAAATGGTGTAAGGAGTTATTCCAAAACATATTCCTATACCCTTGCCCCTACTTCAAGAGGGAAATTCACCATTAAACAGGCAACAATCACAATTGATGGAAAGATCTATAAATCCTTGTCTAAAAATGTAGAGGTTACAGCGGCTGTAGATAAACCAAATGATCAAATGTCAGTAGAAGACTTTGCTGATGACAATTTACATTTAGTAGCAGAAGTTTCCAAAACTTCTCCATATCTCAATGAGGCTATAAGTGTTGTTTATAAATTATACGTAAGTCCTACTATTAATGTTTCTAATTTTCGTCCACTGGATAATCCTAAATACAATAATTTCTGGAGCCAGGATATGCCGTTCACGAGATATGATGTTCAAAATGGTACTTATGAAGGAAAGGCCTATCGCTATGTAGTTCTTAAAAGAGTCGTGCTCTATCCTCAAAAGAGCGGTGAATTGACCATTGAACCTCTCTCTTTGGATGTGACATTGGAAGTGCCTACTAACAAACGTGACTTTTTTGGTGGGAGAATATATACTCAAACCAATAAAACAGTATCCGCAGGAAAGCGTGTAATTAATGTAAAACCTTTGCCATCTGAAGGGAAGCCAGCAGATTTTGGTGGTGCAGTGGGTAGCTTTGAATTTTCTGTCTCCACCAGCAAAACAACTTTAAATGCTTCAGAGTCATTACAGGCGACAATTATGGTAAAAGGGAACGGGAATTTAAAACTGTTTCAATTACCCGAACCTTCACTTCCCGGAGCTTTAGAAGTTTATGAACCGGAATTTAATGAAGAAGTGAGAACAACACTCTCTGGTATGAAGGGAAAAGTGAGCAACAATTATACTATAGTCCCATCATTCAGAGGAAAATACCCCATCCCTAGTATTTCTTTCAGCTATTTCGATCCGGAATTAGAGATGTATAAATCTGTAGCTTCCGATGAAATTATGATAAACGTAATGGAAGGCCCCTTAGGATCAGGTGCAATAGCGAGTGGCTCTTCATCAATAAATAAGCAGACGGTTATCAACTCAAATGATCAGTTTAATTTCATTAAACTTAAACCAAACTTAACTGTTATCGGCACTAATTATTTTTTTGGTTCTACACGGTTTTATTTTTGGTTGTTTTCACCATTTTTGCTTATTCCAATCGCGGTACTGTTTGGTAAAAGGCGTGAAGCCATCGCTAGTGATGTAGAGGGTAACAAAATTAAGAAGGCCAACAAACTGGCAAGAAAATATCTCTCCGAAGCCAAAAGGGCCTTAGGTAACAAAGAGGCATTTTATATAGCACTTGAAAAAGCTTTACACAACTACCTTAAAGCTAAACTAAAAATAGAAACCTCTGAGTTTAGCAAAGATAAAATAGCCTCATTATTGTCTAAAAAAGGAATAGACGAGACCACTAACCATGCCTTTGTAGATCTGCTTAAGAACTGTGAAATGGCCCGCTATAGCCCTTTCTCTGATGTTCAGATGCAACAAGATTACGATAAAGCCGGTGAAACAATTTCATCAATAGACAAAAAGCTTTAGCTATGAAAAATTTGGTTTTCTTATTATTGTTACTGCTATCGTTTACAGCTAATGCTCAAAACGAAGCACTTTTTAATAGGGCAACAACGTATTATAATGAAGGTGAATATGAAAAAGCCGCTGAGAACTACTTTAAAATATTGGAGAATGGTGAGCATTCGGCAGCAGTTTATTACAATATAGGTAACTGCTACTACAAATTAAATCAGATAGCGCCAAGTATTTATTATTATGAAAAGGCGTTGTTACTTAAACCCAATGACAGGGAAATTAAAAATAATCTGGCATATGCTCAAAACATGACTTTGGATGCTATTGAGCCACTTCCGGCGACAAGTCTATCCAAGCTATACAAAAACATCACCGGATTGCTCTCTTTCGATCAATGGTCTTATGTTGGTGTTTTCTTTGTATTCCTCTTTGTTCTGGCCTATATTTTATTTTATTACCTAAGATATTCTACTCATAAGCGAATAGCATTTATCACAAGCATTGTTTCTTTCTTTATTGCGGTTTTTTGTATTGTACTGGCATTGGTTCAATTTCAGGATTTTGAGGCAGATATCCCGGCCATTGTATTTTCTGAGGAGCTAACAGTAAAATCTGAACCGAATAATAGAAGTTCACAAGCTTTCCTTCTTCATGAAGGAACAAAAGTTTATGTATTGGATGAGTTAGATGATTGGAAAAAAATAGAACTGATAGATGGAAAAACCGGCTGGGTGCCATCTGGTGAAATTAAATTGTTAAAAGACTTTTAATTTTTATTTAACAATTATTCATTGAAGTTCCATTTATATTTGTTTATAACCAATTCAACAATGACGAGATCTGCAATTATAGCGACCCTTATTGGCATTTGGCTTTTTGCGATAGTTGCCCCATCTGTTATTATGTTGGCAAATAATGGGGAAAGCATTTTAATCTCTTTGAATTTAAATGAAGAAGAGCAGCAAGAGCAGTCTAAGAAAGATGACAAAGAGGAAAAAATACTTCTAGAAAATTGTCTTGCACAGACAGAACTATCCCAACAGGAAAAATCACTTTTTTTAGAAATTGAGAAAATAATTTTTTCTACAAATTCCATTGAAATTCCATTACCGCCTCCGGAATTCAATAGCTACTCTGCATAAACCCATATACAATTTAGTTTCTAATCAATCCTTAATAATTTATTGAGGACAATACTTTTATAATTATGTTTAAATATTTAAAAAATGACCTTCCCGCCAGTATAGTTGTATTCTTTGTGGCACTACCCTTATGTTTAGGAATAGCACTGGCCAGTGGTGCACCTTTATTTTCAGGTTTAATTGCCGGAATAGTGGGTGGCATTATTGTGGGGTCACTTAGTGGCTCACATATCGGGGTCAGCGGCCCCGCCGCGGGATTAGCAGCCATTGTTTTAACTGCAATTGGTGCTCTGGGAGGCTACGAAAACTTTCTGGTGGCAGTTGTTTTGGGGGGTGCCATTCAAATCATCTTCAGTATTCTCAGAGCAGGTATTATCGCCTATTATTTTCCTTCTTCTGTTATTAAAGGCATGCTCACAGGCATTGGAATCATAATAATTCTAAAACAAATTCCTCACTTTTTTGGATACGATTCAGATCCTGAAGGCGATTTTGCTTTTTTTCAGGTAGATGGACAAAATACAATATCCGAGATCTTTACTACTTTTAAATATATAAGCCCGGGAGCTACTTTGATAGCCTTTATTGCCCTTGGGATATTAATTCTTTGGGATAAAGTTCTTACCAAGAAATCTAAAATTTTTCAACTAGTCCAAGGTCCCCTGGTAGCGGTTTTTGTTGGAATACTATTTTATTACTTAACAAAAGATAGTACCGTATGGAATATCTCTTCAGATCATCTTGTGAGTGTTCCAATACCAGACACAGTAGATTCTTTTATCGGTCAGTTTAGTTTTCCTAATTTTCAGGTTATAGCTCGTCCCGAAATATGGATAACAGCATTTACTATTGCATTGGTTGCAAGTCTTGAAACGCTTTTATGTGTTGAAGCTACTGACAAACTGGATCCTCGAAAAAGAGTAACGCCTACCAATAAAGAGCTTATGGCCCAGGGAACGGGTAATATTATTTCAGGCCTTATTGGAGGTTTGCCCATTACCCAGGTAATAGTTAGGAGTTCTGCCAACATTCAATCCGGAGGAAGGACAAAAATGTCTGCTATTATTCATGGTTTTTTCCTTTTAATATCTGTAATTCTTATCCCCAGATTATTAAACATGATACCCCTTTCTGTTCTTGCATCAATTTTATTAATTGTAGGTTATAAATTAGCAAAACCAGCGCTTTTTGCCAAAATGTATCAGTTAGGCTGGAAACAGTCCATCCCATTTACGGTAACCGTAGTTGGAATAATCTTTACAGACCTGCTTATTGGTATTGGTTTGGGATTAGGGGTTGGAATAGCAGTTATTTTAATTAAAAGTTATCAAAACTCGCATTTCCTGCATATTGAGGATAAAAGCAATGGTAAGCACAAAATAAAAATGACTCTTGCTGAAGAGGTTACTTTCTTTAACAAAGGTGCAATCCTTAAAGAACTTGATGCGCTTCCTAAAAATTCCTATCTGGAATTGGATGTTTCCAAGACCAGGTATCTGGACAATGACATTATTGAAATTCTTGAAGAATTTTCGGGAAAAGCTTTTAATAGGAATATTGATATTAAGTTAATTTCCGAAAGGGGGGTTGTTGAAAATCCTGATAGTTATATAGAGTTTTTTAGATTAAGACCGAAATTAGCATAAATCCTATATCATGAGAAAATATAAAATAACTGTACTAACAGACCTGGAGAGAGACGCAGGTGCAACCCTTAAAAGTGCGATTGGACTCGCAAAAATTATCGATGGTGAAATTGAAGTTTTTAGTGTTAAAAAGGCTTCTGAAATTGTGCATAGCGAAAATCAATTATCCGCCATGAGATCTATTAACAGTGGGCATAACTCATTTCGCAAGAAAATGAAAAAATTAATTGCCCCCATATCAGAACAGTATGACATCCGAATTGATTCTTCTTTTTCAATTGGTAATATCAAAGGTGAAATTGGTCAATATATTGATACAAAAAAACCTGATATAATTGTCTTAGGTAAAAGGAGAGAGAAAGTGCTAAAATTCGTAGGGGATAGCATTATTCCTTTCGTTTTAAACAAATTCAAAGGAGTAATCTTGATTGCAAATAATAATAGTGTAATTGAGCCAAATAAAGGAATAGTCCTGGGTATGTTTAATAATTTGGGGGCAGATTTCAATCTGGATTTTGCAGAAGACTTGATAGAATATTCGCATCAACCTTTAATATCTTTTAAGATTGCACAAAATTCAGATGTTTCAGAGGGCTCAAAAAAACCTTCAAACAGAAAAACCATTGAATATGTTTTTGAACAGGGGGATGGAGCAATAAGAGGTATTTCCCCTTATTTAGTCAAAAATAAAATCGATGTTTTGTATATCGATAGATTTAAAAAGCGAAACGGTAAAAAGATAAATACATTAAAGTCGGACATTAATAAAATCATTGATAAACTTAATGTAACTTTATTGTTGACCGGTGAAGAGCGATATAATTTGCGTAACTAATTAGTAAACCAGAAAATAATATGATGAAAGCACATACAAAAATTACACAAGCGGCAATTACACCGAATAAAGCCATAGAACTATTAAAAGAAGGTAATCAACGCTTCGTTGCCAGCAATATGGCTAATCGTGATTTATTAGATCAAGTAAATGATACGGCTTCAGGTCAATACCCTTTTGCAACGATCTTGAGCTGTATTGATTCAAGAGTTTCGGCAGAGCTTATTTTTGACCAAGGTGTCGGCGATATTTTTAGCGCGCGAGTCGCAGGTAATATTGTAAATGAAGACCTACTGGGAAGTATCGAATTCGCCTGCAAGTTAGCGGGGACAAAAGTATTGGTTATTCTTGGCCATACGGCTTGTGGAGCAGTAAAAGGTGCCTGTGATGGTGCCAAATTAGGTAATCTTACGATTTTGTTAGACAAAATAATGCCGGCAGTTAATGCGGTTTCCCAGCCATCGGATGCTAGACAAAGAAATTCTAAAAACATAGATTTCGTAAACGACGTTGCCGTCAAAAATGTTCATATGACCATTGAAAACACTCGAAATATGAGTCCCGTATTAAAGGAAATGGAGGACAATGGTGAAATAAAAATAGTTGGAGCGATGTATGATATCAACAACGGAAAAGTTACGTTTTTGTAAACTATGCTCTAAATGTTAAAGGAAAGCCAATGTGTATGCATTGGCTTCTTTTATTACTAAAAAATACTATCTTTTCTCTTTATAACAAACAATTCGACCGTCATTATGAAAACCCTTTTTTCAAACTTTAAAGGCGATTTTTTTGGTGGATTAACAGCAGGAATTGTAGCGCTCCCTTTAGCCCTGGCTTTTGGGGTTTCATCTGGATTGGGCCCAAGCGCAGGATTGTATGGTGCTATTTTTATAAGTTTTTTTGCTGCACTTTTTGGTGGTACCAATACTCAGATTTCCGGACCAACAGCACCTATGACCGCTGTAAGCATGGTCGTTATTGCTACTATCATTGCTATTTACGACGGTAGTGTTGAAAAAGCCTTGCCTACTATCTTAGGTGTATTCCTCCTGGCCGGACTCTTTCAAATTGGGTTAGGTATCCTTGGTATAGGCAGGTATATAAGATACATCCCCTATCCTGTAGTATCGGGTTTCATGACTGCCATAGGAGTGATAATTATCATCACACAAATTCTGCCTGCCATAGGTTATTATCCGAAGGAAGATATTGCCTATGTAGAGCAATTTAAGCCTCAAGCCGAAGAATTGATTCTTGAGAATATATTGCGAGAGGAAGCAGGAGAAGGCATTCTTGTACTTGAAGATTTCGAAGAAACGATCAAAAGGTCAGGAGAAATTACTGCCCGTGCTATATTAGATGAATCAAAGACCCTTGCGGCAGCTGATGCATCAGGGGTTATAGGCGCAATAAAAGTAATACCAAAAGCGCTGAAAAATATTATTTGGCTCGAAATTATTCTTGCATTAGCCACTATTCTTATTATTTACGGATTTAAGAAAATTACCAAAATAGTTCCCAGCACTTTAGTTGCACTGATTGTTGTTTCTGGAGTAGCCTACGGGTTTGATTTAGATTACAGGACCATTGAAAAAATACCGGAGGGATTCCCTATGCCTCATATGGAGATCTTTACCAAATTCAAAATTAGCAATATTTCCCCTTACATTTTTACCGCCCTTACACTGGCCATGCTAGGCGCTATTGATTCACTTCTGACCTCTGTCGTTGCTGATAATATGACTAAGACCAAGCATAAACCCAACAAAGAATTGTTAGGACAGGGCATTGGTAATAGTATTGCGGCAATTTTTGGTGGTCTCCCGGGAGCAGGTGCAACAATCAGAACGGTAGTGAATATAAATTCAGGAGGCAAAACCAGGCTCTCAGGAATGCTTGCAGGAACAGTTTTATTACTTATTCTACTGCTAATCGGACCTATTGCTTCACAAATACCTGCTGCCGTCCTTGCAGGGATCTTGATCACTGTAGGAGTGAGTGTAATGGATTATAAGGGATTAAAAGCGATTCCAAGTTTGCCAAAAGATATAACAATAGGTCCTTTAAGACTTAGTTCTGAAGTTATGGTTATGCTGGTTGTTATGGTTCTATCAACATTTTGGAATCTTGTATATGCTGTTGGTATAGGACTTGTTATAGCTTCTTTAATGTTTATGAAAAAAATGGGAGATCTCACAGCGGAACGTTCCGATGTAAAACCCTTGATAAAAGAAGAAGTATGGCCGGATGAGAAAAATTTTCCGAAAAAACTGAAAAAAGAAGTTTTTATAAAGCATATAAAAGGACCTTTATTTTTTGGAACTACAAGCGATTTTCTAAGGCTCGCTGAACAAATTCCCAAATCAGCCCATATAATTATAATTAGACTGGACCGTATGCAATATATGGACCAATCCGGCCTCTATGCAATGGAATTAGTACTGCAGGAATTGATAAAAGACGAAATCTTACCTCTTTTTGTAGACATCTTAAATCAACCGCGATATATGATGGAACGAATTGACATTATCCCTGATCTGGTACCGCTAGAACATATTTTTAAAAATTTTGATGAATGTGTTAAATGGATTGAACAGGAGGAAGCAATGGAACAAACCTAATTCTTTAGGGCTTTTAGGTCAAAAATGCTTTCTTGATGGATATTTGTTATAAATTTGCCTTTTCTTTTGCATATTACTTTGCTTAGAGTATACATTTATTAAAAGGAGGATGATAGACCAGCTAAAAAAACACTTAACAGAAGTAGACAATTTCTCTTCAGATAATCCCAAGGAAATTGAGGCGTTCCGAATTCAATACCTCGGTAAAAAAGGGCTGTTGAATCATTTCTTTTCGGAATTTAAAAATATCCCTGCTGAAGAGAAAAAAGAATTTGGTCAAACAATAAACGAACTTAAAAGTAAGGCCACTGAAAAGGTAAATTCACTTAAAAAAGCCATTGAACTTGGTAGCCAGGAAAAAAGGATTTATAATGATCTTACAAGACCTTCTGAACCTATGGAACTTGGGGTACGCCACCCTATTTCCATAGTAAAAAACCAAATCATAGATATTTTTTCCAGAATAGGCTTCAATGTATCCGAGGGTCCTGAAATTGAAGATGACTGGCATAACTTTACGGCTTTAAACTTGCCGGAACACCATCCTGCCAGGGATATGCAGGACACCTTTTTTATTCAAACCAATCCGGATGTGCTCTTACGTACGCATACGTCTTCTGTTCAGGTTCGGTATATGGAAAACAATAAACCACCAATCCGAACTATATCCCCTGGGAGAGTGTATAGAAATGAAGCCATTTCTGCCAGATCACATTGTTTTTTTCATCAGGTAGAAGGGCTATATATTGATAAGAAAGTGTCATTTGCGGATCTGAAGCAAACACTACAGTTTTTTACCACTGAGCTTTTTGGGAAGTCCAAAATAAGGCTTCGACCTTCTTATTTCCCTTTCACTGAGCCCAGTGCCGAAGTTGATGTTTATTGGGGACTGGAAACAGAAACAGACTACAAAATGACCAAAGGAACCGGCTGGTTAGAAATAATGGGATGTGGCATGGTAGATCCAAATGTATTGGACAATTGTGGGATAGATAGCAAAACTTATACCGGGTTTGCATTTGGAATGGGCATCGATCGTATTGCTTTACTTCTTCACCAAATTTCCGATATCCGATTGCTTAGTGAAAATGATGTAAGATTTCTGGAACAGTTTAAAAGTGCTTTTTAGATACTGTTATCAGCAATAATAGTCCCATTTTTTGTGCATTTACAAGATTTAATAATTGGATTAGACCTACCCGAGAATACAAGTTATCTTAAAAATATGGCCTTTATATATGGTTAGAAAATCAATTACGAATTTCGCCCCTTCCATTCATTGAAGGAGTACTTGCTTAATTGAGAGTTATAATATTTGATATCGCCGGTTACTTCCTCTCCTACCCAGGAAGGCACTTCAATATTGTCATCTGCATTTTCAGTTTCTATTTCTGCTATTACCAAGCCTTTGTTTGAGCCAAGAAATTCATCTACTTCAATAATATTGTTTCCCATTTTTATACAATAACGGATTTTCTCCAAAATTTCTCTTTCGCAAAGCTCTAAAAGGAGCTCCGCCTCTGTGATTGGTATCTTTTTTTCCCATTCAAATCTTGTAGTGCCTGAAGAATCAGATCTTCCCTTTACAGTCAAAAAAGCGTTGTCATCCGTTATTCTTATTCGTACTACTCTATCAGGATGTGAATTTAAAAACCCCTGAACAATATGTGTTTTGGAATAGGCCAAAGATCTATAATCCTTTGAATTCACCAGATACTTTCTTTCTATTTCTATCATATTTGTTCAAACTTAAGCATAAGATTTGGAGAACTCTTAGCCTTCCAATTTTCCCAACTTTATGATCTGATCAGAAGGAATTTTAACTCTGTCATATGAATTATTAGCCAACCAAACCATACATCGGGCTATTGTTTCTGGATTTATAGATCTGTATTTTCTAAGTGGTCCTACTAAAAGAGTATTTAGAACAAGAAATACTTTCTTCGCAAACCATTCTCCTGGCCTTTTCTCCTCTCTGTATCCTCCGATAAGTGATGGTTGTACAATATGAATTTTTGAAATTCCCATGGAAACCAAAGCATTTTCCATTTGCCCTTTTAGTTTATTGTAAAAAATACTGCTTTCGGCGTTTGCTCCCAGCGCAGAAATTACGACAAATGTCCTTATTTTATTTTTTTTACATAATGCTGCGGCACTGACCGGAATTCCATAGTCAATTTTTCTATAAAGGTCTTTATCCGGGGTTTTAGCCTTGGTAGTTCCTATACAACAAAATACTTCATCTGCCAGGAAATCGCTCTCATGATCAGATAATTTTAGCAAGTCTATAAGGTGCTCCTGTAGCTTTTCATCACTTATTCCAACCGTTTTTCTTGAAAATAATTTTACTTTCTCATACCTATTGTCATTGAGAAGTATCTGCAATAGAATGCTTCCGCATAAACCCGTAGCCCCCAATACAATTGCTGTTTTTTGTGCCATTTCAATTAGACTAAATATACCTTAAATTTGAATATGCACAATGAATTCCCATTGCGAAAAATAATTCATGTAGATATGGATGCATTTTATGCCTCGGTTGAGCAATTGGATAATCATGAACTTAGGGGAAAGCCCTTGGCCGTAGGTGGAAGTGAAAAAAGAGGTGTAGTATCAGCAGCAAGCTACGAGGCTAGAAAATTTGGAGTGAAAAGTGCTATGAGCAGTTATCTGGCAAAACAAAATTGTCCTAATCTTATATTTGTAAAACCACGATTTCATCGATACAAAGAAGTATCATTACAAATTAGAAAAATCTTCCTGGACTATACGGATATGGTAGAACCACTATCATTAGATGAAGCATATCTGGATGTTACAATGAACAAAAAGGGAAACCCTTCTGCTACCCTAATTGCTCAAGAAATAAGGCAACGAATTTTTAGTGAAATAGGTTTAACTGCTTCGGCAGGAATATCTATTAACAAATTTGTAGCCAAAATAGCCAGCGATTATAACAAACCCAATGGACAGAAAACAGTGAATCCGGAGGAAGTATTTCAATTCCTTGAAGATTTAGAAATAAGAAAGTTCTACGGTGTTGGTAAAGTCACTGCTGCCAAAATGTATAAGCTTGGTATTTTCACTGGTAAAGATTTGAAAAGCAAATCGCTTAAATTTTTGGAAGATCAATTCGGAAAAAGCGGCTCATACTACTACCATGTTGTAAGAGGTATTCACAATAGTGCAGTTAAGGCTGAACGTATTCCCAAATCTGTGGGCGCCGAGCGTACTTTCAGCGAAAATCTTAGTAGTGAGATTTTCATGTTAGAACGATTAGATCATATAGCGAAAGAACTGGAAGGCAGGTTAAAAAAATCAGAAATTGCCGGTAAAACAATAACCCTAAAAATAAAATATAGTGATTTTAGCCTCCAGACACGAAGTAAAACTTTACCCTATTTCATAGCAGATAAAAATTTGATATTAGAGACCACCAGGCAATTATTATATCAAGAGAAACTGGAAAACTCAGTTCGATTGTTAGGTATTTCACTTTCTAATTTGAATACTGAAATCAGGGAAACGAATAAGATGAAGAATATGATTACAGTTCAACTCCGGTTTGATTTCTGAGCTAAAATTCTGTTCTGCCCTGTTTATTCTATTAAAAATCTTCCTTTTTAGGAGTTGCTTTTTTAGTAATATGCCGCCATATAGCTAGAAAATAATTCTTTTTTTGTTTAGAGTTGAGAATTAAAAACAGTGATGTTTACTACTATAATTAAACAAAAATGTTAATAGACTATGTAAATTTTCCTGCTTAAATATCTTTTAGTAGTATTGAAAAAAATTGCTATGAGAAAGAAAGTTTTCATATCCATTGTTGGATAAAAATTTTACTTTCCGTATTTCACATTTTAATGATATTAAAAGAATTAGAATTTATGATGGAATTTAAAAATTTCGATAATGCTGCCTCCAGTATCTATAAAAGCAACCAAGCTAAAGTTTTGCCTATTTTAAGCTGGGATATTTCAGGATCTTATTTTGACAATACCTGCAAAAATTTTGACGATCTCAGAGTTTTAAAAACGCTTGCTCAAAGTAACCGCTGGTCTTACAAAAATACTTTCAATGAGGAATTTCTGGAGAAGGAACAGGTTATAGTTGTTACTGACCCTGATTTGAAAATTGTGTATGCCACAAATAATATTTATAAAATGAATGGTTATACTTTGGATGAGATAAAAGATAAAACTCCAA
>CBDUGN010000002.1:0-53540 GCA_965366915.1 uncultured Eudoraea sp. | reverse complement strand
TCGTTTGCAGGATCTTGTCAGTCTCAAATGTCCGAAGAAAATATTGAAGTCTTAAATGACGAAATAGCTCAAATTCTGGTTTTTACAAAAACCATGGGTTATAGGCACAAGTCTATTGAAAAAGGTGTGGAAACCCTCAAAATTTTAGGAAAAGAAAACAATTTTTCAGTTACACAAACGGAGGATTCATTACAATTTAATGAGACTAACTTAAAAAAATATGATTTAGTTCTATTCCTTAGTACCACTATGGACGTGCTGGGACCTGATCAGGAGCAGGCCTTTAAAAATTATATTAATAATGGGGGGAACTACATGGGAATACATGCTGCCAGTGATACCGAATATGGCTGGCCGTGGTATGGTAAATTGGTAGGCGCTTATTTTACAAGTCATCCCAATAATCCTAATGTTAGGGAGGCTAAAATGAATGTTGTGAACAGAAAGCATTTATCTACAGCCCATTTAAAGGACACCTGGGTCCGTAATGATGAATGGTATAATTATGAAAACATAAATCCGGATTTAGAGGTGCTTATATACCTGGATGAAACTTCTTATGAAGGAGGAACAAACGGGGATAACCATCCAATTGCATGGTACCATGAATTTGATGGAGGTCGTGTTTTTTATACTGGAGGAGGCCATACAAAGGAGTCTTATGATGAACCCGACTTTCAAAAACATTTAGTTGGGGGTATAAATTATTGCCTTGGAAGATAAGCAATCTGACCTAAATTCAGGGCGGTATTTCAGAATTTAGAAGCAGTAGTTTTATAATGGCCTGGCAACCATTATACCTGTATTCTTTTTTATTTTTTTCAAATAGTCTACCAGGGGTAATTCAGAAATTTCAACCATTCCGGAAGAAGAAGCATGCAGCAGGTGGATACGCCCGTCGTTTTCTCTAATGGCAATTCCTGTATGGGTTATATCCAGCCCCGGAATAGCTGTGGTTAACGCAATAATATCCCCGTTCTTTATTAGATTTTCGTTTGCTTCAATCTGGTCCTGGGGCAAAACGCAAATTGGTTGGTGGTTAAGGGAGGTTTCCGATGCTTTTATTTTATTAAAATTCTCTTCATCCGCTAAAAAGGGATATAAATCCCGGTGTGTAGTCATAAAATTAATCTCTTTATTTATTTCAATACCTCCCGTTTCAGCAGTAATATCTTCTAGCAATCCTTTCTTTTCGTTGTTAGCTAACCATTCAGAAAAATAATGTAGCCGGGAAGCATAACCATCCAATTCACCATCCTTATATCGTATATTTTCAAGCGTATTGGCGAAGGAATCAAAATTCATTTTATCTTCATGTAATAATATGCTAAAAGCCAAAACGTTCTCAACGTAGGTAGTACAGTCCATCCCCTGTAAATTAATAACCAAAGCCTCAGATTCTCCTATTTCCAGTGTTTTGGCTACATATGGTAATCCAAGGAAAGTCTGACCAACGGAGATCATTGTATTGCCTAAATCTGATTGTTTTAAATTTTGAATTTCCTTGATCTTAATATCAAATGCAATTCTGTCTTGATCTGAACATACAAGCTGTTGAGAACTAATAGGTAGTGATAATAAAAAGAAAAAAAAACAAGGGATTAATTTCATATATTTTTGCTAATAAAGCAAAAGTACAATTTAGAAGCCAAAACTTGCATAACCACGGTATTGGTTTGGCCTGTAGGGAATAGCCCTTTTCCGATCTTTTAACAAAAAGGATTCGGTCACAAAATCCATTGCTTCCTCTTCAGTGTCCGTATCTGCCATCCTCATTCCTTCATTTATATAATAAGGAATTGAATTGAAGGGAGCATCGTTTGCAAATACCACGATATGCATTTTGAAATTCTTATTGTAATCCTGGCTATTCTGTGTCTTAAAATAATACGCCGTATAAGGGTTACCCATATAACTAATTGACTTCTCTGCTAAGTATATTACTTTATCTTTATTTCTGTCAAACCTTCTGTCCTCATAAATATGAGCTTCTGCCAGGGATTGCTCAGAACTGTATTGATGAGGAAAAATATCAGATTTCCCCTGCCGCATTAACTTGTTATACAATAAAATCCTGCTATTGATATCATAGGCCATCGAATTGATTACCGCAGCTGGAATATTTTTTTCATCCGATGCAAGCAGAGTTAAATATGTACTGCGTATTTGTGGATCTTTTACTAATAGCAGTTTGTTAAAAAACTGGTTCATTTCTCTCTCTCCGGCAAAAGGATATAGCAAAATAACATAATCTTCTAAGATTTTATTATTTATTAGCCTTGTGTAATTGGCTTGTCTTGTTTTTAATTCATTGCTATTTTGTTCCCCAAGATGTCTTTTCAAAAGAATTTTAGCATCATTTAAAAGCTGACCCTTGTATTTCTTATAGTTTGAAGGTTTTATAAGTTCTTCCTTTTTTAGTTTTGCCAGAAGAGAAAAAATTGGGGCTTTATATTCCGTAATAGAACTGTATTCAAGCAATTCAGGATATAATCGCCTGGCTAATTCCAAACTGTCTTTAAAAGGTTTGAAAATACTCTTTATTTCGGCAGTATTGGATACCAGTGGCAAATCTTGAGACATAAGTTGAAGCAAGAGACTTGCTGAAGTTTCAGTTTTTTTCCTTGCAATAGACTGCAGAATATTAATTTGTGCATTAGAATTATTATATGATTTGGCATAAAAATCCGTAAGGAACGGAATTACCTTGTCATCGTCCAAAGCTCCTAATTGTTTAATGAGGTAAGATTGTATGTGTTTTTTGTCCTCATCAAAAGAATATTGCGAAATATAGTATGTCAGTGAATCTATATGTCGCTCATCAAACAAAAGATATCTATAGCCCTTTAATACAATACTATCATTTTCCCTGAGTGCAGCAAAAAAATCTTCTGTTTTATCTTCCAGGAGATCTCTTCCTAATGGTTCGCCTTCCAGTTTAAAATTGTCGAAAAAAGCACTTACAAAAGGACTGGGTTCCGAAGTGGCATCTATTACTGTTTTTAACTGGTATAGTAATCCCCCCCGAATAATATTCTTAATTAGAATACCCCTAGTGCTGGCAGTATCAGTGATAACAAATTGTAATTCCTGGGAGCCATCATCTGAGGTTTTAGTTTTTTCATTTTTAATAATAAACTGTTTATCAGAATATTGTTGTTTTCGCAGTACCCAAATAGAATCTATGTTGGAAAAGGTTAGATAGTCATGAGATTTAGTTAGCTCTACCTCAATTGCCTCATTATTTTTGTTCTGATAAATTGTCTTTTTGGAATAGGGGCTATAAGCCTTTGTCTTTTCCTTCTTACTGAACTGGTGTTTGCTATTCTCTACAAATTTAGGAGGATCTATAGAAGTAACCGTACTGAAATGCATGGCTGTATCTACTACTTTTTTGAAATCTTCGGGATATGATATTTCTCTGATTTTGAAAGAATTAAAGAATTCTTTAGCTTTTATTTCACTATTGGTACGTGCTGCCAGTAAATAATAATCGGCTCTGTTGATTACTGTTTTCAGATATAGCTCCTGACCTGTTACAGAATCCCAAACAGCTTTTGAAGTAAGAGCATTCTTGTCAAATGAATTGTATTTGGGTTTAAGTTTAAGGTCCTGGTATATTCGTTTTTGAATTTGTTTGAGTTCAAAGGTGTCTTCCTCAACAAAATTCAGATCATTCAGGGTGGTCTTTTTAAGAAAATAATAGGTATTGCTTACGGGGTCATATCCTTCAATGCTGCGATTACCACCTCTTGATGCATTTGTAAATTTATGGAGCTCCGGCATAGCTATTTCAAAGTCCTTGTATGCAGAGGATAATAGTTTGCGGCCTTCATCTGGGTTTTTAAACCTAAGACTATTAAATATTTTATCTGAGTAATTAATAACGTAGTCACCTTCACCTCCCATTTTAAAAATGAGTATCTCCAGCGGAGTAATATATATTTGGTACCGCTGATGATCTCCATTTTTTAATTTGTTTCTTATGTCTAAACCTTTATACCTTTTACCGGCAATAGGATTTTTACTTAAAATAGTTCCGGGTATATTTTCAAACAATAATTGATCAATATCCTCTAAAGTGTAGTCTCCTCCGGCTTTCAAACTGGCATAAGTAGGGATTCTGTTTACCATAAAATAACTTCCGTTGGCTAAATCTGGTGAAACATAGACCGTTGTAATTTTTTCAGATATTGGGTATAATTTATTTGGAAGTGAAATAGTAAAGAAGTTATCATCTGGCCCAAAAGTTTTATAAGTATGTTCCTTTATTTTATTTAAGAATTTATTCTTGAGTTTTTGACCATAATCGGTTGCTTCAGAAACAAGAGGTTCAACCACATATCCTTTTTCCTTCAATAAAGCTATTACGCCATGTGCGCCTGGTAAATGAGCTGCACCAATTCCTGCAAAAACTTTAGCTCTTTGCATGGCCGAATCTAAGCTTTTGGCCATGTTTTCATTGCGGATGTAGAGCATGTTTTTTAGATAGTAATCCGTATACATCGCTTTATCTATAGAATCCAATAGATTTAAATTTCGCTCTCTATACGCATCTTGCATCAAAAACATCAGGTCTTGTTGCTGCATCTTTTTTTGAAGCCATTCATCTGGTTTCATTTTCATAGAGTTCAGGCTTGCCCTTCCTACAAGTGCCGCTGATTCTTCCAGTTTCTCCAACGCAAGAATAGGTTTGTTAAACCTGCTTCCTGCCTGATAGATGAACATATCCAAATAAGTATCTTCCTCAAAATTTTGCGAATATTCATTGGTTCGGTAGAGGATACTATTTACTAATCTTTCTTCAAATGCCAGATAAGATGCCAGGTCTTTTTTACTTGGATGTTGTAAAGCAAAGGAATGTGTATAAAATCCTTTTGTGTTGAAACCGTATCCTTTTTTTTGCGAACTTGAACCAAAACGCTCCTCACTTTCCAGCCAGGTTTCAGGATCAGATTCCAGAGCCACTATTTCACTTTTATTCAGAGCCTCATAAAAAACATCGTCTAAGCGGAAAGCGATTTTTTTGCTAACGTGCATGGTTCCATATAAATATGAAGATGTTTTCAGTCCGTTACCAGATATTTCCCATAGTAAACTTTTTTCCGACTGGGAATAGCACATCACTGATAAAACTGAGCAAATAATTACTGAAGTTAAGCGCATTACAATGGTTTGTTTGGGCCCCCGTACAAATTTTTCGAGGTAATAATATTAACTGATGCCAATGCAATTTTAAAAAAATTTCTCATAAAGTGGTTGGCTTTATAAGGATTGCTTATTTAGTCATCAGAAAAGTATTCGCCCTAATTTAACGGAGTTTCATTGCAAGTAGTATTTTTGTATTGTTAAAAAAAATAGCTTAAAAAAGAATTATGAAAGGTGTATTGTTAGTGAATTTAGGATCTCCCGATGGCCCGACAGCCAAACAAGTAAAACCTTATTTGGATGAGTTTTTAATGGATGAGCGTGTAATTGATGTGCCAAATTGGTTGCGTAACCTGCTTGTTCGCGGAATTATTCTTCAAACCCGTCCTAAGAAATCTGCAAAGGCATATGCAAAGATTTGGTGGGAAGAAGGTTCTCCTTTAATTGTAATTTCAGAACGCTTTGCATCTAAAGTTCAAAAGCAAACAGATCTTCCTGTTGCCTTGGGCATGCGCTATGGCTCAATGAGTATAAAGAATGCCTTAAAGGAATTAAAGGATAAGGGAGTTAGTGAAATATTACTGGTACCACTTTACCCACACTACGCGATGTCTTCCTATGAAACAGTTGTTGTTAAAACTATGCAGGAACAACAGGCGAATTATCCGGATATAAAAATTACAACCTTACCTGCATTTTATAAGAATGCGGATTATATTAGGGTTCTTTCAGAGAGAATTTCCATGGAATTAAAAGACTTTGACTATGATCATATATTATTTTCTTATCATGGTATTCCGGAACGGCATATCAGAAAGTCAGATCCAACTAAATTTCATTGCAAAATAGATGGCAATTGTTGCAGGATAAACTCTGTTGCACACCATACATGTTATCGACATCAGTGTTACGATACCACAGAATTAGTAAAAGCCGAGTTAAATCTGGAAGAACAAAAAGTGAGTACTTCATTTCAATCGCGTCTTGCCGGAGATCCATGGTTAAAACCTTATACAGATTTTGAATTTGAACGACTGGCTAAAGAAGGAATTAAACGACTGGCTGTGATTACCCCTGCTTTTGTAAGTGATTGTCTGGAAACTCTTGAAGAAATTGCTATGGAAGGCAAAGAGCAATTTATTGAAGCAGGAGGTGAGGATTATATTCATATTCCTTGTTTAAATGAGAGCGATCCCTGGGTGGCTCTAATGGCTGAATGGATAAACAATTGGCATAAAAGTGAAACCTTGCCAGTTTAATAATCCATATTCAATTAGTATGGGCCTGGTAAAAAGTGAAATCATACATCGGTGTATGCATAATTTTATAATAATTGAACAATAATGGCGAAAGTCACCTCAGATCAACTAGGGGCGGAACCCATTGGAAGACTTCTTATTAGGCAGGCAGTGCCGGCTTCTATTGGCATTCTTGTAATGTCACTTAATATATTGGTAGATACTATTTTCGTAGGTAACTGGATCGGTTCTATTGCCATAGCGGCCATTAATGTAGTACTGCCGGTTTCTTTTTTTATTGCAGCACTGGGAATGGCTATTGGGATAGGTGGCAGCAGCATCATTTCTCGTGCACTTGGTGCCGACCATAAAGAGAAGGCATTAAAGACCTTTGGAAATCAGATTACTTTAACCCTGTTAGTTACCATTTCTATGGTGGTTTTGGGGTTATATTATGTAGATGCTTTGATCCCTGCTTTCGGTGGTAAGGGTGCTATATTTGATCTGGCAAAGATCTACTATATCATAGTTTTATACGGAGTACCTTTTTTAGCTCTTTGTATGATGGGCAATACGGTTATTCGGGCCGAGGGGAAACCTAAGTTTGCTATGATTGCCATGATTATTCCATCAATTGGGAATCTCGTATTAGACTACATTTTCATCTATGTCTTCGATTGGGGGATGGCAGGAGCAGCCTGGGCAACTACGGCAGGGTACCTGATGTGTTTTGCCTATATATTTTATTTTTTCAGATCGAAAAATTCTGAATTAAAAATTAACTGGTCTCATTTTGGATTAGATGGAAACATTTTACGGGAAATAGGAGGTTTGGGATTTGTAACCCTTTCGAGGCAGGCGGTAACAAGTATCACCTATTTACTAATGAACAACATTCTGTTTTCTCTTGGTGGAGAACCTATGGTAGCAGTTTATGCCATTATAGGAAGAATGCTGATGTTTGCCCTTTTTCCAGTATTTGGTGTTACCCAGGGATTCCTTCCTATTGCCGGGTATAATTATGGGGCACAAAAATATGGTCGGGTAAGGAAGTCAATCAATACTGCCATTAAATACGCGGCCATTGTAGCTACTCTGGTTTTTGTGGGGCTAATGATTTTTCCAGAGGAGATTACATCCCTATTTTTAAGTGATAAACCAAATATGCCTGCATTGGAATTGGCTACAAATGCCTTTGTTTTGGAACATACTCCTTCAGCGATGCGATGGGTTTTTGCAGCAACACCTATTATTGCACTCCAACTAATAGGAGCGGCATACTTTCAGGCTGTTGGGAAAGCTGTTCCCGCTTTGCTCCTTACATTAACACGGCAAGGATTCTTTTTTATTCCCTTAATACTGATTTTGCCAAATTTTTTAGGGGAATTGGGAGTTTGGATCTCTTTTCCCATTGCCGATGTATTAGCAACACTGGTTACCGGCTTTTACCTTAGAAAAGAAGTTAAAAAGGTTCTGGTCTGAGAAATAGTATTGCCAAAAAATCAACTTGGCTTTTTGAGGTTTAATTCCAGACCAAAGTACCTATGTCCTTTTCACCTAAAGTTATTTGTAGCTTTTCCTCTTCTTTTATGAGCTCAACAGTAACCTTCTTATTGATTTTGTTTTGTAGAATAACTACTGTTTTCTTATCAGGGGTAGAATAGGCCACGTTTAGTATATTCCCTTCCTGATTTGAATCTATTCTTACAGAGCCCGGTGGGACAAATTTTGAAGCATGGGCTATGATATAATAGGCAGGATTACGGGTAATACTATCTCCCTGTATCGTAATCGCTCCAAGACAACGGGTGCAGCCACCGCGGTCTGTATGTGGTTCTTGATTTTCATCCGCTGCCAAATTCCATTGCAATACGTTACGGCTCCAATTTCGTGGGGCGCCAATAATGAGATTTTGTATATGCCAACTGAGATTCTCTTCAAAATTTCCGGGAGCGCCAATCCATTGTTCGGTAAAGTAGAGATGCTTATCAGGGTGGGCATTGTGAACTTCGGAAAGGGCATCAATAGTACCCCCGTACAAATGAAATGCTGAGCCATCTATATATTGCGCCGCAATTGAATCATCAAGAATGGAAATAGGATAGTCCGGCCTGTCGGCATTGTGGTCATATATAACGATTTTGGTTGAAATTTCATTTTCTTTAAAGGCTGGGCCTAAGTGATTTTTTACGAATTCACCCTGATCTTTTGCCAACATTAACAGACTTGGATTATTGCCAGGATGCAGTGGTTCATTTTGAACCGTTATAGCATCAATTGGGATGCCTTCAGCTTCCATGGCTTTGACATATTTTACAAAATAATTAGCATAAGCCGGGTAATATTCTTTTATCAGACTACCGCCTCTGGTGTCTTTATTATCTTTCATCCACGGTGGTGGAGACCATGGCGAACCCATTATTTTTATTTTGGGCGAGATTTTAAGGATTTCCTTTAAAACAGGGATGAGGTAAAGTGTGTCATAGGCCAATGAAAAATGTTCTAAATCAGGATCAGTTTTCCCGGGAGGGAGATCATTATAAGACCAGGGATATTCGTCAAGATCCGAAGCACCAATGCTTATTCTTAAATAACTCACCCCAATACTGTTGGGTTCTTTACCAAAGAGTTCTTCTAAAATTTTTGCCCGTGCTGAAGCATTCATTTTTTTCAGATGTAATGAGCTTCCACCTGTAAGTGTATAACCAAACCCATCCATTTCCTGGTAAGTTATAGAAGGCCTCAGTGTAATAGAGGATTCAATGGATACTGAATCAGAAACCTTACTTTTTTTTATTTCAATTTCATTTAAAAGTTCTGATTGGTCTAATGAAGTTTTATATAGTATGGCTTTTGGCAGCATGTCTTCTGAACCTGGCTGGCCCTTACAATTGATTAAAAAACTTAGAATCACGAAAGAAGCAAATATTATGCAGGCCTTGTTCATGACATAATTCAAAACATTAATTAGTAACCCCGACTTTTTTATCAAATACAACCTCATAAAATTTAAATTTCACTGCTAAATTTGTAACCATTTACATTATATAAAACCCCTTATGCTCTAAAGGCTCAGGTAATTCTTTTTCCCCCAACAATTCCTTAATGTTTATCTCAATAGCACGGGCGATGCTTGTCACCGCGGTTTCTGTTGGTTGATTTTCGAAAGGGTCCTGAATCACAAATGCAATTTTTTCAAGCATAAAAAAAGGAATGGAGATTAAAATTAATAATGGGATCTCTAAAAACCCATAGACATTTTCAAGAGCTAAAGACAGCAACAACAAAAAGATATAGATAAAAAAGTGCAGGACATTTCTGTATGTTCTGGGAAATACGGTATTCTTTATTCGCTCAGCCATGCCCATTGAAGCGGTTAGTTTCAAAATTGTGCTATCTATTTGAATTTGTTGGAAGTTATTGAGTGAATTTGCACTATGGAGGGATCTTAAATTTCGCCCATGATAGTCTAATAAGGTCAAGGGGATATGATTTTTTTCCTTTATAGATATTAATTCATCCTCCGAAATAAAGTGTTCTAAATTACTAATCACATCTTGTTTTCGTAAATGTTGTCCCAATGCGTAACACCAGGCAATTTGCCTATATGCCATAGTTTTCACATTGCTGTTATCAGATTCTTTACAGAACTGCTTTATTTGTATTACTAAAGTTCTTGAATCATTAACTATAGCACCCCAAATTTTTCTGGCTTCCCACCAGCGGTCATAAGACTGTGAAAGTTTAAAAGATAATAACAAGGCAATAGCTGTTCCTAAAAATGTCCCTATGCTTAATGGTATATCGAGGTTAATTACATAAAGTTTAAAAAAATAGATAAGTATTGAAAAAATACTTACAATAAGCAGATCCCATTTTATTTCTTTGAACCAATACTTTAATGGTATTCTCTTTTCTAATATCATTCGCTATATCTTGTTGATTATTTTTCTATACTACTTTTAACTTACAAATACATTTCAATGGTTTTGATAAGGTTTGCCCAGTTTTAATGGTCGCTAAAAAATTTGAGATTGTTAAAATTAGGGATTATTTCTGTACATAGTGATCTAAAAGTATCAGGTCAGGAGCTGTAAGTTAGCAAGAAACCGGACTACTTGGATTGATAAACTACAATTATCTGTTCTGACATTTCATTCTAAATTCCCTGGTTTTTTTCCTACATTTAGCCGATCATTGAAAAATACGCAATATGAAGTTCATTACTGTTAAGGCAAGCCTTTTTATTTTAACAGCATTATCAGTCATTTGTCTTACAAATGCTCAAAAAAAACGAGTTTCTTCTAATACCCAGTTTGAATATCCGGAAGTCTTATATTCGAGCCTTGAATATAGATTAGTTGGTCCTTTTCGCGGGGGGCGTTCTGCAGCAGTCACCGGAGTACCGGAAGAACCTAATCTGTTTTATTTTGGTGCTGCCGGAGGTGGTGTTTGGAAAACAATTGATGGTGGCAGGAGTTGGGAAAATATTTCGGATGGGTTTTTTGGCGGTAGTATTGGCGCAGTAGAAGTTGCTAAAAGTGATCCAAATGTAATTTATGTTGGCGGTGGTGAAAAAACTTTGCGGGGGAATGTATCTTCTGGTTATGGTATCTGGAAGACTGAGGATGCCGGTAAGACATGGAAGTCGGTTGGTCTTGAGAAAAGCAGACATGTTCCGCGAATTCGTATACATCCGGATAATCCTGATATAGTATATGCTGCGGTATTAGGGAATATTTATAAACCAACACAGGATCGGGGCATTTATAAGACCACAGACGGTGGTGCTACGTGGCGTAAAACTCTTTTTGCAAATGAGCAGGCTGGCGCAGTAGACCTTATTATGGACCCTAACAATCCACGAATATTGTATGCGTCTACATGGAGAGCAAAAAGGACGCCTTATAGTCTTAGCAGTGGGGGAGAAGGCTCTGCTTTATGGAAAAGTACCGATAGCGGAGAAACATGGAATGAAATTTCAAAAAATGAAGGGTTTCCAAAGGATACTCTTGGAATAATAGGCGTAACCGTATCACCTAAGAATTCAGAACGCGTCTGGGCTATTGTTGAACAAAAGGAAAAAGGAGGGCTTTATAGGAGTGAAGACGGGGGTAATAAATGGACACAGGTTAACAGTGAAAGAAAGTTAAGACAAAGAGCGTGGTATTATACAAGGTTATATGCCGATACCGAGGACGAAGATGTTGTTTATGTTTTAAATGTGCGTTACCATAAATCTACAGATGGCGGTAAATCTTTCAAGACCTTTAATGCCCCGCATGGGGATCATCACGACTTGTGGATAGCACCGGAAAATTCACAGCGGATGATTATTGGAGATGATGGAGGTGCTCAGATTTCTTATGATGGGGGCGATACATGGAGCACCTACTACAATCAACCCACAGCTCAGTTTTACAGGGTAACCACAGACAACAATTTTCCATTTCGAATATATGCTGCCCAGCAGGATAATTCTACAATCCGTATTAAACATCGCAGTGATGGCAGCAGTATTGCTGAAGATGATTGGGAAGAAACAGCCGGAGGGGAGTCTGCACATATTGCTGTAGACCCTTTAAATAACGATATTGTATATGGAGGCAGTTATGGGGGCTTTTTAACAAGAGTAAATCATAAGACAGGAACTGTTCGCGGGGTTAATGTGTGGCCGGATAATCCAATGGGATATGGTGCAGAGGGAATGAAATACCGTTTTCAATGGAACTTTCCTATCATTTTCAGCAAGCATGATCCTAAAAAATTATACACATTTTCCAATCACGTACATCTAAGTGAGAACGAGGGACAAAGCTGGAAACTATTGAGTGAGGATTTAACCAGAAATGATCCGTCTAAACTAGTTTCGAGTGGGGGGCCAATTACCCAGGACAACACCGGAGTTGAGTATTATTGTACCATTTTCGCTGCTAATGAAAGTCCACTTAAAGAAGGTTTACTTTGGGTTGGAAGTGATGACGGACTTATACATGTATCGAAAAACGGGGGAGAGAGTTGGGAGAATGTGACACCTTCAAACATGCCGGAGTGGAATATGGTAAACAGTATTGAGCCTTCTGCTTTTGATGAGGGGACATGCTATGTGGCGGCTACACGCTATAAGCTGGGCGACTTTAAACCATACTTGTACAAAACGAGTGATTTTGGTAAAACCTGGGAAAAAATAACGAACGGTATAAATAATGAACACTTTACGCGAGTTCTTCGGGAGGACCCAAAAAGAAAGGGTCTTCTATATGCAGGGACAGAGACGGGAATGTATATAAGCTTTAATGATGGGCAAAACTGGCAGGCTTTTCAACTTAATTTACCTATTGTTCCCATAACCGATCTTACTCTAAAGGATGATAAACTTATTGTGGCAACCCAGGGGCGCAGTTTATGGATTATAGATGACCTTACAGTTCTGCATCAGCTTGATGCAGCGAAAAAAAATGCCGCTACAATACTTTTTAAACCCAAAGATGCATACAGGACTAAAGGCCGGGCAGCAAGTGAACCTTCAAAAACAGAAGGACAAAACCATCCGGCTGGCGTAATGACTCAGTTTTACTTAAAAGACTGGGATAAGAAAGATAGTATTGCACTAACATATATGTCCATGTCAGGAGATACGCTGGCTAATTTTACTACTTATAGCGACAAAAAAGAAAAAAAGCTAAAAGTCAAAAAAGGAGGAAATACTCATATCTGGGATACACGTGGGAAAGGAGCAGAAAAACTGGAGGGGATGATTTTATGGTGGGCCAACCTGGATGGGGCAAAGGCTGTTCCTGGCTCTTACAAAGTTTATTTGAACAGGAATGGTATTAGTATCTCTGAAACATTTGCCATTTTACCAGATCCAAGAGCTGAAGTTTCATTAGCTGATATGCAAAAGCAATATGATTTTATAAGCGATATAAATTCTACAATAGACAAGGCACATAAATCTATAAAAAAGATACGCAAAATCACATCCCAGTTGAGTGCTTTTACAAAACAGTATAAAGGCAATTCCACAACCGAGGATTTAGTGGAGAAAGCCACGGAAATGAAAAAGGGGTTTGAAGAAATTGAAAAGGCACTATATCAAACTAAAAACCGCAGTGGACAAGATCCTTTGAATTTTCCAATTCGCCTTACTAATAAACTGGCTCATCTAAATAGTTTGGTCTCCATTGATGATTTTCCCCCAACAGAGCAGGATATTGCTGTAAAAAACGAATTGACCACGAAGATCAGTGCACAATTAAAAACTTTTGATGCAATGGTTGATAGGGAAATCAAAGAATTTAATAAGGCTTTTATCGACTTAGAGCTGAATTACTTATTTATCGAAGAATAAAAATTCATATAAAATAATACACCCAAAGGATGAAAAATATTTATCTATTACTTGTTTTTGTATTTACCTTAAGTCTGGGTTTGGCTCAGGATGCAGAGACTTATTTTAAACCCCTTAAATATCGAAATATCGGTCCTTTTCGAGGTGGCAGATCAGTAACCGCAGTTGGTGTTATTGGGGATCCATTAACCTATTATATGGGAACTACAGGAGGCGGTCTTTGGAAAACTTCCGATGCCGGTCAACGATGGGAAAATATATCGGATGGGTTTTTTGAGACAGGCTCAGTGGGTGCAGTTGCTGTTTCGCCCTCGGACCCAAATGTTGTTTACTGTGGGATGGGTGAGCACGCGCCACGAGGAGTTATGACCTCTTATGGTGATGGGGTTTATAAATCTACAGATGCAGGGAAAACATGGAAAAAGCTAGGGCTGAGCAAAACACAACATATCTCGCGAATTGTTATTCACCCTAAAAATCCGGATATAGTTTATGTGGCAGCTCAGGGAGCACTATATGCCCCGAATGAAGAACGCGGAATTTATAAATCTGTTGATGGTGGAGAAAGCTGGGAGCAAGTATTATTTGTAAATACACTTACCGGATGTTCAGAACTTTCAATGGATCCCAATACTCCGGAAGTGCTTTATGCCGCAATGTGGCACCATCAAAGGAAACCTCATATTGTTATTAGCGGGGGCCCCGGAAGCGGACTTTATAAATCTGTTGATGGAGGAGAAAATTGGTTCGAAATAAACGAAGGACTGCCAGAAGAAAAGGGTAAAATGGCTATTGCCGTAAGTCCGGCCAATTCTGATAAAGTCTATGCCCTAATTGAAAGTGATTCTGATCAGGATAAAGGAGGGTTGTTTGTTTCTAAGGATGCAGGAAATTCCTGGGATATGGTAAGTGGCGATAACAGACTAGTGCAACGCGCCTGGTATTATATTGAGGTGTTTCCAGATCCTAATGATGAAAATACAGTGTATGTTTTAAGCGCTTCTACCTACCGATCTATTGATGGGGGACAAACATGGGAATTGATAACCGGCACTCATGGGGATTATCATGATCTATGGATAAATCCGGACAATTCAGAAAACATGGTTATAGCTAACGATGGTGGTGCCGCGATCACTTACAATAGTGGTAAAACATGGTCTACCCAGGATATAATGCCAACCGCTCAAATTTACCGAATAAATGCAGATAGGCTTTTTCCTTATAATATTTATGGCGGACAACAAGACAATACCTCTGTTAAAATTGCAAGTCTCTCCTTAGGGCGAGAAGGTATTACGGAAAGGGATTGGACTTATGCTGCAGGTGGTGAAAGTGCTTTTCTTGCATTTGACCCTGATAATCCCAGGTATGTTATGGGCGGCAATTATTTGGGCACTATTGAAATACTTGATATGGATACCAAGTCTGAAACAAAAATCATGGCAGCGCCTATCCAGTATTTGGGAAGAGCTGCCAGGGACATGAAATACCTATATAACTGGAGTGCTCCAATAATAAGATCTCAACATGAACCCGACACTTTTTATCATTGTGCCCAATTGGTTTTACGAACCAGAGATAAAGGCCTTAACTGGGAGGAAATTTCACCCGATTTAACCAGAAATATGGACGACAAACAAGGCAAAGGAGGGGGGCCGTACACTGTTGAGGCGGTAGGAGCTGAAAATTATGGTACAATTGCCCACATGATTGAATCGCCTCATGAGAAAGGAGTGCTTTGGACAGGAAGTGATGATGGTCTTGTTCATTTAACAAGGAATGGTGGAGATACCTGGGAAAATGTCACTCCTAAAGGTCTCAGGGAGTGTTTGATTAACGCTATTGATGTTTCTCCTCATGACCCGGCTACTGCTTATATTGCGACTACCCGTTACAAGTTCAATGACTATACTCCAGCCTTATACAAGACTACAGATTATGGTAAAACCTGGATAAATATTAGTTCAGGAATTCCTTACGGTTCATTTACACGAGTAGTTCGGGAAGATACTTCACGAAAAAACCTTCTTTATGCAGGTACCGAAAAGGGAATTTATATTTCCTGGAATGGAGGAGCTTCCTGGGAACCTTTTCAGCTAAATTTGCCCATTGTTCCAATTACTGATTTGATGGTACATCAGGGCGATTTAATTGTGGCCACTTCAGGAAGATCTTTTTGGATTTTAGATGACCTTGGTGCACTTGCCCAATATAACACTCAAAATAGTGATTTTGCAATAATGAAGCCTGAGGATTCATACAATGGCTCCTGGGACAGCCCTTTAAGTAAGAATTCTAATGGTTTTAAAGGAACAAATCCATTTTACGGAGTCAACCCTGCTAATGGGGTGGTTTTGTATTATGAATTACCTAAGAGTTCTGATGCTGATGAAATTACTCTGGAAATACTTAATGAAGAAGGTAAGCTTATTCGAAAGTTTAGCTCCAAAAAAGATCCAGATTATAAAAAGCACGAAGGCGGTGGACCACCACAGGCCCCTCTTCTTTCCAGAGATGAAGGGTTAAACAGGTTTGTATGGGATATGCTTTATCCAATAATTCCGGGAATACCGGACACCTATATCGAAGCTAACTTTAGAGGTCATATGGCGCCACCAGGAACCTATACTTTAAGATTACAGATGGGAGATAAAACAATAAGTACAACGGCAAATATTCTGGAAACACCAGGTTTCGAGACTAAACCGGGACAATATGATGCTTACGATATATTTATGACCGAAATGGAGAAAAATGTTACCCAAATGCATCTAATGGTTAATACACTATTTAGTGCCAAGACACAACTTAAAAGCATCATAAAAGATCTGGAAGATAATGATCTTAAGAAGTCTGGGATTACCTTATATAATAAATTAAACCAATGGGACGAGGATATGATACAGCGAAAATCCAAGGCCTACGACGATGTAGAAAATTTTCCAAATAAGTTTACTGCGGAATATTTGTTTCTCATAAACGAAACCAATAGTACCATACCAAGGGTTAATACTTCATCCAGGGCTCGTAAAAATGAATTAGATAAAGAATGGGAGCAATTAAAAATGCAAGGGAAAGAATTTTTAGAAAAAGAGCTACCGGATTATAATAAAAAATTATGGGAGGCTGGTATTGGAGCAATCAGATATAAGTTATAATGGTAGAATATTACAATTATATTAAAGCACTGCATCTAATATTTGTAGTAACATGGTTTGCTGGCTTATTTTATATACCCAGATTGTTCATTTATCATATTGAAGCAGCGGCTAAGCCTTCTCCTGATAAAGAAATACTTTCTAATCAACTTAAACTAATGACAAAACGTTTATGGTATATAATAACATGGCCTTCAGCTGTTTTATGTACTGTGTTTGCAATCTGGTTATTACTCTTAATACCGGGGTGGTTAGAACAGCCGTGGATGCTTATTAAATTGGTATTCGTAGTATTGCTCATTGTTTATCATATGAAAACACATATGATATATCTACAGTTACAGCGTGATGAAATAAAGTATTCTTCCAATTTTATGAGAATTTGGAACGAAGGGGCCACAGTAATTCTGTTTGCGGTTACATTTTTGGTTATATTGAAGGGTACTTTCAATTGGATATTTGGAGTATTGGGACTTATTGTTCTTGGCATTCTTCTAATGCTTGGTATTCGTTTGTATAAGAGGATTAGAGATAAGAATCCTGATGCTTAAATCTGTTTAATCAGGAAATTTTCATTGGCTGCTTTGGCTTGATTATTGCTATCTTTAGACTCAAATCAGGAGTCCTTGCTTAAAAAGTTATCCCTTAGATCCCGAATTTTCGTCACTATGATTTTACTGGTGCTTATAGCATCGGTATTAATAGCGGGGGTTACTATTTACCAATATAGAGAGCAATCTAAGGATTATCACCAGGTCCGTTTGGAGCGTAAGGAAGGTCAAATTAAACAGAGTATTGCCTATACCTTGCAGGAAACAACCTATCCGGTAACTACAGAAAATCTTGCGCTAATATTCAAAGATGAAATTTACAGGATTGCCGATGTCCAGAACCTTAATTTCAGTATTTATGACCTTAAAGGGAATTTAATCAAGAGTTCAAAACCAAGATTCAGAAATGATTCGATTTCCCTTCACCTGGATTCAGAGATTATTGAAATGTTATCAAATACTGTAGATAAGCGCTATATACTCGAAGATACTGCTGCTGGCGATAAATACCAGGCTTCATATACTTACATAAACGACGATAAATTTAAACCAATTGGCATATTAAATTTACCATATTATGAGGATAATACTCTTAATGATATGGAACTCAAAGAATTCCTAATGCGTCTGTCTTTGGTTTATCTCTTTATGTTGCTAATTGCTATCGTTCTGGCGTATTTTATTACAAAGTACATAACGCGCTCTTTACAGACAATTTCTGATAAGATTACTCAAACTGATCTTACAAAAAGAAATGAAAAAATACTTATTGAGAATCCGGGGCATGAAATAGGAAAACTTATAGATTCCTATAATGCTATGATTGATGAATTAGAAGTTAGCGCAGCCAAACTCGCCCGTAGTGAAAGGGAACAGGCCTGGCGTGAAATGGCAAAGCAAGTAGCTCATGAAATTAAAAATCCGCTTACTCCTATGCGTTTAAGTGTTCAAAGTTTCGAAAGAAAATTTAATCCTGACGATCCGGATATAAGTACTAAAGTAAAAGAATACTCCAGAACACTGATACAACAAATTGATACAATGAGTAGTATTGCTTCAGCATTTTCAAGCTTTGCGCAAATGCCTGCGCAACAGAATGAAAATTTAAACGTGGTAAAAATAGTCAAACTGGCTTTGGATATTTTCAATGAAAAGTACATACATTTTGTAGCGGATGAAGAGGAAATAATTGCCAAATTAGACCGCACTCAATTGATACGTGTAATTACAAATCTGGTGAAGAATGCTATACAGGCAGTTCCGGAAGTAGCTTCACCAAGAATATTAGTTTCTGTTGTTTCAGATGGAGATAAGGTAAAAATATCCGTAGCGGACAATGGCATTGGAATTCAGGATGGTTTTAAGGATAAGGTGTTTGAACCTAAGTTTACAACGAAATCAAGTGGAATGGGTTTAGGCCTGGGCATGGTAAAGAATATTGTTGAAACCTATAATGGCAGTATAAGTTTTACTTCACAACCCGAAAAAGGAACTGTATTTACTGTTATGTTTCCAAAAGCAGAAATTAATTAATTAAATAATGTCTTATGAACTTTGAAAATGTACTCATTGAGCTTAATGATAGCTTGGCCACAGTAATTATAAACAGACCAAAAAAATTAAATGCATTAAACAGGGCAACAATCAAGGACTTAAGTAAGGCATTCAAGACACTAGACAAGGATAAAACTATAAGAGCAATAATACTCACCGGGAGTGGTGAAAAGGCCTTTGTTGCCGGCGCAGATATTTCGGAATTTGCAAATTATTCTGTAAAAGAAGGCAAAGAACTTGCTGCGAAAGGGCAGAAATCTCTTTTTGACCTTATAGAGAACTTAGCTACTCCGGTCATTGCCGGCATCAACGGATTTGCGCTTGGTGGTGGGCTGGAATTGGCTATGTCCTGTCATTTCAGAATTGCAAGCAATAATGCCAAAATGGGCCTGCCTGAAGTTTCTCTTGGCGTAATTCCCGGCTATGGAGGCACACAACGCTTACCTCAATTAATTGGAAAAGGCAGGGCATTGGAACTTATCATGACTGCCGGAATGATTGATGCGGAAAAGGCGTTATCCTATGGTTTGGTAAATTACGTTGTACCTCAAGAAGAACTATTGTCACTTTGTATAAAAATGGCAAACAAGATAACGAATAACTCACCTGTTGCAATTTCTTATGCAATAAAAGCGGTAAATGCGGGTTTTAAGAATAATGCGAAAGGGTTTCAAACCGAAATAAATGCATTTGGCAGCTGTTTTGGAACAGCCGATTTTAAGGAAGGCACTACTGCCTTTATAGAAAAAAGAAAGGCAGATTTTCCGGGAACCTGATGAGCTTAAAATTCATTATTTATTATGAAAATTCGTTTTATCGTGTTTTTGGCAGTTTTTACTGCGAGTTTTATTTACGGGCAAAAAATGCCCATCTCCTATGATTTCGGAGAAAAGTATGTGGACAGATATAAATATTCCAATTTAGTTTCAATTTCTGAGGATGGAAAAGGCGGAACTATTTTAGTAAGAGCCTATTACACAGGAATGATCCTTACACCTAAGGGTTATTTTATAGAACATTATAACAGAGACCTTGAACTGATTTCTGAATATAATTATAAACTAAAAGGTCTTGATTTTATAGAAGGCTATTTTAAAAACGGACAATTGTATTTGCTGTTTTTGGATTATAATCTGGAAACATTTTCCTATGATTATGTAGTTCACCGCAGTCCAATTTCAGATTATCGTTTTACTGAAGAGAAGTTACTTTCAATTAAGTCAGATCAGGTAAAACAACCTTATGACCGCAACTATTACAATAGAAATTTTTCATCTGGGTTTACTACTACTGCCTTATTTAATGATGATAAGAGCTCCTTTGTAATAAGCACTCATTACAAAAAGGGAAAAATAAATAAACATAATATCTACGTATTTAGTGCTTCCCTCAAAAAGATATTTGAAAAGGATTTTTCTAAAGAAATAGAAGACAAGAATTACGCTTTTGAGAATATTGCGGTTTCTACAAATATGGATCGGGTATACATTGTAGGGAAAGCGTATTTTAGGAAAAAGAGATTTACAGCCCTGGAGCGAAAGTTTCAGTATGAACTCATTATGCTTACAAAACAAAGCATTAAAACACAAACCTTTGACGAGTCGGGAAAATACTCAGAAGCGCTAAAGCCTATTCTCCGAAACGAAAATCTCATTTGCGTTGGGTTTTATGCTGATAGAAAGGATAACAGGTATAATGGGTTGGGATATTTTAAATTAGATCCAAATACACTTGAAGTCCAAATAAAGAAATACAATCCTTTTTCAAATCAGTTTATGGCAGATAAGTTTGGGAAAGAGGATGCAGAACAGGTAAAGAATCTGGTGTTTAAAAATGTAAACTTCACTAAGGATGATGATATACTTTTCAATGCTGAGGAGTACTTTGTTACATCAAGTATTCAGGCAAATTCTAGTGGAGGAAGACTAAGAGTTGAACGTTTCCATCATAATGATATAGTGAGTGCAAAGCTCAACCTAAAAGGTGATATGGTCTGGGCCAGAAATATTAATAAATCTGAAGTAACACAGGGTGATGGTGCATATGCATCCTATAGTTCCTATACGAAAAACGACAATACTTACTTCTTTATAAGCAGTTCCTCAGAAAATCCACAATTACTCAATAATGAAAGGATAATTTTTAAACAGGGCATGAGCAGAAACAGAAATGTCTTTGTAATCCAACTCGACAAAAATGGTAAGATGAGTTATGAAAAAATCATAGATAGCAAAGAAGCTCGACTACCACTTATGGTGTCTAAACCATTAATGGACTTCAATGATAATGCAGTATTGTTCTATGCTAAAAGGGGAACTAAAAAACAATTAGTAAATGTCTCTATCAATTAAATTGATAAAATTGTCAGTATGGGAATAATTCCATAAATTTGGAATAAATCCATATATTGAAAAAAGGCGGTTTTATTAAAGGAAGAGGCGCGCAGCACAACACTCCAAACAAATTTCTCAAACACATTCACGAAATACAGCAGGATTTTCTTGAATTTTGCAATAAAGAAGGTGAAGAGGCCACGCCTAGAAAAACACAATACATAGCTGTTTTTCCTAAAACAATTGTAAATAAAGTTACCAGTCCGGATGTTGGGATGGAATATTCTATGAACCCCTATCAGGGCTGTGAGCACGGCTGTATATATTGCTATGCTAGAAATACTCACGAATTTTGGGGTTTAAGTGCGGGCTTGGATTTTGAACAAAAGATTTTGGTAAAAAAAGATGCAGCTTCCCTTCTTGAATCCAAATTAAGAAGTAGTAAATGGAAAGCTAAAACCATTGTACTCTCGGGGAATACGGATTGTTATCAACCGGCAGAGCAGGAATATAAAATTACAAGAGCGTGTCTGGAAGTATTTTTAAAGTATCGCCATCCTGTTGGGATTATCACCAAAAATTCTTTGATCTTAAGGGATCTGGACTTATTAAAGGAATTAAGTGCAAATTGCCTTGTAGGGGTGAATATCTCACTTACGTCACTTTCGGAAAATACACGAAGAATTTTGGAGCCGAGGACAACAACTATTAAAAAACGCCTGGAAACAATAGCAGTTTTAGCTGAGAACAAAATCCCGGTTAATGCCATGCTGGCACCTATTATTCCGGGAATAAATAGTCATGAAATTATAAATTTGGCAAAGGTTGCTGCTGATCATGGCGCCACTTCTTTTGCTTATACCATAGTAAGATTGAATGGAGCCATTGGGCTTATTTTTACAGATTGGATAAGGAAAGTGATGCCCGACAGGGCAGAAAAGGTATTGAACCTTATAGCCTCATGCCATGGCGGAACCTTAAATGACAGCAGGTTTGGATTGCGTGGTAAAGGAGAAGGTCAAATAGCTCAACAAATTCAGGATATGGCAAAATTGGCAAAATTGAAATATTTTGAAGGACGGTCATTTCCCAAATTAAATCGGGATTTACACGAACAATACAAACGGGGTCAATGGAAACTATTCAATTAAAATTATTTGTTTTCACTGACAGAAGGCTTTCAAGCTATTATAAAATAGGATAGGCATATTTTTGGTTAAGTTTCGAATAGGAATTTAATATACACAATAATGGAACATCTCATTATTTAATGAAAAGGTTTAGCGAATTCCAAAAAATTAAAACGATGTTATTTTATACCTTCCCATTCCTGGTAGAATTGATCCAGGTAACTGAGCATAAAATCATGACGTTTTTCCGCAAGCTTTTTCCCGGTAGGGGTGTTCATCTTTTCTTTTAAGAGAAGCAATTTTTCATAAAAGTGATTTATTGTAGGGGCACTGGACTTCTTATACTCTTCCTTGCTCATGTTCATATTTGGAGAAACTTTAGGATTATAGAGTTCCCTGTTTTTAAAACCCCCATAGTTAAAAGCCCGCGCAATACCTATAGCCCCAATTGCATCTAATCTGTCTGCGTCCTGCACGATCTGCAATTCTATTGAGTCAAATGGATTTTCCATAGAGGATAGACTGTTCTTAAATGATACGGATTCTATTATTTTAATAATGTGTTCCTTGTTTAATGGATCCACGTTCTGTTCTTCCAGGAATTCAGAAGCTACTTTAGGCCCCAGGGTTTCATCCCCATTATGGAATTTTGAATCTGCAATATCATGCAACAGTGCGGCTAATTGAACCACAAATAAATTAGCATTTTCCTTTTTGGCTATATGGATAGAATTTGCCAATACCCTTTTTGTATGAAACCAATCATGGCCTCCTTCTGCACCTTCAAGAGTCCGTTTGACAAATTTTTTGGTCTTATTTATTATTGCTGTCCGGTTCATTAAAAAGAAGTTACACCACTGGTTATGACTTGTTCTACTTTTTCAATTAACTCTTCCGGATCTCCACTATTATCCAGAGGCTGGTGAACTTCAAAGGTTAGATGCGATCCAATCCCGTATGGAAATTTCCCATAACGAAGCATTTTCCACGAATTATTTATGCTAATAGGAACTAGCAAAGCAGAAGGTGCTTGTTTCATAAGAATTTTTAAGCCCGTTGTTTGGAATTTTTTTGGATGTCCGGTTCGGCTTCTGGTTCCTTCCGGGAATATGACCGCACTTCTATTATATTTCTCAATGTATTTGCCCAGTTTGGAGATTTCCATCAGGGCTTGTTTGGCATCTTTTCTGTCAATAAGCACAGATCCACCGTGCCTTAGATTATATGAAACACTGGGGATTCCCTTCCCCAGTTCAATTTTACTTACAAATTTGGGATGGTGGGCACGCATAAACCATATGATAGGAGGAATATCATTCATGCTTTGATGATTCGCAACGATAATTAGAGGTCTGTTTGAAGGAATTTTATAGGGATTTGTAAAAGTATATCTGGTTCCGAGTACATGAGTACAGCGTAGCAGTAACAAATTAAGGATACTTACACTTTTTTTATGTGCATTATATCCAAAAAGATTAAAGCAAACCCATTGAATGGGATGAAAGATTACCAAGGCTATCCCAAAGAAAATAAAATAAATTACGGTAAGTGGATACGCCAAAATTTTTTGCATGACACAAAAATAAAAAACCACTTCTATTGAAGTGGTTTTTTATAATTTTTTATACGATCTAAAAAAATTAGTACAAGAAATTAATCCTGCAAACGCTAATTGATAATTTAATAAATGTCTAAAACATCTGATACCAGTATACCAGCTGTTAACAGAATTCTTCGTAGGCCTGCATTAAGTTTTCCGAGATTAATTCTGCAGGTCTTCCTTCTATATGATGTCTTTCAATCATATGAACCAATTCTCCATTTTTAAACAAAGCCATACTGGGTGATGATGGAGGAAACGGAATCATAAGATTTCTAGCAGCGTCTACTGCTTCCGTATCTACCCCGGCAAAAACCGTTATAAGATGGTCAGGTTTTTTAACATTTTCCAGACTTAATTTTGCAGCTGGTCTGGCATTCGCTGCAGCACAGCCACATACAGAATTCACAACTACCAAGGTTGTGCCTTCTTGCTTTATAGCATTTTCCACTGACTCTGCGGTATATAATTCTTTAAACCCGGCTAAAGCCAGATCTGCTCTCATTGGTTTTACTAATTCTTCAGGATACATAAGCATTTTTTTAATTAAACTAGTTGCAAAGATAGTGAAATTGTAATATCCATAGTGTAAAGCTTAACCATTCTTTAAGGAAGGTATTCCTTCATAATATTCTATATTTGCGCAAATTTTATTACGGTTATGATTAGGTGGTTCGCCGCAATTTTGGGTTATTTTCTTTTTCGTTTACCTGGAGCTATTTTGGGCTTTTTAGTTGGGAGTTTTATAGATAATCTAAATAGTAGTTCGGGAGGAAGAACAGTATTCAGTGATTTCACCAGACAAAAAGTGTCTCCGGCGGATTTTGAACTAAATCTACTTTCGCTTTGTTCTATCGTGATTAAGGCAGATGGACAAGTAAGTCAGCGCGAATTAGACTATGTCAGACAATATTTTCTAAGCACCTACGGGAAAGAAAAAGCTAATGCTATTTTCAGAACATTTAATGAAGTTATAAAAAACAGAGAGGTATCTGCCCAACGCATCTGCACTTACCTGAACCAGCGTACCCGTTATGAGGTGCGTTTGCAATTGTTACATTTTCTTTTTGGGATTGCACAGGCTGATGGCGCTGTTAGTAACTTGGAAATAGAAAAAATAAAGGAGATAGCTCGTTACCTTAGGGTGGGAATGATTGATTTTGAAAGTATTAAGGCAATGTTTATCAAATCTGCCGACAATGCCTATAAAATACTAGAAATAGAAAAGGCGGCTTCAGATGATGAAGTAAAAAAGGCATATCGGAAAATGGCAAAAAAGTATCATCCGGATAAGGTAATCACAGAGAATGAGGCCATTAAAAAGGGAGCAGAGGAAAAGTTTAAGGAAGTTCAGAGGGCCTATGAACAAATTCAGAAGGAAAGAGGAATCTAGCGCTATTTTAAAAACCCGAAAGTTTTTATACCTACTAATTGCTTAAACACCATAACCTTTTATTTTAATATATAAGAAATGTATGATTTTTGGTTCTATTGCAAACTTGGTATTAACCATGTCTTAGATTGGGGAGCGTATGATCATGTATTATTTCTGACTGCCTTAACGGCTCCTTTTACGTTTAAACACTGGAAGAAAGTAGTTGTATTGGCTACATTGTTTACCATTGCTCATTGTCTTTCCTTATCGTTGTCTGCTTATTCTATTGTTAAGGCTGACATTGAATTAATTGAATTTTTGATTCCTTTAACCATATTGTTAACTGCCTCTTTTAATATATTTCAGGTTTTTGCTGTCCAATCTGGAAACAGGGGATATCTACTTGAATTCAGCACTACTTTTTTTGGCTTAATACACGGGTTTGGATTCTCTAATTACTTCAATATGTTAATGAGCGAAGAAGAAGAAAAAATAGGACCTCTCCTGGGCTTTGCGTGTGGAATAGAAATTTCACAGATTATAGTAATATTTACCATCCTGATACTTGCCTTTATCTTTCAAAACAAACTTGGAATTAAAAGGGTGGTATTCACAGTATTAATTTTGTCGGCCATAATTTTACTTTCAATACCAATGTTAATAGATGGCTGGCCCTGGTAAGAGCATTTATCCTCTTGCGCATATTTTATCCTAAAGATTGAAATGTTTTTATGTCGGACATCGGTTTTAAATAAAAATTAACCGTATAAGGTTGTGGGACTTTGGTAAAGCAGGTATCTTAGTGCTTTGCCTGAATTAAATGGTGCATAAAATGATTCTGTTTGGTGAGACAAAGTAAACAGGAAAAATACGATAAGGCTTATTTGAGAATGGCTCATGAATGGGGTAAATTATCCTATTGCAAGCGAAAGCAAGTTGGAGCCATTGTGGTTAAGGATAGGATGATCATTTCTGATGGGTATAATGGAACACCTACCGGATTTGAGAATTTTTGTGAAGATGAAGAGGGATATACCAAATGGTATGTTTTGCACGCGGAAGCCAATGCCCTCTCTAAAGTGGCTGCTTCAACTCAGTCTTGCGAAGGAGCTACCTTATATATAACGTTATCGCCTTGCAGAGAATGCAGTAAGCTTATTCACCAATCCGGAATAAAACGAGTGGTATATCAGATTGCCTATAAGGATAATTCAGGATTAGATTTTTTAAAAAGGGCCGGAGTGGAATTGCGGCACCTGCCTTCAATTGAAGATGCGGTTTAAATTATAATGGGACGAATGAAGAAACATTTTTATATATGGCCAACAATTATTGCCCTTGCTCTATCGCTTGGAATCTTTGTAGGTGGGAAACTTCACTTTAACGACACGCCTGAGAAATTATTTACTACGAATTCTAAAAAGGATAAGCTCAACAGGCTAATAGATTATATTGATTATGAGTATGTTGATGATATTAATACAGATAGTATAGTAGATGTCACTGTAAATAATATTCTGGATAAATTGGATCCTCATTCAGTTTATATTCCCAAAAGTGAAATGAGGCGTGTTGCTGAAAACATGAAGGGTGATTTTGTAGGGATAGGGATAAATTTTTATATGTATAAGGATACTATAACAGTAATACGTACCGTAGAAAAAGGGCCTAGTTTCCTTAAAGGGATAAAGGCTGGAGATAGAATACTAATGGCTGGCAATGATACCCTTTATGGTAAAAGATTACCAAGTGATGTTATTGTTGAAAGGTTGAAAGGACAAAATGGTTCTTCAGTTGAACTTAAGGTTTATCGCAAATCTGAGAACAAAATGTTCAGAGTAAATCTTAAGCGAGACCGGATACCTATAAAAAGCGTGCAGGCATATTATATGCTAACTCCCGATATGGGATATATTAAAATAAATAGATTTGCCGAATCAACCTATAAAGAATTTAACATGGCATTGCGCGTATTGCAAAGGCAAGGCGCAAAAAAATTAACTCTTGATCTTAGGGATAACCCAGGGGGTTATCTTGGGATTGCGGAACAATTAGCCGATGAATTTTTGCAGGATGGTAAGCTAATCCTTTACACAAAAAATAAGAAAGGTCAAATAGAAAAAACTTTCGCGACCAAAAAAGGTAGTTTTGAAGATAAACCCGTATATGTTTTAATAAACGAACGCTCTGCCTCAGCAAGTGAAATCATTGCAGGAGCACTGCAGGACAATGATATAGGTACAATAATTGGCCGTAGATCTTTCGGCAAAGGATTAGTTCAGCGCGAAATGGAATTGGGCGATGGCTCCGCTGTGCGGTTGACAGTATCCAGATATTATACCCCTACCGGACGTTCCATTCAAAAGACCTATAAGAATGGCAATAAAGACTATTATCAAAAATTTACAGATCGTTATCATAACGGCGAGCTGATTTCTGTAGATAGTATTAAAGTAGCAGATTCTTTGAAGTTTACAACTCCTAAAGGTAAAGTGGTTTACGGAGGCGGAGGTATTATTCCTGATGTTTTTGTGCCAATTGGCACTAATGAAGAAGAAGCAGTTGAAAGCCTGGAAAGTCTTGGGTTTATGTCCAGGTTTATATTTGAGCATCTTGAAGAGGACAGAACCAGATATTCCAATTACTCCGAAGCAGAATTTGTCAGGAATTTTAATGTGGATGATATTGTTTTTGAAAAGTTCGTAGACTACTCTATAGATCGAAATATTAAAATTAGTTTCTATGATTTTGAGGATAAGATAAAACTCTACTTGAAAGGTGCATTGGCAGAGCAGCTATATACTTCTAACCTCAATGCCCAGATCAAAGGCAGTTCAGACAGGATGCTTCAAAAAGTACTGGAATTGGACGGCCCCACAATTCAGCAAAAAAAGAAAGAACAGACTTGATTTAGTTGTTAATCGTTTTCTATTTTTTTCTGAATTTTTTTGGAAGTCATATATATTAATAGCAATAAAATTGCACAAAGCGAGGCAACAATTCCTATTAGAGCAACAACACTGTTTCCTTTGAAAGGCTCGTCAAAATCAATAAGCGTAACATTGTAGGTTATAAGGACGAGTGCCAGAATTATTAGTACAATATATAAGGTTTTGTTCATATTAGTTGTTTCTGGTTTTTGTATGCCTTTGTTTCACGAACATCAATTCTAAAAAAGTTGGTTAATATTTGAAGTAAATAACTTCACTGCAATAGCTAACAATATAACTCCAAAGACTTTCCGGATTATGTTAATCCCGTTCTTTCCAAGTATTCTTTCAATTGCCTTAGAGGATTTGAGAACGATATAGACAAAAATAATATTAATTATAATAGCTACAATGATGTTTTCTACGTGAAATTCTGCCCTTAAAGAAAGGAGCGCGGTCATAGTCCCTGCTCCGGCAATCAGAGGGAATGCAATCGGAACAATAGAAGCACTTTCAGGTTCATCGTCTCTATAAAGAGCTATCCCCAGAATCATCTCTATTGCTAAAAAAAACAAGACAAAGGCACCTGCTACGGCAAATGAATTTACATCTATCCCTATTAGCTTTAGAATTTCCTCGCCAATGAATAGAAAAGCTATCATTATACAAGCTGCTACAATAGTGGCTTTCCCGGATTGTACATGACCGACCTTATTTCGAAGAGTGATAATTATTGGGACGCTGCCTACGATGTCTATTACGGCAAAAAGTATCATACTTGCCGAGGCTATTTCTCTTAAGTTAAAATTCATCAGTATATTAAATTTAATAAGCTCGCAAATTTACGTTATACCAAAGGTTATCGGATCACAGAAGAACAAATATTTTATAGATGTAAAATTCAATAATTATCTTTACCACCTTAATTCTGTAAGATGATTCAAATTGGCAAAGCCATTATCTCTGATGACATTTTGGAAAAGGAATTTGTATGCAATTTATCTGCGTGCAAGGGCGCCTGTTGTATAGACGGGGATGCAGGAGCTCCATTGGAGGATAAGGAGACTGAAATTCTAGTGGATATATATGCGGATGTTAAGCCTTTTCTCAGGGCTGCAGGAGTTTCGGCCATAGAAGAACAAGGTGCATTTGTAAAGGGTGCAGATGGCGAATGGGAAACACCTTTGATTAATAAAGAAGAATGTGCATATGTCATATATTCAGAAAAAGGGATCGCAAAATGTGGCCTCGAAGAAGCCTTTAATAATGGAGCGACAAAATGGAGAAAACCTGTATCCTGCCATCTATATCCGGTAAGAATTACGGAATATGAAGAACTTACGGCAGTGAATTATCATAAATGGCAAATCTGTGATCCGGCATGTTCGCTGGGAGAAGAATTAAAAATTCCTATATACAAGTTTGTAAAAGAAGCACTGATTAGAAAATTTGGGAAAGTATGGTATCAGAAATTAGAGAATATAGCTTTAGATAATTCTAAACAGTAGGTATATGCAATACTATCTTTGTGCCGGAGGCTTCACCCTGCTTGTCAAAAAGGTCCTGAATTTCTATCTCAAAGGTATTTTGATAATCTTTAGAAAAATTAGCCAATCGCTCCTTGGTGATATTAATCCCGACTGATTTACTTTTTAGAACCTTGTTTTCTTTGAGTTTTTCCGCAGCCTCTCTTCCCACTCCATTATCAGTTATAGATATATTTATGTATCCCTCATTTTCTTTGCTTATCTGCAATACTATAGATTTTTCACCTTCTTTTGAAGAGAGGCCATGCCATAATGCATTTTCCAAAAAAGGCTGAAGTATAAGTGAAGGAATTTTAATTATATGAGGATCAATACCTTCATCTACGATTATTTTAAAACTAATTTCATTAGAAAAGCGGATATTTTCGATAGTCATGTACAATTCAACTGTTTCCAATTCTTCAGCCAATGGAATTTCTCTAACGGAAGAAGCTTCAAGTATTTTACGCACTAGTTTCGAAAACTTATTCAGGTAATGTACCGCATTCTTTTTTTCATTGTTTATGATATAGAGTTTTATAGAGTTAAGTGAATTGAATAAAAAATGGGGATTCATCTGACTTCGGAGCATACTCTGCTCAAGGGTAAGCAATTTTTTATCGCTTTTGAGCTGCGTCTGCCTGTATAAAACATAAAGCATTAACGTAAAAAGAGCTACTAATAAAGCGCCAATCAAGAGGGTGTTTTGATTTCTTCGCAGCTTTAAATTCATTATTTCATTCTCTTTTGCAAGTACTTGTATCTGATTATTCTTTTTTTCTGACTCAGAAAGAGTAATTAAATCAGCTACATAGCGTCTATTGCGATCATTTGAAATTTTTTCCTCCACTTCTACCGCTTCCAGAAAGAATTCTTTAGACTTTTTGAAATCGTCCTTACTTTCCCATAAATCGGCTAAAAAGGAGTATGCCTCTTCCATTCCGCTCAGCAGATTATATTTTTTAGCTATTTCGAGTCCTTTATTTAAATTGTTTTCAGCCTCCTCAAAATCATTATTTTGAATTTGTGCCCAGCCTATGTTTATATAAATCTCAGAGATGATCTTCATGTCGCCCAGGTCTTCGGACAGCTTAAGAATGGATTCAAAAATAGTAAGAGCCTCACTGATTTTGTTTTGATGAACGTATATATGAGCTATTCCAAGAGTAGAAAGGACATGGATCCTCTGGGATCCAATTCTTTCATTTAAGGTCAAGGATTGTTCATAATTTATCAGCGCTTCTTCCAGCTTACTCTGGGCCTCAAGACATTCGCCAATATCCTTATAATTTAGGGCAAGACCCCGCATATTACCCAGTTCGGTCTCAAGCACTATAGATTTCCTGAAATTGGCAATAGCAAGATCATATTGCCCCAATGTTCTATAGATATGGCCAATACTGTTCAAAGAAAGATTTAAGTTCCTCTTTATTTCCTCATTGGGTTGTTCCAGAGCCTCAGCGAGATCTATTGCTTTTTGCGCGCAGTCCAGCGCGGAGGGTATTGCCTCTGTTTGCCGATAGACAGCACTTAACATTGTTAAACTATAAATTTGAAATTCTGTATTGTTATGTTCCACTGCCAGATCTAAAGCCATTTGGTGTAGTCTGATAGCTTTGTCGTATTGCGAGTAATCTCTATAAGCAGCGCCCAATTTGTTTAATGCATAAGAGGTGCCCGCATGGTAGTTTTCTTTAGCTGAGGCATTTGCAAAATATCGCATCAAACTGGTATCTTGCTGAATTGACCTTAGCCCAAGCTCCAGATCATTATAAGACGGAGAAGCTTTTGATATAAGGCTTTCGGTTGTTTCCTTGAAATTTTTGCCGTTTACCTGAGCATTGGTTTCATGTAAAAAGAGGATTATACAAATACAAAAAAGCGAGGAATAATTAATAAAAGTTGAAGGAGTATAGGGGATTTTAAAACGCATTAACATAGGTAATTCTCCAATTGATTATAACAAATCTAAAAAATCACTCTTTTTTTGACGAGACACAGGTATTTTATGATTGGATTGAAGCACAACATAACCGTCTGTTTTGAGAAACTCTTTAATTTTTGTAAGATTAATTATATAAGAGTTGTGTATCCTGAAAAAGGAATCACTTGGCAGTAATTCATTTACCTCTTTTAATTTTTTGGTAAGTACAATCTTGTGACCATCCGACAGGTAAATGGTGCTGTAATTACCGTCAGATTCCGCATATAAGATTTCCCTGCTCTCCAGGAAAACCAATTTCCCGTCGGTATTGAAAGTAATTTTTTTATGCTTTTCATTAGCATTAAAATTCAGTAGAATTTTTTCCAGTCTATCTGCAGTATAAGTTTTGGCATTATATTTTTTAATTTTTGCAATGGTTTCTTTTAAGTCGTCTGAATCAATGGGTTTTAAAAGATAATCAATAGCCTCATTCTTAAGTGCTTTTATTGCATATTGATTGTAAGCCGTGGTTATTACAACAGGAAAATCCTTATTGCTTAATTTCTGAATGAATTGAAACCCGTCCATAGTCGGCATTTCAATATCTAAAAACAAGCAGTCCGGAGTGTTGTTGTTAAGATAACTCAAGGCTTCAAAAGGATCGGTAAAAGCAGCAATTACATTTATTTCATCACTGAAATTTGTCAATTCCCATGAAAGGCTTTGAAGTGCTTTTTTCTCATCATCTACAATAACAGCTTGTAACATTACCTTATTATATGCTCGTAAGGTACAAAATTAGGTGTATTGATATTCAGACTTATTGAAATTTGTATAGATAGATTATATAGGTGTATGACTAGCTCTAAAAAGCTTAAACTTTACATTTCAAAGAAAATATTTACTGAATATGATCTTTAATTTTGAATGAAAAAACCTATGAAAATATTTATAACATATTACAATTAAAAAAAGATAATATTTCATTTCAAATCAGAAATAATCTTTGCAATGCATACATAATTCCATACCAATTATACAAATAGACTGTGTAGATCATTTATGAGTGCATATTTTGGCACTAAAGAAATAATTGCAATAAAAGTATCATTGAAAGCTTATAAACTTCAGTAGAACCAATGAAAAAGTGTGTTATATTTTTTACCCTTTTAATAATAGCATTATTGTTTGCAGTTTTTACGGATAATAAGGATCGTTTGGAACTGTTAGATAACACGGTGCTTACAGAAAATAGTATTGATAATCTTTTGGCTGAAGAGCAGGGTCAAATATCAGAATTATGTACGGAGTAAAGTCATATAATATTCTATCATGCCACATCTTTTAATCAAATCCCTCAAGCTCGTTTTATGGGTTATTTCATCCCTAATTTAATGTATAACATTTCAAATGAAGAAAACAAAAGGAGAACCTTGTTTCAAAGGGGTGCTAGATGACTAATGTTACAGGCAAAAGTGACTTAATGTTTGAGGGGGCAATAAATTTTGAAGCTGTAAGTATTGGATTTTATAGATATGTTTATAAGTAGTAAAATTAAGTTCTTTGAAGGTTAATACAGTTTTACTACAATAAGAATAAATAAAACTGCCAAACGTTTATGTACGATTCTAAGGGGGGTATTTCTTTTTAGAAATACCGCTGCTTTAATGCAGGCCCATAGGTGTAATTGCTAATTGGATAACCATACCAATCATGTTGGTCATGCAATTTGCTCGATTTTTAGGTTTCGGGGGAACTACCTAGATCAGCAGAACCATGAAGTAATTAATATTCTCAACATCTATTGAGTCGTACGGTTTGGCAGTATTATTTCAATTTGAGCCAAGCAGGGATTAATGCAGGAGTCTTGTTAGAGAGCAACTTTAAGAAGATCTATGACCTGAATGTGATTTTACGTATTCATGTCCTCCATAAAAGCAATTATAATGACTCTCCCCTATAAATCCTTATCCTTAAGTCGAACTTAAAATGTGCCTGATCATAATAACCGCAGTCCAGCGCTAAATGGTGTAACTTTTTAGTATTTGAAGTTCTCAATAACTCGAAGATAAAATTGATTTGAATTACTTTGCAGAAATATTTAGGTGACACACCAATGATTTCCTTAAATTTTCTTCTAAAATGCCGTAAGCTCATGCCAGCTAGCCTGGCAAGATAAGATGGGCCATTATTCCTTTTTTATTCAGAACTTAAGATATGGTCTTATCCAGCCATTCGATAGGAGCTGATCTCTGCTCTGCAAGTCTTTCAAATAATGTAATTAAAATTGATACTCTTTTATTCGCTACCTGCTCAATATGGACGAAGTATTTTCAATAGGACTTTAGGTGCATTACGGGATAAGCGTTATTAAATCCGCTTAAGGCCATAATCGCTAATAGGCTACTTGTAAACCAAAAAGTATCTTTTTTTTATACTTTTTGGTTTATTTTTTTTCAAAAGATATTTATACAATTTATAATTTTTCTTAAGTCCAGTAAACATCTATTGCCAACCTACATTTCAACACTTCATGTTAAAAACTTTGACGCTTAATTCAATAAACTGCCTTTACAATTTCATAACATTTTCCAATCTTTGTTAGCCCCAACACTTAGGAAATGCCATCCTACATTAACACTTAAAAAAAGAAATAAAATGTCTGCAGGTTTTGAGCCAATTTTACAGGAAAACGAAGATCGATTTGTAATATTCCCCATACAACACCATGATCTATGGGAGTGGTACAAAAAATGTGAGGCCTGCTTTTGGACGGCAGAGGAGATAGATCTTCACGAGGACCTAACAGATTGGAACAATAAACTTAGCGATGATGAAAAATATTTCATCAAGCATATCCTTGCTTTTTTTGCAGCTTCAGACGGAATTGTAAACGAAAATCTCGCAGAGAATTTTGTGAACGAAGTGCAATATTCGGAAGCTAAATTCTTTTATGGATTCCAGATTATGATGGAGAATATCCATTCGGAAACCTATTCGTTATTGATAGACACTTATGTTAAAGATGAAAAGGAAAAAGGGATTTTGTTCAAAGCAATTGAAAATTTTCCGGCCATCAAGAAAAAAGCTGATTGGGCATTAAAATGGATAGAATCTCCAAGCTTCGCAGAAAGATTAATTGCTTTTGCCGCAGTTGAAGGCATCTTTTTTTCCGGGGCCTTCTGCTCTATATTCTGGCTGAAGAAAAGGGGATTAATGCCGGGGCTTACTTTCTCTAACGAACTAATTTCAAGGGATGAGGGAATGCACTGTGATTATGCCGTACACCTTCACAACAAACATCTGATTAACAAGGTTCCTAAAAAACGGATCACTGATATACTTGTAGATGCCTTAAATATAGAACGTGAATTTATTACTGAGTCACTCCCGGTAAGCCTTATTGGCATGAATGCCAAACTTATGACCCAATATCTGGAATTTGTTACCGATAGGTTATTGGTTGAGTTGGAATGTGATAAGGTATACAACTCCACAAATCCGTTTGATTTTATGGATATGATTTCTTTGCAGGGGAAAACCAATTTCTTTGAGAAACGTGTTTCTGAATATCAAAAAGCGGGTGTCCTCAATAAAGATAAAGACGTAGATGCGCAAAAAATCAGTTTCGACGCTGATTTCTAAAATATAGAACCAGGGATTGTTTCCGGTTACCATATAGGGATATTTAGGTCACTTAATTAGCGTAATTGACCGGTAGAAATTTTCAATAATAAATAAAGCACTTAAAAATACTTAGAACCACATGTATGTAGTAAAAAGAGACGGAAGAAAAGAGCCGATAATGTTCGATAAGATCACGGCCAGAGTTCGTAAATTGTGTTATGGCCTGAACGAACGCGTAGACCCTATTAAGGTTTCTATGCGCGTAATAGAGGGATTGTATGACGGGGTAACTACCTCAGAACTGGATAATTTAGCTGCTGAGATTGCTGCTACGCTCACAACTGCTCATCCGGACTATGCCAAACTTGCCGCACGTATTTCTGTTTCTAACCTCCATAAGAATACCAAAAAGTCCTTCTCCGAAACCATGAAGGACCTTTATGAATATATCAATCCCAGAACAGCTAAAAAAGCTCCTTTATTATCTGATGAGGTATATAAGGTAATTTCAGAAAATGCAGACAAGTTGGATTCCACAATAATTTATAACCGGGATTTTGGCTACGATTACTTTGGTTTTAAAACTCTGGAACGTTCTTATCTCCTGAAGTTGAATGGCAAGATTGCTGAAAGACCACAGCACATGCTGATGAGGGTGTCTATCGGGATTCACCTGAATGATCTGGATGCAGCTATTGAAACTTATGAGTTGATGTCCAAAAAATATTTCACGCATGCCACACCTACGCTTTTCAACTCCGGAACACCAAAACCACAAATGTCCTCATGTTTCTTATTGGCAATGAAAGATGACAGTATAGATGGTATTTACGATACCTTAAAGCAAACCGCGAAAATTTCTCAATCTGCGGGAGGTATAGGCTTGTCTATCCATAATGTGAGGGCTACAGGGTCTTATATAGCCGGAACAAACGGCACATCTAATGGAATTGTTCCCATGTTGCAGGTATTTAACGATACGGCACGCTATGTGGACCAGGGAGGCGGAAAGCGCAAGGGAAGTTTTGCGATATATGTTGAGCCCTGGCATGCAGATATTTTTGAGTTTTTAGACCTTAAAAAGAATCACGGGAAAGAGGAAATGAGGGCAAGAGACCTTTTCTATGCCATGTGGATCCCTGATCTCTTTATGCGAAGAGTGGAAGCGAATGAAGAATGGACACTAATGTGCCCTAATGAGTGCCCCGGCCTTTTTACCAATCATAGTGAGGAATTTGAAAAATTATACCTGAAATATGAAACTGCGGGTAAAGGGCGTAAAACAGTTAAAGCCAGAGAACTTTGGGAAAAGATCCTGGAATCTCAGATAGAGACCGGGACACCTTATATGCTTTATAAAGACGCAGCTAACAGAAAGAGCAATCAGAAAAACCTTGGAACAATCCGCTCCTCTAATTTGTGTACTGAGATATTGGAATACACTTCCCCGGATGAGGTTGCTGTATGTAATCTGGCATCTATAGCGCTGCCCATGTTTATTAAAAATGGAAGTTTTGATCATAAAGAGCTTTATAAGGTTACCAAAAGAGTCACCAAAAACCTGAATAGGGTTATAGATAGAAATTACTACCCGGTTAAGGAAGCCGAAAATTCTAATATGCGTCACAGACCAATAGGGCTTGGGGTACAAGGTTTGGCAGATGCTTTTATAATGTTGCGACTGCCATTTACAAGTGATGAGGCTAAACAATTAAATCAGGATATCTTTGAAACCTTGTATTTTGCGGCGGTCACAGCTTCAATGGAAGCAGCTAAGGAGGAAGGAACCTATTCTTCATATGAAGGATCGCCTATTTCTCAGGGCGAGTTTCAGCACAACCTATGGGGGATCAAGGATGAAGAACTTTCCGGAAGATGGGATTGGGATAAATTGCGTAAAAAAATCGAAAAGCACGGAGTGCGGAACTCTCTTTTAGTTGCACCAATGCCAACCGCTTCAACTTCACAGATTTTGGGTAATAATGAGTGTTTTGAACCCTATACCTCTAATATTTATACTCGAAGAGTGCTTTCGGGGGAGTTTATTGTAGTAAATAAACATCTTTTGGAGGACCTTGTTAAACTGGGATTATGGAATGAAAGCCTCAAGCAGGAATTAATGCGAGCCAATGGTTCCATTCAACATATAGATAATATTCCGGAGGATATTAAGGAACTTTATAAAACAGTTTGGGAACTGAGTATGAAAGACATTATTGATATGTCCAGGCAAAGGGGCTATTTTATTGATCAGAGTCAATCCCTAAACCTCTTTATGGAGAACGCTAATTACAGTAAACTTACTTCTATGCATTTTTATGCCTGGAAGAGTGGTCTGAAAACAGGTATGTACTACCTGCGTACGAAGGCAGCAGTAGACGCAATTAAGTTTACTTTGGATAACACCAAGAAAAAGGAGATTCCGATTAGTGTAGCCGCAGAAGCGGAGGTTGCTGCTGCGTCACCTGAAGCTGCAGTTGCATTGCCAGTTGAAACCACACCAGTTGGGCAACAGGAACCGGATGTGGAACCAATGTCACAAGCTGAAATGAAAGAATTGATCGCACGCTCCAAGGAAGGACAAGCAGATGATGATTGTCTGATGTGCGGTTCATGAACGTAACCTATACTGAAATGCAATTGGCTGACTATACTATATCGTTTCAGTTATAGTGTAATAGTGTTTATTGATTAAAAAACACCTCGGGTAGGTCTACCCCATCTTTAGGACCTGTCAGAAGGTGTTTTTTTATGGATTGGTCATACTTTCAACTTATGTACAGCAGAAAAAATTATTCGTTTGGGAAAAGTCAGTAGAACCTGTTTGGAATAACAGATTGAATGGAAAGACAGATTTTAAATTTTGGGTAAGGATTCCTATAAAACCTTAGTTTTAAAATAATAAAAAGGTTTTTTATCCTATTTTTTGAAGCTAGGTCTCACAACATTATAGGATATGATAATCAATGCTGTGTAAATCAATAAAATAATAAAATAGTTATCCATGCTAGGGGAATTATATTACGTTCAACAATTTTATATACGCATTAAAATCATATAAAGATTACCAAATTGTAAAAAAAAGATATAAAAAATGTTAAAATCAAAAATTTAATTGCCAAATAGCAATCAATTCCCTCATTCATTAAAAAAGAGACTTTCTTATCTTAAGTGTTGTAAAAAACTAATTGTAATATTTAAAGTAGTCGGCAATTTAAATAAAGGCATCCACAGTTTTATAGGCATTTATTACAGCTAATTCACCTTTCTTATCAGGTAGAGAATTTCCGTGTTCCATCCCCATAATGCCATCAAACCCTTTTTCATGGATTAACTTAAAGACGTTTTTATAATTTATCTCACCTGTTGTAGGTTCATTTCTCCCGGGATTATCACCGATCTGAAAATACGCAATTTCATCCCAGCATGCCTCAATATTGGGAATTAGGTTGCCTTCCTGAATTTGTTGATGGTAAATGTCGAAAAGTATTTTGCATGAAGGAGAATTTACTGCTTTGCAGATTTCATAAGCCTGAGGAGAACCTGAAAGAAATAAGCCGGGATGGTTTCGGAAGTTCAGAGGTTCCAATACCATAATTAAATTATGAGGCTCTAAGAGTGCGCTGGCTTGTTTAAGCGATTCAATGACATTAGCTGTTTGGTAGCCCATGGACAACTTCAGATCCAAATGACCGGGGACAACAGTCATCCATTTTGCATTGACCCTTTTGGCAACCTCAATGGCTTTTCTGATATCATTTAGGAATTCTTCTCGTTTATCCTTATCTCCGGAAGCCAGATTAGGTTCAGTCCAATAGATTTTGTGGGCAACAAACACCCCCATTTCTATCTTCCTTTCCCTCATGGTCCGGGCCATGTTTTCCTGTAACTTAATTTCACGGCCGCCCATGCCATTATCTTCAAAGGCGGTAAATCCCTGATCTGCCATAAAATGCAATTGGGAGATAGGATCTTCTCCTGCATGGTGCTTGAACATACCAATATGAGGAGCGTATTTTAGGTGAAAAGAATGTTTTGCAGCATTTTGTATGGAATAACCAAAAGCAGAAGACCCTGTAAGGGACACGGTGCCTGCCGCAAAAGCCGTTTTATTTAAGAAAGTTCTTCTTTTCAATGCTATAATTTATAAGGACCAATCTTTACCCCCCGTAAGTTCATTAAGATCGCCACATCCAATATATTCCCCGGGGACTGGTAAGTAAGCAAGTACTTCTTCCCCAACATATTCCGAAGTTTTATAACCCCAAATCGTCATATCCCGAATATTCTTTGCAAAGTTATATCTAACTGGTTGATCTGATACCGCATCATTTTCCCCCTTAATCATGGCTGAGGGATTTTTAATTACCAGTTCCTCATTTAATATCTGCTCTTCCTCACTTAGCTGCAAAGCTTGTGCCAGGACGGTTTCCAGATCTTCAGAAGTTAAATCATTCGCTGCGTCTTTACCCGAATTTTCAAGTGCCTTTACAATAAATTTGTCAAAAGACAACTTTGTTATACTTTGCTGAATTTCTTCCATGATCTCGTTGGCAAAACGATCTATGAATATATGCACATTAACTTCAGAAGCAGAAGGAGTATCAGTTTTGGGCAGGATAATATCTACTATCTTATGAAGAATGTTGCCCTGTTCCTTTGTAAAAAAATCAGGAGTCCATTCAACTGTTTCTACATTTTTACATCCCTGAACAAGGCTTACTAATGTAGGAGTGGCCACGGTATATCCAAGTGCCAAACCCATATTTTTTATTGCTACTCTTCTGTCCATTATAATAATCCTTTTTTAAGTTGTTCAGCAGCGTGGTTGGCTGCCCTGGCTGTGAAAGCCATATAGGTTAATGATGGGTTTACACAGGCAGCAGAAGTCATAAAGGCCCCGTCTGTAACATAAACATTTTTTACAGTATGTACCTGGTTAAATCCGTTAACTACTGAAGTTTTTGAGTCTCTGCCCATCCTTGCAGTTCCCATTTCGTGGATCCCCAAACCAAGGGCTACTGGTTTGTCAAAAGCTTGAACATCCCGAAGTCCAGCTTTTTTGAGCATCTCATATGCCTGCTCTTTCATATCTTCACGCATTTTCAATTCGTTTTCTTTAAGCTCTGCATCAAAGGTCACCGTAGGCAGTCCCCAACCATCTAATTTATTATAATCAAGGGTCATGCGGTTATCTTCATAAGGCAACACTTCTCCGAAACCACCCATTCCAAAGGTCCAGCCCCCAGGTTTAAGGATAGCTTCTTTCAGGTCTTTACCATGAGACAATTCAGAAACAACATCATCCCAGTTACTTCGGCTTCCACTTCCCTGATAGCCGTATCCACGCTTAAAATTATCTACATTAGAATCGCCACCTATATTCCGGAAACGGGGCACATAAATTCCATTGGGTTTTCTACCCTTATAAAATTTATCCTCAAATCCATCATATTTACCCGAAGCACCTACTCCCAGATGGTGGTCCATTATATTTCGGCCTAATTGATCTGAATCATTTCCCATTCCGTTGGGGAATCGGTCCGATTTAGATTGCATTAATATTGAAGCAGAGGCAATGGCCGAAGCACATAAAAAGATTACTTTGGCTTTAAATTCAAATGTTTCTTTGGTAACCCTGTCAATTACTTTTACACCAATGGCTTTTTTGGTATCGGGATCATACATAACTTCATGAACAATAGAATCGGGTCTCAAAGTCATATTTCCGGTAGCTTCGGCTGCCGGCAAGGTGGATGAGTTACTGCTGAAATAGGCGCCAAATGGACATCCCCGAATACACCGGTTTCTATATTGGCATTTGGTTCTACCATCGCCCTCAAATTGTTTACTGCTATTTATGTGGGCCACACGACCAGCAGTAATTACACGGCCACCAAAATTCTCTGCTACTTTTTCTCTAACGTGTTGCTCTACACAATTCAATTCCATCATGGGCTCAAATACGCTATCGGGCAATTGTGGAAGACCTAAAGGTTCACCGCTTATCCCCACATAGGTTTCTACTTTGGAATACCAAGGTGCAATATCTTTATAACGAACCGGCCAGTCCACGCCAATCCTTTCTTTCTTATTTGCTTCAAAATCGATATCGCTCCAGCGATAGCTATGCCGGCCCCAGAGTAAGGATCTGCCTCCTACGTGATAGCCTCTCATCCAGTCGAACCGTTTTGTTTCATTGTATGGATGTTCTATGTCATTTACGAACCAAAAATTATGAGGGGCTCGTGTGGTATAGCCTGTGCGCGCTTGCTTTAACTGTTTGGCTGCTTCTTCCGGAGGTAGTTCTCCGTTATTTGGAAAGTCCCAGGTATCCATATTTGCGGTAGGATAATCTTCACGATGCTTTACCATTCGCCCTCGTTCCAGGACCAGTGTTTTAAGTCCTTTTTCGCATAGTTCTTTTGCTGCCCACCCACCGCTAATACCGGTGCCTACAACAATCGCATCATAGGACTTCTGTTCTTCATTGTAATAAAATTTGCCCATTTATTACTATTGTTTATATGCTAAAAGCATCAAATATAAAATTAATTTTTTACATTTAATGGCTTATTAACTTATGGATTCCGCATTTAAATGGATTGTAAACTGAGAATATAAAAATGGTATGTTCGCTATATGCTGAAGAATGATTTTTACCGAAAAAAATTATTGAAAATTCAATTCAAACATATTAGTATCCATTCGGTTGTGAGACATATTAACAAATCAAGATAAACGAACTTATGAAAAGAAGAAAATTTATTAGAAATAGTGCCCAGGCCGGGATAGGTTTTTCTTTACTGGGAATTTATTCCTGCAAGGATGCAAAAAAAGCTGAAAAAGGTGATGAAGCCGTGGAAGAAGAGGTAATTGCAACGGTATTACCTTTTTTTAAGTTATCCCTGGCGCAATGGTCTATTCACAATATGATCAATTCAGATGGCGTTGATCCTTATACTTTTGCCGAGAAAGCTAAAAATTGGGGATTTGAAGGGCTGGAGTATGTAAGTCAGCTTTATAACAAAGAGTTAGAAGCTGCAAATTATTCGAAGGAAGCAATGCAATCTTTTGTGGATAAATGCAACGCCGAAGCCCAGAAGCACGGTGTAAAGAATGTTTTGATAATGATTGACGGGCAAGGAGACTTAGCGACTTCGGATCCTGCAGAACGGAAAAAAGCCGTAGAAAATCATTATAAATGGGTCGATGCAGCGGCCTCAATGGGTTGTCACTCTATTAGGGTAAATCTTGCCGGAAGTTCAGATCCTATTGAATGGAAAGCAAATTCAATAGACGGCCTTTCAATGCTTTCTGCATATGCAAAGACCAAGAATATAAATATCCTTGTGGAAAATCACGGAGGACTTTCATCAAATGCCGCTATGCTGGCCGAGGTTATGACCAAGGTTAACATGCCAAATTGTGGTACGTTACCAGATTTTGGTAATTTCTGTATAAAAAGAAAAGATCCGAAAGACTACGCTGCCGGTTGTGCAGAGAAATACGATATATATAAAGGTGTAGAGGAATTAATGGTTCATGCTAAAGCTGTTAGTGCCAAGTCACACAATTTTGATGCAAATGGATATGAGAATGAAATAGACTATGTTCGGATGCTACAAATTGTCAAGGATGCCGGTTATACGGGTTATATTGGAGTAGAGTATGAGGGTAGAGAATTAAGCGAAGAAGAGGGTATTATTGCAACAAGAGATTTATTGCTTAAAGCATCTGAAGAAATAACCTAACCACCTATCATGTCCTATGAAAGTTTTTTTTAATCAACTTTTTGATTACAATTTTTATTGCAATAAAAAACTCATCGAGGAGTGTATAAAACTCGAAAAGGTTCCGGAGAAAAGCATAATGTTATTCAGCCATATCCTAAATGCACATAATTTATGGAACTCAAGAATACTTGGAAAAACTGCTGAATATAAAGTATGGCAGATTCATCCTATCCAAAAATGGGGAGATATTCATTATGAAAATCAGCGAAGTTCTTTCGAAATAACAACGAATGCTGCAGATTTTGAAGTAAGGATAGACTATGAGAATACAGAGGGAAGGCTTTTTACAAATACTTTGCAGGATATATTATTTCATATTATAAATCATTCTACACATCACAGGTCCCAGATAGCCATGAATTTCAGGGAAAATGAATTGGAACCTCTTTCATTAGACTATATTTTTTACAAACGATAGCTGAAAATTTCATGAATAGAATAATTCAGGTACAACTTTCAGCGATGATGTTCTTAGAATTTTTTATTTGGGGTAGCTGGTTCGTTACTATGGGGATATATTTACCCAATAGTTTAGGAGCAAGCGATCCTGAAATCGCCATGGCTTATTCTACGCAATCCTGGGGGGCTATAATTGCTCCATTTATTATTGGTCTTATTGCAGATCGTTATTTCAATGCAGAAAGAATTTTGGGAGTGCTCCATCTTATTGGTGCATTTTTAATGGTTCAGTTGGCCTATGTCACAAGTTTTGATGGGTTTTATCCTTATATTTTAGGTTATATGATTATATATATGCCAACATTGGCACTGGTGAATTCAGTATCCTTTAATCAAATGGATGACCCGGCAAAACAATTTTCACTGGTCCGCGTTTTTGGAACCGCAGGTTGGATAATAGCCGGTTTGGCGATTAGTTATCTGTTCCATTGGGACTCTGCCGAGGGGTTAACTAAAGGCTATCTAAAAAATACATTCTTAATGACCGCATTTGCCTCAGGCATTTTAGGATTTTTTAGCTTTACATTACCCAGGACACCACCTTCAATAACGGGGAGGAAAAGAATAAGGATAGCAGATATTATAGGCTTGGAAGCCTTAAAACTTTTAAAGGACAGAAATTTTTTAGTATTCTTTCTGGCTTCTGTTTTTATTTGTATTCCACTGGCATTTTATTACCAACATGCCGGACAGTTTTTGGGAGAAATCGGGGTCTCAAACCCGGCAGGTAAAATGACGATTGGCCAAATTTCGGAGATTCTTTTTATGCTCCTTTTACCTTTCTTTTTTAAACGGTTTGGGTTTAAAAAAACTATGATAGTTGCCATGTCAGCCTGGACTGTGCGCTATATCTGTTTTGCATACGGAAATGCTGGCGAATTTTCCTTCCTGCTCCTTCTCGGCATTGCCTTGCATGGGATATGTTATGATTTCTTTTTTGTATCGGGCCAGATATATACAGATAGCAAAGCAGGTCAAAAATATAAAAGTGCGGCTCAAGGATTAATTACGCTCGCCACTTATGGAGTTGGTATGTTAATTGGATTTTGGGTAGCTGGAAGAATAACAGATTATTTTTCCCTTGAAGATATCTCACATGATTGGGAAAGGGTCTGGTTGTTTCCTGCTGCTTTTGCATTTGGGGTTTCTGTATTGTTTGCATTCCTGTTTAAAAACGAGAGGATTGTTTATAAATCTTAGATATTTTATATAAATTGAGCAGGCTATATTGGTTCATATTTGAAATTGTAACAGGGTAGAAATTGCCATATTTTGTAATGGCTTTGAAGCAGAAGAGAATATTTAATTAATAAAAAAGATAAATAAAAATGGCAAAAAAAATTAGATTGGGAATAATAGGAGGAGGAGGAGATTCTCTTATTGGAGTATTACACCGAGTGGCTTCACAAATTAATGATAATTACCAAATAGTGGGGGGAGTTTTTAATCCCGTATTTGAAAAGAACATAGAATTTGCAAAAGAAATTGATGTTCCTACAAATAGAATATATAAAGATTTTGACACTCTTATTGCAGAGGAAATAAAGCTGCCAGAAGAAGAAAGAATACAGGTTTGCTCTGTCCTTACACCCAATTTCCTGCATTTTCCAATGGCCAAGAAGCTGTTAGATAATGGGTTTCATGTGATTTGTGAAAAACCAATGACCACCACCCTGAAAGAGGCGAAAATTTTGCAGGAGGCTCACAAAAAGGCGGGGACGGTTTTTGCCGTAACACATACTTATACGGGTTACCCCATGGTGCGTCAAATGCGCGAGATGATCAAAGAAGGTGCTCTGGGTAAAATTCATAAAGTAGATGCCCGATATTACCAGGGATGGATTAACACAATAATCCATGACAAAGAAAAACGATCATCCGTGTGGAGACTGGATCCCAAAAAGGCGGGAATAAGTTCCTGTATGGGGGATATTGGTGTTCACGCTTTCAATCTTATAGAGTATACAACAGGTTTAAAGATAAAATCGTTATTGTGCGATTTTAATTATCTCTATGAGGACAACGAAATGGATGTAGATGGAACTGTTTTATTGCGTTTGGGAGAACATGTTAAGGGAGTCATAAGAGGTAGCCAGGTGGCCACAGGTGAAGAGAACGGTTTGGCGATCAGAATTTATGGGGAGAAAGCTGCTTTTGTCTGGGAGCAGGAAAGACCTAATTTTCTCTATAAATTAAGCGATACAGAACCTGTACAAATATATAAACCCGGACATGCCTATAATTCTGAACTCTCACTTAATGGTACTAAATTGCCACCAGGACATCCTGAAGGGATTTTCGATTCTATGGCTAATATTTATTTAGGAGCTGCCAGGGCTATTCGCGGAGAAGATTATAATGATGGCGAATTCCCAACTATGTTAGATGGTGTTCGGGGGCTTAATTTTATCGAAGCCACCGTCCAATCTAATAAAGAAGGTAATGTTTGGGTGAATATGGAATAATATTAACTACACTTTTAAAAGAGAGCCGCTTTAAGCGGCTCTTTATAGTTATAAATCTTTTACTTTTATTGCAATGGCTTTATCATGTAACTGAACGATAGATTGCCGGCAGGGATCTGATATTCTTTATGCGGCATTAGGCCCCAACTATTATCTCCCCCAACTCCCATTTGGCTATGGTCTATATTGATGTTTATCAGATCTCGTTTTGGGATATCAAATGTGTGACGTTGCTTTTTCTTTTCCCCTTCATCAAAATCTGAATTGTATTGGTGATGCGCACTAAAACCAAAAGTCGTAAGTGCGGTTATCAAAATTCCTTCTCCATTGCCATTGGCAAAAGAAAGTGTACGCACATCGGTTCTGTTACCATTTTCTTGTGGGCGAATATATTCAAAATATAAATCCTCAACCTTTGCCTCGTGCAACCCCACGAGGGCCGAAGTCTTCCGGTCCTGGTAGTTTTCATGTGCACCTCTGCCATACCAAGCTACATTTTCGTACCTGCTATCAATAATAAAATTATTACCAAAGCGTGGTAAAATTGGTAGAGTTTCATCAATACCGGTTAGCTGAGTACTTACTAAAATTTCCCCTTTGGTGTTGATGCTATAAGTTACAGCCACATGCCCTTCAACAGCCGGTAATTCATAGGTTGTGATGAACTGTAAATCATTTTTGGCATTAAAAGGATTGTTGGTCAATTTTGCCACTTCCACAACTTTTTTCCCTCCATTGGAGCTCAACTGAAAAGCGACTAGATTTTGAGTATCCGTAGCTTCCTTCCACTTTTTTAGTTTTAAGGGCATGTTGTAACCAAAATCATTGTCGGTAGGTGCACGCCAGAAATTTGTGCGCGGCCCTTTCTTAATAATGTTCCCATGACCGTAATCCAATGTAACAAGTGTGCCATCACCACCATTAAACCCGATTTCAAATCCATTTCCATGGACTTTGATGGTGTTATTTTCTTTCCATACCGATATTTCCTCTATAGTATTCTCAAAAACAGGGAGTGTGTAATCGGTTAATTGAAATTGTTCATAGGCTACTATAAATTGTTCAGGAATTAAAGCCGAAGCTTTTTTAGTGGTTACAAAAATATTTAAGAAATATTCTGCGTTGGTTTTTGTAAGTTCAGGAAGTTCTAGTTGTATTTCTTTTGACGCATAGGGAGCAACGTCTATGTCAGGAAACTTACCCTTCGCTATCTGAATTCCATTTTCAATCAACGTCCAGGAAAAGTTATATTCAGAGAGATTTGTAAAATCATATTTATTAGTCAGGTTAATTTGTCCCGATTTTGGATTTTCAGAGGTAAATTTCACATATTGGTATACTTTTTTCACCTCGTATAAGGAAGGATGTGCAGACCTATCTGGATTTACAACTCCATTCAGGCAAAAATTATTGTCGTTTTGGAGATCTTGCCCACCAAGATCTCCGCCGAAAGCGTAAAATTCAACACCGTCCTCATTTTTGGTTTTGAGGCCTTGATCTACCCAATCCCAAATAAATCCGCCTTGTAAAACATCATACTTTTCTATAATATCCCAATAATCTTGGAAGTTGCCAACACTATTCCCCATGGCATGGGCGTATTCACATTGTATAAAGGGACGTTTCGGGTTGTTTTCCGCATAAGCTATGCTTGCCTCTATCGTTGCGTACATTGGCACCTGTATATCAGTATTAGTATACTTTGTTGCCCCTTCATACTGCACTGGCCTTGTGGTGTCATGCACCTTTAACCAGGCGTATGTGGCCTCGAGGTTTTCACCATTACCTGCTTCATTTCCTAAGGACCAGGTAACAATGGAGGTATAATTTTTATCACGTTCAAACATGCGAATAGTTCGGTCCAGATGCATGGCTTTCCATTCCGGTCTATAACCCGGGTGAACTTTTTTAGCTGCTTCGTTTTTATCAAGACCTTGATTGGTAGTACCCATTCCATGGATTTCTATATTGGCTTCATCCACAATATAAAAGCCATATTTATCTGCCATCCTATAAAAGAAAGGGTTCTTTGGATAGTGACTACATCGAATCGCATTTATATTATTACGTTTCATCACTTCCATGTCCTTAAGGGTAAGTTCTTCACTAATAACATGCCCCGTTTCTTCATCATGATCATGTAGGTTTACTCCTTTGATAAGTACAGGTTGCCCATTGATCAAAAATTGATTGTTTTTGATTTCCACTTTTCGGAAACCTATTTTCGAACTTACAGCTTCAGTGACATCTCCTTTTTCATTCTTGATCACAAATAGTAAGGTGTAGAGGTAGGGTTGTTCAGCGTTCCAAGTTTTTATATCAGGGATCTTCTTTTCAAAGTTTAGCGTATTAGCTTCTTCTGTAGGATCAATTTTTTTTGTTTCTGCATATATTTCGGTTTCACCATCCAATAACTTTACTTGTATTTGATATCCTTTGGTTTTTTTGCCAGAGGCATTAATTAGTAATTCAAGGTTCAGCTTACCATCGGTATAGTTATTTTCTAAATCTGCAATGGCTCTATAGTCTTTAAGGGACATTTTATTAGTCGCATAAAGGTAAACATCACGTTCTATTCCACTGAGGCGCCAAAAATCCTGGTCTTCCATATAACTGGCGTCGGACCAGCGCAATACCTGGACAGCCAGGGAATTCTTCCCATTTTTAAGATATTGTGTAACATCAAATTCAGCAGCTGTTTTACTACCTTCACTATAACCTACCTTTTTCCCATTTATCCAAACGTATGTGGCACCACTTACACCCTCAAAATGGAGATAAATGTTTTTCCCGTTCCAATTTTCGGGAATTTCAAAATTACGTTTATAGTTTCCTACAGGATTTTCATTATGAGGAATAAAAGGAGGGTTTTTTGGGAAGGGATAAATTATATTGGTATATATTGGTATACCGTGCCCTTCTAATTCCCAATTCGAAGGAACAGAGATTTTGTCCCAGTTGGAAGTGTCAAAATCAGGGTTGAAAAAATTAACAGGCCTTTCAGGGACGCTTTCAACATATTTGAAATCCCAATTTCCATTTAAAGACTTATAGAAAGGAGAGTTCTGCCAACTTTCATTTTCCAATGCATTCTTAACGGTTTCATAACGGTAAAAAGAAGCAGTTGGTGTTTCTCGATTAATTTGAAATATTTCAGGATCTTCCCATTCGGGATTTTCCCATTTAGGAGCCTGGGCGTTGGAAGCCAGGAAAAGAAAGAAACCAATTAGGATCGATACAAATCTAAACCTTTTCTTAGCGGACACTGAATTATCTATGACTGTGTTCATTTAAAAAACCGATTAATCAGGATAAACAAGCTTTTAAGAAGAAAGACGCAGCTGTCTATCGTTCAAAAACCTTTTCAAAATATTCACATACAACGATCATGCTTTCTCTTGGAACTCTTCCAAATGCTTCCAGCTCTTTCGTATAATCATCCCAGTGTTTATTTTTCCAATAGGTTAAAGACAAATCCCCTTCACCTTCAATTTTTGAATAAGATTCCCTGATACTAAAAAATGGCTTAAGCCTTACAGCTACCGTTCGTAAAATGCATTTGGCATCTCCTTTCCAATCAGTAAGTACTGTAAAATCTCCGATCTTCGGAAGCGGTTCTTTTCTATATTGAAGGCCTAACAGGGAATGGGAGGTAGCCCTTTTTTTTCCCAATAAGATCAGTTTTAGAACCTCGTTTACTTCTTTTTCACTATTCCCAATATGTGTAACCTTAGGTTCATGTGAAAAGGCGTATTCCAGGTGTTTGTCTAAATAGTCTCCCCACAAATTTCTAGCTGATGCATTTTTCATACAATATACACTTTTGGTTTATGAAAATTTTCCTGCATTGATCTCTTTAGCTGCATGGCTGACTGCTCTGGCTGTAAAAGCCATATACGTAAGGGAAGGATTAACACAGCTTGCTGAGGTCATAAATGCACCATCTGTAACATAAATATTTGGCACATCATGAACTTGATTATGTTTATTAACCACAGACGTTCTTGGATTCCTTCCCATACGCGCCCCACCCATTTCATGTATGCCAAGACCCGGGCCGGTGCTTCTTTCATAAGGTTTTATGTCTTTGAATCCTGCAGCTATAAACATTTCTGTAATTTGTTTGATAATATCTTCCCGCATTTTATATTCATTTTCTTTAAATTCAACATCAAAGTCTAACTGTGGTAATCCCCATTGGTCTTTTTCAGTGTCACTCAGTGTAACCCGGTTGTCGTGGTAAGGGAGCATCTCACCAAATCCGGTAGCGCCAATTTCCCAGCTCCCAGGTTTTAAAATGGCTTCTTTTAAGTCCTTTCCGTAATTCAGTTCTGCAACGGATAAAGTCCAATCTTCTCTGCTTGCCCCGCCCTGGTAGCCAAAACCCCTAAGGTATTCTTTGTTAGAAGTCTTTGCGTCTAAATTCACAAATCGAGGTATGTAAAAACCATTGGGACGTCTACCCTTGTAATATTTATCCAGATGCCCTTCAACCCTTGCTGAGGCGCCTAATTGATAGTGATGGTCCATTATATTTCTGCCCAACTGGTCATGATTATTGCCTATGCCATTTGGAAAACGTTCAGATTGTGACTGCAGAAGGATTCCTACAGAGGCCATTGCAGAGGCACATAAGAATATCACCTTTGCCTCAAATTCAAATTTTTCATGGGTCTCTCTATCAATAACCCGCACTCCGGTTGCTCTTTTGGTGCTATCGTCATAAATAATTTCATAAACAATAGAATTTGCTCGTAATGTCATGTTTCCTGTTCGTTCAGCGGCAGGAAGTGTAGAAGAATTACTACTGAAATAGCCTCCGAAAGGGCATCCACGCCAACATCTGTTTCTAAACTGACAAGGATTTCTTCCTTCTATATTGCCCGCTTTATCAGTAATATTTGCCACACGTCCAATAGTAAGTAGGCGACCATCATCAAATTTCTCAGATAATACATTTTTCAGATCTTCCTCGGGGCACATAAGATCCATTGGGGGATGAAACTTACCATCGGGGAGATGGCTTATTCCCAGATTTTCCGCACTAACCCCAATATATTCTTGTACGTTATCATACCAGGGAGCAATATCCTTATAGCGCACCGGCCAGTCTACACCAATGTTTTCTTTTAAGTTAGCTTCAAAGTCAAGATCACTCCATCTATAACTCTGCCGGCCCCATGTAAGTGAACGTCCTCCTACATGGTAACCGCGAATCCAGTCAAAACGCTTTGTCTCTACATAAGGGTGCTCCAAATCATTCACAAAAAAATGTTTTACATCTTCTTTTGGCGCCCAGTTTACCCTGTATTGCTTGTGGTATTTTTTTCGATCTTCCCGCGATAACTCATTGTTGTTAGGCAGATCCCAGGTGTCCATATTCATCGTGGGATAATCTTCAATATGCTTTACCATTCGACCTCGTTCAAGAACCAGTGTTTTCAGACCTTTTTCACATAATTCCTTGGCAGCCCATCCTCCACTTATTCCGGTGCCCACAACTATGGCGTCATATTTCTCCTTCTGATTCATGCTATATTGTTATTTTAATTCTGATGTAATTGCTATATTTAACATTTCCCAATTGAAGAAATAATAATTGAATTTTTACCCATTAAATATAGGATTTAATTCTTGAAACCTAACAAAATATAAATTTGATTAACCTAGCAGTACTGTATCATGAAAACAATTAAAGGACCCGCCGTTTTTTTAGCCCAATTCGTAGATAGCAAAGCACCGTTCAATTCACTTGAAGGGATGTGTAAATGGGCATCTGATCTGGGGTATAAAGGAATTCAAATCCCTACCTGGGAACATTTTTTAATTGATTTGGACAAGGCTGCGGAAAGTCAGACTTATTGCGATGAGTTAAAAGGGACTATTAATTCATATGGTTTAGAGATTACCGAACTGTCTACTCATTTACAGGGGCAGTTGGTAGCTGTAAACCCGGCTTATGATCTCATGTTTGATAATTTTGCCCCTGATGTGGTAAAAAACAACCCCAAAGCCCGAACGGAATGGGCCATAGACGTGGTTAAAAAAGCAGCTACCGCAAGCAGAAGATTGGGAATAAGTGCACATGCCACATTTTCCGGAGCACTATTATGGCATACATGGCATCCATGGCCACAACGACCACCCGGGTTGGTAGAAATGGGTTTTGAGGAACTTGCAAAAAGATGGCTTCCAATATTGAATCATTTTGATGAAGAGGGGGTAGATGTCTGTTATGAAATACATCCAGGGGAAGATTTACATGATGGAGATACATTTGAGCGCTTTCTGAAAGCTACGGGGAATCATAAGCGTGCAAACATTCTGTATGATCCAAGCCATTTTGTTTTGCAACAGTTAGACTATATTACCTATATAGACCATTATCACGAATTTATTAAGTCCTTTCATGTAAAGGATTCGGAGTTTAATCCGACAGGTAAGAAAGGCGCATTTGGCGGTTATAATGATTGGGGTGAACGTGCGGGGCGTTATCGGTCTTTGGGAGATGGACAAATCGATTTTAAATCTATATTCTCTAAATTAACCCAGTACGGCTGTGATGTTTGGGCAGTTATGGAATGGGAGTGTTGCATAAAGAGTCCGGAACAGGGAGCCAGAGAAGGGGCGGTGTTTATTCAGGATCATATAATAGAAGCAACTCAAAAGACTTTTGATGATTTTGCGGGGGGCGCCATTGACAAAGAAATGCTAAAAAAAATCCTGGGTATTTAATACCTGACAACTGTGAAAAACTTTCTTAGGATCATTTTATTTGCCTGCCTCTTAATAGAGCGTATTGAAAAATCACATTGCAGGATCATGGAAAATCAATAAGAATTGGGTATAGAAATATTAAGATTAAAGCGCTAAATTAATTATGACTAGATTTTATTTGATCTCTCTTGGGGTTTTATTTTTCGCCTGTAAAGGGGAATCACAGGAAAAACAAGCACTCCAACAAACTAGCTCCCCGGAGGTAATTGTACATGAAGAATATGTTGGAGAAGAACCCACAGAACCAGAAGAGACCGAGTTTTATGAACCTGTACCACCCATAGTAAATCCGATAGGAAATAACGGCGCTCCAAGCGATGCTATTATACTTTTTGATGGGAGTGATTTTGATATGTGGGAGATGTCTAATGATAGCTCAGATGTTGTATGGCTTCTCAACGATGACAGAAGTATGACTGTAAAAGATAAAACCGGGGATATACAGACCAAACAAAAGTTCGGGGATGTGCAGCTGCATATTGAATGGAGATCTCCTGCTGAAGTTCAAAGAGACGGACAGAACAGGGGAAATAGCGGCATATTTTTATCGGGTCTTTATGAAGTTCAGGTTTTGGATAATAATGACAATGATACT
>CBDUGN010000001.1:0-74574 GCA_965366915.1 uncultured Eudoraea sp. | reverse complement strand
AATTCCTGTGAAAGTTTGCCAATTCCTGAAGGGTTTTCAAAACATCCTCTACTAACACAAAAGCTTTACCTGCTATATACTTTTCCTCGTCTACTATGGCATATACAGCACCATTCCTTATAGCTTCAGCCGCAAATTTGTTGCCATTGAAATTCTGACCCTTAAGAGCAAAAAATATGCAATTTGGTTGAATATTACGGGTGTCTGTACAAACCTGGGGATACTTTAAAAAAAGTTGGTGCAATTTCTCAATTGTCATAAAAACAAAGATATAAAAAAGCCCTGATGCTAACATCAGGGCTTAATTTATATTCAGGAAATTATTTATTATTTTGCTTTTGCTTTTTTGCCTCTTACAGTTTTATTCTTAGTCTTAGACTTAGAACCAACTCGGGACATGGCACATCTGAATCCTATATAATCTGTGGCCATGTATTGCGGTAAGAATCTACGCTGTGCAGGATCTAACCAATATGCCCGGTCTCTCCATGATCCTCCCTTATAAATCCTGACTTCATCATTTATAAGTGTAGTCCTGTTGTTGCTTTGGTCATACTGGCGAATTATTTTACCAGTAGAATCACGCTCCACACTATGCTTCGGTGCATCATACATCTTGCGGGCCGGATCCTCTTCATCGTCGCCTGCAAATCGGTCAAAGAATCTGGATGATCCAGCATCACCGTCCCTATATCCTCTGTTGTCACTATCCGAGAAATTGGTTCTTAAATAGGTTTCCTCTTCATCAACGGGTACCATTTTAATTTCACCCGGGAGATTTACCGCTATTACTTTTCCATTAGGCATGGTGTCAAAAATTATACTATCTCGCAGAATAGTGACTTTTCCATCTTCACCAATAGCCGTTTTCATATAAATGTTACCTCTATAGTAATTGAAATCACTTATTGCATCATCTACAATTGGGCGGTATACATCCGCTACCCATTCTGCAACGTTACCGGCCATATCGTATAAACCAAGGTCATTTGGCTTGTATGATTTTACCTGGGCAGTGATATCTGCGCCGTCATCAGACCAACCTGCAATTCCGCCATAATCACCTTTACCTTGTTTAAAGTTGGCTAACTGATCACCTCTTCCCACACGCTGACCATTTCTTGTATAATCACCTTCCCATGGATATTTTTTTCTACCACGGTAATTATTGTATTCTCTTGTTCCTTGCAAGGCAGCTGCAGAATATTCCCATTCAGTTTCTGTGGGCAGCCTGTAAGCCGGCATGATAATACCAGTACTTCTCTTGGCAAACGTAGAAACAGAATCTTTTTTCATTTTACCCTGTAAAGAATCTATCTGTCCGTTATATACAGATTCAGGACGGTTAAGATAAGCTTCAGTACTAAAAGTACCTTCTACTTCGCCTTCCATTGCCCGGTATTTTGCGTCCTGAGCCAAATAGCCTTCTTTTTCTAACATGGCTTCATTTACCCTATCCGTTCTCCATTCTGAAAACTGAACCGCTTGAATCCAATTCACACCTACTACAGGATATTCTGCATACGCAGGGTGGCGCAGGTAATTGTTCGTCATTGTTTCGTTATAACCCAATCGGTTTCTCCATACCAAAGTATCTGGAAGAGCACCTTTATATATGTTTGTATATTTTGGATTTTCGGGTGGATAAACCGCTTTCAAATAGTCGAGGTATTCCAAATACATTACATTGGTTACTTCAGTTTCATCCATATAAAAGGATTGCACGTGTTGTGAGGTAGGAGTGTTATTCCAGTCATGCATCACGTCATCCTGTACCTTTCCTTTTGTGAAAGTACCTCCTTCAATAAAAACAAGTCCGGGACCTGTGGCTTGTTCTTTAAAGTCAGAATTGTACTGAAAACCACCTTCTTTGGCGTTTATTTTCCAGCCTGTAGCTCTTGAAACATTCTTTGATGATGCTGAGGCAGATTTTTTACAACTGTTAAATGTAAAACCTCCCATTATCACTGCACAAGAAAGTACAACTTTGATCAACTGTTTTTTCATCTGTATTTAGGACTTAAGTTCAATATCAAACAGTATTTGTTCGCTATTTGATAGAATATTTAAAAAAATTGTGTCGCTTTCGGCTTATAAAACGATGATTATCATATAATATTTTATAGTTCCGAAAATATTTTTGCCCATTTGCACAGGCAGAATTTATTAGGACCTTTTCCATGTTGATAACGGCACAAAACATATTATAGTATGGATAGAAACATTTCTTTTAATTTATTACGTATAATCCTTGTAGCATACCTTTACATTAATGCACTAACATTTAATTTGTAATCTAAATAAAGTACTGATATTCAGCATTATTACCCTGAATTCAAAAATAAAACACTTCTAAATGCAAGATATTTTTGAAATGCTCGTTACTTAACAAGTAATAAGTCAAAATATAGTGGATATTAATTAGGTTTTATTTACCACTTTTGACGAATTCAATAGTACATGATAAAAATGAGAAAATTCGTTATTCTGGCCACAATTGCCTTTGTATTCAAGATTTCTGCCCAGGAGCAGAATCGTGTTATTACTACGGCAGTTCCTTTTTTAACTATTGCAGCAGACGCAAGGTCTGGTGGTTTAGGAGATATGGGTGTATCTACTTCCGTTGATGCATTTTCGCAACAGTGGAATCCTGCCAAGTATGCATTTGCCGAAAGAAAAATGGGAATAGGTTTAGGCTATACCCCTTATCTGGAAAGCATTATTACAGATGTTTCATTATTAAGCGGAACTTTTTATAACAAGATAAACGACAGGAGCGCATTTGCGTTCAGTTTACGTTATTTTACCTTAGGCGAAATTGAATTAAGACAATTTGCGGGTGATCCGGGTACAATAGCTAAACCAAATGAATTGGCTTTAGATGGTTCTTATGCATTGAAGCTTAGCGATCAATTTTCTATGGCCATTGCAGGGAGATATATTAATTCAAATCTCAGATTGCCGGAAAGTGGTGATGTGGATTCTCAATCTGCAAGTTCATTTGCAGTAGATATTGCAGGTTACTTTCGCTCGAGAGAAGTAGCATACAATAGTTTTGATGGTAGATGGAAAGCCGGTTTTAATATCTCAAACCTTGGTGGCAAAATAACATATGAGGAAGGTGGTCAACCAAATTTTTTACCCACGAATCTTGGAATAGGCGGAGGGTTTGATTTCATTTTTGATCAGGATAATGTATTGGGTTTAAATTTGGAATTCAACAAACTCTTAGTGCCAACTCCTCAGGATTTTAATAACGATGGTGTAATAGATGCAGCAGATAACGATATTTATCAGCAGATTGGGTTTTTGGAAGGCGTATTTAAGTCTTTCGGAGATGCACCAGATGGGATTAGTGAGGAACTTCAGGAGGTAACCTGGGCATTAAGTGCAGAATATGCGTATCAAAATGCTTTTATGTTTAGAACAGGTTATTTTCACGAAAGTGAATTTAAAGGAGCAAGACAATTCTTTACACTTGGAGCCGGATTTAAATTCAAATCAGTTCAGATAGATCTTTCGTATCTCTTCTCTACATCAAAAGTGAAGAACCCTCTTGAAAACACGTTGCGATTTGCACTTACTTTTAATTTAGGAGCGGAATATTATAATGATTAAATAAAATATAACTATATAAAAAACCTGTCTCCGGACAGGTTTTTTTGTTTAGGTATGAAGCAGTTTTGCACAGCTATCTAAAATAAAGTACATTTAATTTTAACTCCGGTTACCCCGGATATTTGCAGCAAACTATGGAAAAACGCAGGATTTCCTTTGATTTATCGGTTTTTGACACTTTAGATGAGCTTTCCCAAAGTGAAAAAGAGCTTATGCAAATTGCCATAGAGACCAGAGGGAATGCTTACGCACCATATTCCCAATTCATGGTTGGTGCAGCAGTTCTTCTAGCTAATGGGGAAATCGTGATAGGCAGCAATCAGGAAAATGCCTCCTTTCCTTCCGGTTTATGCGCCGAACGCGTGGCTGTTTTCCAGGCAGGTGCAAAGTATCCCAATGTTGCAATAGATTCAATTGCAATAAGTGTATCATCTAAAACTCATAAAGTAGACAAACCGGCAGCACCATGCGGTAATTGCAGGCAAGCCATTGCTGAATATGAACAAAAGCAAAATACACCTATTTCTATATTAATGATGGGTGTTTCAGGTAAGATATTTAAATGCGAATCCTTAAAAGACATCCTTCCTTTGGCGTTTGGAAGTTCTTACTTAAAATAATCTTTATTTATTCTCCGAAAGAAATTGGAATTACCCATAAATTCTTTTTATACATTGGATTCACACCTTTTTTATCATTTTTTTTTCACTATTGATTTAATGTGTATTTTTGTTTTCCCTTGATATACCTGAACAATTCAAATCTGAATATTTCAGCAAAAAACAAGTATACTTAAAAGAAAATTATTTGATGAAAAAAGTCACCAAAGAGGTATACCTAAAATGGTACGAGGAAATGTTGTTCTGGAGAAAGTTTGAAGATAAACTGGCTGCGGTATATATTCAACAAAAAGTTCGAGGATTTTTGCACTTATACAATGGTCAGGAAGCCGTTTTAGCAGGCGCCTTGCACGCAATGGATCTTACGAAAGACAGAATGATAACAGCATACAGGAACCATGTTCAGCCCATAGGAATGGGCGAAGATCCTCGGAAAGTGATGGCGGAATTATATGGCAAAGTAACTGGCACTTCTAAAGGAATGGGTGGTTCCATGCATATTTTTTCTAAAGAACATCGGTTTTATGGAGGTCACGGTATTGTCGGTGGGCAAATTCCTCTGGGTGCAGGTTTGGCTTTTGCCGACAAGTATTTTAAAAGAGATTCGGTAACGCTATGCTACATGGGTGATGGCGCTGTAAGACAAGGCTCACTGCATGAGACTTTTAATTTAGCTATGCTCTGGCAACTTCCGGTTGTATTTGTGTGTGAAAATAATGGTTATGCCATGGGAACTTCGGTGGCAAGAACTGCTCATACTACAGATATCTGGAAACTCGGTTTAGGCTATGAAATGCCTTGTGCTCCTGTTGACGGAATGGATCCATTAACGGTGGCTACAGCTATGACCAAGGCAATTGAAAGGGCAAGAAGTGGTGGTGGACCAACCTTCCTGGAAATGAAGACCTATAGGTACAGAGGTCATTCTATGTCTGACGCCCAACATTACAGGACAAAAGATGAGGTTGAAGAATACAAAAAAATAGATCCTATAAGTCAGGTTCTTGATGTTATCAAGGAGAAAAAATACGCTTCTGAAGAGGAAATTAAAGCCATTAATGACCAGGTGAAAAATCTCGTAAAGGAATGTGAAAAATTTGCAGAAGAGTCTGAATATCCTCCGGTGGAACAGCTTTACGATATGGTTTATGAGCAAGAAGACTATCCCTTTGTACAACACAAATTATAAGTAAATGGCAGAAGTAATTAATATGCCCAGATTAAGCGATACCATGGAAGAAGGTACCGTTGCAAAATGGTTAAAAAATGTTGGCGATAAGATTGAAGAGGGAGATATCTTGGCTGAAATAGAAACGGATAAGGCCACCATGGAATTTGAGTCTTTTCATGAAGGTACTTTGTTACATATCGGAATTGCAGAGGGAGATGGCGCACCGGTTGATACATTATTGGCAATAATTGGTGACGAAGGAGAAGATATATCGTCCTTGTTAAATGGCAACCAGGGAACATCTGCTAAAGTTGAAGCTCAGGAAGAAACCGTAGCAATTGAAGAAACCGAGAAAGTTACCGCTAATACAGAAACCGGCATTTCCGGTGAAATACCGGAAGGTGTTGAGATTATTAAAATGCCTCGCCTTAGTGACACTATGGAAGAAGGCACCGTTGCTTCCTGGTTAAAAAAAGTAGGAGATGAAGTAGAAGAGGGTGATATCCTGGCCGAAATTGAAACTGACAAGGCCACCATGGAATTTGAGTCCTTCTACTCAGGGAAACTTCTTTACATAGGAATACAGGAAGGCGAATCAGCACCTGTTGATGAAGTATTGGCAGTTATCGGTCCGGATGGTACCGATATTGAAGCCGTTTTGCAGGCTAAACCTGCTTCAAAGACTGAAACATCCACGACTGTGGAGGTGGAGGCGCCTCAGGAAGAGACAAATAAAGAGGAAAAAGAGGGAAAGAAATTAGATTCAGGACAGCGGGTATTTGTTTCTCCACTAGCAAGGAAAATTGCCACGGAAAAGGGAATTGATCTTATGGCCGTAAAGGGTAGCGGAGATCATGGCAGAATTGTAAAACGAGATGTAGAAAACTTTGTGCCATCTGCAAAAGTTGTTGCTCCTGCTGAGGTTGCTGAAACCAAAACAACGATTGAAAGTCCGGTATTGGCACCACAAATCCTTCCAACCGGAGAAGAACATTTTGAGGAGGTGAAAAATTCCCAAATGCGTAAGGTAATAGCGAAAAGATTGAGTGAATCTAAGTTCACAGCTCCTCATTATTACCTTATGATTGAGGTTGATATGGATAATGCCAAAGCTTCCAGGGAAAAGATCAATAGTCTTCCCGACACCAAAGTTTCGTTTAATGATATGGTAGTTAAAGCCTGTGCTATGGCACTTAGAAAACATCCGCAGGTAAATACTTCCTGGAATGGAGATACCACCCGATATAATCAGCATATTCATGTAGGTGTAGCCGTAGCGGTAGACGATGGTTTGGTAGTGCCTGTATTAAAATTTACAGATCAGATGAGTCTTACTCAGATTGGAACTTCGGTCAAGGACTTGGCAGGAAGAGCCAGAGTTAAAAAATTAACTCCTGCTGAAATGGAAGGAAGCACTTTTACGGTTTCTAATCTGGGAATGTTTGGTATTCTTGAGTTTACCTCAATTATTAATCAGCCTAATTCAGCTATTCTTTCCGTAGGTACCATCGTTGAAAAACCGGTTGTAAAAAATGGTCAAATCGTTGTTGGAAATACAATGAAGATTAGCCTGGCATGCGATCACAGAACAGTTGATGGTGCTACCGGAGCACAGTTTTTGCAAACCCTTAGGGCGTATCTGGAAAATCCGGTTACTATGTTGGCTTGATAAAACAATATTATTTCTTGAAAAAAAGTCTGATTATTCGTAAAATGAGGTATCCTAAATATGTTGGATACCTTTTGTTATTTAGAATACAAATGAAGCATGTAATATTACTATTAGCACTATTTTTTTTAACAGCTTGTGGGTCGTTAAAAAAAACGCAATCCAGTAATCCACCTGCCGGACCTGATGGCCTTAAAGGAAATTTGGAACGCACTTCAGCAGAGCGAAATACTAAGGAAACCAAAGCTGCTACAGTTAAGAAAACTAGAAGTGATGAATTTTCGGATAGCACCAGGGTACTCGGAATAATGAACTATTTGGCGTCAGATGACTTAAAAGGCCGGGATTCAGGAAGTGAAGGGATAGAAAAAGCTGCAGAATTTATTGAAGGTATCTTTCTTCAAAATAAATTAAAGCCCTATTTTAAAACTTATAGAGATACATTGTCTAATTTTCATAAAACAGCTTATAATATTGTCGGCGTTGTAAAAGGAACTGATAAGAAACTTCAAAATGAATATATCCTTATTGGAGCGCACTATGATCATATTGGTATACTAACACCCGAAAATGGTGATGCTATTGCGAATGGAGCCAATGATAATGCTTCCGGGACAACCACCGTACTGGAATTGGCAAGGTATTTTGGAAATTCCAGAAGTAATAAAAGGAGCCTCATCTTTGCATTATTCAGTGCCGAGGAAAAGGGTTTACTGGGATCCAATCATCTTGCTAAAAAATTGAAGCAAGAAGGTCTTGACCTTTATATGATGATTAATTTCGAAATGACGGGTGTTCCTATGGTTAATAAGGACTATATGATTTATGTTACAGGTTACGACAAATCAAATATGGCAGAAGTATCCAATAAATATGCGAATAAAAATTTGGTAGGGTTTTTACCATCAGCCAAGGAATTTGGCCTTTTTCAAAGATCGGATAACTATCCATTCCATCAGATTTTTAATGTGCCTTCACAAACTTATGTGACCTTTGATTTCACCAATTATAATTTTTATCACAAGGTGGGTGATGAGGTAGACCTAATGGATTTTGAACATATGGCAAGGCTCATTAATAATATGATACCTGTATTGGAAGGATTTTCAAATTCACCTGAACAAGAAGTAAAGTATTATTAAATGGCTAACGTAATAATTACAGGATGCAGTAGGGGTATAGGATATGAATTAGCCCGCCTTTTTGCCCAAAGCGGACATAAAGTTTTGGCCCTTTCCAGAAATGATAAGCCGGTTAAGCAATTAAATGAGGCTAATATTTCAGCATTTCCTTTTGATATTTGTAAAGACAAAGATTTTGAAAAGCTCAAACATTTTTTAGAAGATAATTGGAAAACTGTAGATATTCTAATTAATAACGCGGGACAATTATTAAACAAGCCTTTTCTTCAAACTACCAGGAAGGAATTTGAAGAAATTTATAAGGTAAATGTATTCGGACTTGCAGAACTTACCAGATTGCTCATTCCAAAAATGTCTGCTGGTGGGCATGTCGTAAGTATAAGTTCTATGGGCGGCGTTCAGGGAAGTGTTAAATTTCCTGGCCTGGCAGCCTATAGTTCCAGTAAAGGTGCGGTAATTACCTTAACCGAATTATGGGCTGAGGAATTTAAGGAATCTGGCCCTTCCTTTAATGTTCTGGCCATAGGAGCGGTCCAGACAGAAATGCTGGAAGAAGCCTTTCCCGGGTATCAGGCGCCTATTACAGCGGATGATATGGCTGCTTATATTATGGACTTTGCTTTAAATGGACAACGCTTTTATAATGGGAAACTATTACAGGTAAGTAGCACTACTCCCTAATTTTAGTAATATTTTACTTCAATGAATGAAACACTGTTAAAATACCTTCCTGAGAATGCGGTCCAGCCTTGTCTTGAACTTATAAAGGTAAATGAAGTAAATTTAAAAATAGTTAATCAAAGAGTTACACGCCATGGAGATTATCGCCTCCTTCCTAATGGTTCTCATCAAATTACTGTCAATGCCACTTCAAATAAATATCGTTTTTTAATAACGCTTATTCATGAAATTGGACATTTGGTAGCTTTCGAAAAGTATGGAAGAAGAATAAGACCTCATGGCATTGAGTGGAAGCAGACATTTCAGTACCTAATGCTTCCATTTATTAGACCGGAAATATTTCCTTCTTCTCTTTTACCAGTCCTCGCAAAACATTTTAGGAATCCAAAAGCCAGCAGCACAACAGATTCAGCTTTGTCCATGGCTTTGAAAGCTTATGATATTCCTTCTGATAAAATTCAAGTTTTTGAATTACCTTCAGGCAGTATTTTTAAATTGTATAATGGGAAATTATTCAGGAAGGGGCAAAGAAAAGTAAAAAGATACGAATGTATTGAGGTTTCATCCGGCAGGGTATATCTGTTTCAGCCTCATGCCGAGGTTGAACTAGTAATTGAGAAATAACAAATGAAAAAAAATAAAAACTATTACGCGGTTTTAATGGCTGGGGGAGTAGGTTCGCGGTTTTGGCCGGTTAGTACTTCTTCTTACCCAAAGCAATTCCACGATATGTTGGGTGCCGGGGATACCCTTTTGCAAAAAACCTTTAGTCGTCTCAATAACTTTATACCTACAGAGAATATCCTAATTCTTACTAATGAAAGATATAATGAACTTGTTTTGAGTCAGCTTCCTATGATAAGTTCAAATCAGGTGATTTTGGAACCTGTAATGCGTAATACTGCACCCTGTATATTGTATGCAGCTTTGAAAATTAAAAAAATGAATCCTGAAGGTTTGATGATTGTGGCTCCCAGTGACCATTGGATAGAAGATGAAAAGGCCTTTGAAAATAATGTTAAGAGCTGTTTTGATAAATGTGAGGAAGAGGAAGTAATATGTACCCTTGGAATAAAACCTACTTTCCCAAATACGGGATTTGGTTATATTGAGTTCGAACAAATAACGCCCCGGGAGCAAAGTTCGGGATTATTTGCCGTCAAACAATTTAGGGAGAAACCGGATTATGAAACAGCTAAGTCATTTTTAAACCAAGGTAACTTTCTTTGGAATGCAGGCATTTTTATATGGAGTGTTAGAACCATTTTAGCTGCATTTAAGGAATTTCAAACAGAGCAATTTGACTTGTTCAATGCCGGATATGACCTGCTAAATAGCTCGGATGAAAAGAAATTTATCGATAAGAACTATCCTAAAGCAGACAATATTTCAATAGATTATGCCATACTTGAAAAGGCCAGATCAATTTTTGTTCTTCCGGCTACTTTTGATTGGAATGACCTGGGTACCTGGGGTTCGTTATATCAAAAACTCGAGAAAGATAAAGATGGTAACGCCATTGTTAACGGGAAAGTATTGAGCGAGGATGCTGAGGGAAATATGATTCGATTACCTAAAGACAAAATTGCAGTTATTGATGGATTAAAAGACTATATAATTGTTGATAAAGAAGATGTTCTGATGATTTGCCCCAAATCCAAGGAACAAACCATTAAAAGTATTTTGGCAGAAGTAAAAAAACGATTTGGAGACCAATACACATAATTATGGAAGAAGATTATAATACTAAGCCATTATCGGAAGATAAAGATAATCTAAGCGGAGAGCAGGCTAAAAAAGATTTTCAGGGATTTTATGGAAGTGCCCGAAAATTTATTTTTGGGCTTTTAAATATCCGACAAAATACAGATCAAGAGGCTACTAAGGAAGCTATTATTGCCGATATTCCATTTAAAGGACACACAGTTTGGATATTGATATGTTCTATATTTATTGCTTCGGTAGGGTTGAATGCAAATTCCACGGCTGTAGTAATTGGAGCAATGCTTATTTCTCCTCTAATGGGTCCAATTCTAGGTATTGGGATGTCTATTGCCATAAACGATATTGATACGCTTCGGCGTTCATTAAAGAATTTTGCGGTAATGGTTACCATAAGTATTCTCACGGCTTATTTATTCTTCGAATTTTTCCCGCTCAGGGATGAATCTTCTGAGTTATTGGCAAGGACAGAGCCGGATATCAGAGATGTTCTGATCGCTTTTTTCGGTGGTTTCGCACTGGTTATAGCCAGGGCAAAAAAAGGAACTATTGCCACCGTAATCTTTGGGGTGGCCATCGCAACAGCTTTGATGCCGCCTTTATGTACTGTGGGCTTCGGACTGGCAATAGGCAATTGGGAATATGCAACCGGGGCAATGTATCTTTTTATTATAAATACTATTTTCATTGCGCTTGCCACGGTCATTGTTCTCAAGCTCCTTCGTTTTCCAATGGTTAAATACATTAATTCCCGCAAGAGAAGGTTCTATGCCAGAATAGCTTCTTTATTTGCCATTTTGGTTATGGTACCTGCTATAATTACCTTTTATAATGTTTGGCAGAAATCCAGATATATGAGGCAGGCCCAGGATTTGATCAATAATACCATCGAACTATATAAATTTAAAGATAGGGGCCGGTATTTGAAAGACCTTACAGAAATAAATTATAACAGGAAAGGTGGTTCAACAATTGAATTGGTTTGCATGGGGGATGAACTTATCCCAGATAACGTCATTGCCAGCTGGATTGAACAAAAAAACGCATTTTCAAACTTGGAAGATACTGAACTTATTATTGTTCAGGGAGGAAGGGATGATTCTGAAATAAAATTCAATTATATAAATGAACTATACGAATCTAAAAAAGCCGAAGTATTAAATAAAGATGAGCGTATAAATCTACTTGAATCTGAAATAGCAAAACTAAGCAAGCTTACGACTAAACAAATACCATTTGAACAAATTAGTGCCGAAGCTAAATTAAATTATGAAAATCTTGAAAGCCTGGGTTTTGCCTATACAATTACAACAGACTTTAGTAAAATAGATACTATACCCATTTTTGAAGTTGTCTGGAAAAAGGGTACAAAACGTCGGAATATTGATGAGGATACTGAAAAATTACGAAACTGGTTAAAAGTGCGATTGAATGATAATAAAATAAGGCTAAGGTAGAAAGTGGCTAGTCTCTCTCTTCAATATACATTTGCCTGACCTTTTTAAATAATTCCGAGGAATAGACAAAATTGGTAACCGCTTCATTATCGGTTTTGAATATTTCGTTTTTGGTCCCTTCCCATTCTTTAATGCCATGTTGCAGGAAGATAATTTTTTCGCCTATTTCCATGACAGAATTCATGTCATGGCTATTAATTACAGTAATAATGTCAAATTCCTTTGTGATCTCCTGAATTAAGTTATCAATTAAAATAGCAGTTTTAGGGTCGAGACCTGAGTTAGGCTCATCACAAAATAAATACTTCGGATTCATAACTATTGCCCTGGCAATAGCTACTCTTTTTTGCATACCTCCTGAAATTTCAGCCGGATATTTCTTATGTGCATCAATGAGGTTCACACGTTTTAATACAATATTGACTCTGTCTTCCATTTCAGATCGGGACTGAGTGGTAAACATATCCATCGGGAACATCACATTTTCTTCAACCGTCATTGAATCAAATAAGGCACTTCCCTGGAATACCATCCCCATGTCCTGTCTTAAATTTCGTTTTTCCTTTACTGTTAGTTTTGAAAACATTCTGCCATCATAACTAATTGTACCCCTATCCGGCACAACTAACCCCAAAAGGCATTTCATAAATACGGTCTTTCCGGAGCCGCTTTGACCTATAATAAGATTGGTTATACCTTTTTCAAAGGAAGTAGTTATGCCCTTTAATACCTCGACATCTCCAAACGATTTGCTTAAGTTTTCTACTTCTATCATCAGCCTAATAATAGTTGGGTTAGCACAAAGTTAGCAATGATGATCACCACACTAGTCCAAACAAAAGAGGTTGTGCTTGCTTTGCCTACATCAAGGGCCCCCCCTTCCATATAATACCCATGAAATGAAGGAATAGTAGCAATTATAAAAGCAAAAACTACAGATTTAATAAAGGAATAAGTCACGTGAAAAGGTATAAAGTCTAGTTGTATACCTTGAATAAATTCGGTTGAGGTACTGTAATTTCCTAAGGAATTGGCAATTAAACCGCCAAAAATTCCAACATACATGGAAATAGCAATTACAAATGGATAAAACAGCATGGCTATTATCTTAGGAAAAACGAGGTAGTTAAGAGAATTCACACCCATAACTTCCAATGCATCTATCTGTTCGGTTACACGCATAGTACCTATGCTGGAAGTAATGTAAGAACCTACTTTTCCAGCCATTATGATGGATGTAAATGTAGGGGCAAACTCAAGAATAACCGATTGGCGGGTAGCAAAACCAATCAGGTCTTTAGGAATCAGTGGATTTGTAAGGTTTAATGCCGTCTGAATGGCCACAACACCTCCAATGAAAACAGAAATAAAAATAACGATCCCCATTGAACCATAAATCAATTCATCAATTTCTTTTAAAATCAAAGATTTCATTATTGACCACTTTGTTGGTTTTTTAAAAACCTCCCAAACCATAATAGAATAGCTGCCAATTGATGAGATGTAATTCATAAAACTAAAAGATACTTTTAGCTGTAAAAATAGTAATATTAGCCTTCATTTAACCTTCATTTAAAATTTTAAAACTTAATTTAGGCATTTTTAAACCCTGAACCTATTTAACATGTTTAGTAAAGGCTTTTTCACATCCATTCTAATAATAAGCTTCATTTTAAATTCTTCGGAAGCATTAAGTCAGCGGCGGGCAAAAGATCCTGCTAAAGTGGAGATTTTTTCACCCCTTATGACCACTCCGAAATTGATTGTGGGAATTGTAGTAGATCAAATGAGGTATGACTATTTGACCCGTTTTTGGAATCATTATGGGGATGATGGTTTTAAGCGCCTTGTTAATGAAGGCTTTAATTGTAAGAATAATCACTTCAATTATGCACCTACGAGTACTGGCCCGGGACATGCATCTGTCTATACGGGGGCTACGCCGGCAGCACATGGCATTATTGGTAATAACTGGTATGATAAAGAAATTGATAAACTGGTTTATTGTGCTTCCGATGATTCATACGAAACAGTTGGAATGATTTCAGAAGCGGGAAAAATGTCACCGCATAGAATGTCCGTAACTACTATCACGGATCAGTTGCGATTGCATACACAAATGAAGGGTAAAGTTATTGCTGTAGCACTTAAAGACAGAGGAGCTGTCCTACCCGGAGGTCATACAGCAAATGCGGCTTACTGGTTCCTTGGTGGTGGTGAAGGGAAGTGGATTAGCAGTACCTATTATATGGAGAATTTACCTAAATGGGTAGTGGATTTTAATTCCTCTAATGTGGTTCAGAATTATAAGAAGCCCTGGAATACAATTGAGGATATAACTACCTATGTGGAAAGTAGTCCTGATAACAATAGCTACGAGGGCTTGTACTCAGGAGAAAGTGCCCCTATATTTCCTCATGACCTTCCTGGTTTATGGGATAAGAACAGTCAATATGAAATTTTAAAGGTAACACCTTTTGGAAATAGCATTACTACTGATTTTGCATTGGAAGCACTAAAAGGGGAGCAGCTAGGAACAGACGATATTACAGACTTTTTAGCCTTAAGTTATTCAAGTACAGATTATGTTGGCCATTGGTTTGGCGTAAATTCCAAGGAAGTTCAAGATACATACATTCGTTTGGATCGCGATTTGGAACGTTTATTCAAATATCTGGATACTAAGGTAGGCGAGGGAGAATACACCGTTTTTCTTACTGCAGATCATGGGGCAATCAATGTTCCAGCATACCTGAATGATCAAAAAATTCCGGCGGGATATCTTAACAGGTCAGAAATGCAGGCAAAACTCGCAGAATTCATTAAATACAGGTATGGGTCGGCTGAGTTAATTAAAAATTATTCCAATAACCAACTATTTCTTGACCATAAGGTAATTAAAAATCTGGATTTAAGTCTTAAGGAAATTCAGGAGACCTTGGCTGATGAATTATTATCATCCAGCGATATGGCTAAGGTATATACCGCTTATCAAATGCGAAATAATGAGTACACTGCCGGAATACCGTACATTATTCAAAATGGATATAATATGAAACGTTCTGGCGATGTGCTAATGGTTCCGAAACCGGGAAGTATTGATTATAGTAAAACAGGCTCCACACATGGTTCTGCTCAGATTTATGACACCCATACACCACTTCTTTTTTATGGAAAGGGCATTAAACCGGGCTCAACAACTGTTAGAACAGAAATCCCTGATATTGCTCCTACAATAGCGGCATTGCTAGGCATTGCATTCCCAAACGGGACTACCGGAAAGCCTATCACAGCGGTATTAGAATAATTTTTTCAAAATATTACGCCATCGGAGTTTGCGGATAAATTCACCTTCTTTTTTAGAAACCAAAAAAGGAAGTTTCCTCTTTTTTGCCTGAACATAGCCCTTTAAAGTATCTAAAAATAATTCCCATTTTTTTCTTTTCCAGGCAATTTTTAGTGAGGCAATGAAACTAATCAAATAGCCATAGCGCATTCTATACATTGCTTCACCCTGCAGAAAACGTGCCCGTTTGTTATAGGAAGCCCCCAGAGGGCGCAAATGCTTTATTCTTAATGAATTATCTGTAATAACTTTAAAATCATTATACTGAGCCAGAAGCTCATCCACAGTATCCCAGCCTATAGAATTCCTTAATCCACCTATAGCTTTAAAACACTGTTTTGTATAACTTTTAAAAGCACCACGCACGTGATCGTTATTCATTGGATGATTTAACTTCCACGCTCCATTGGCATCCTGTTCATAGGCAAATCCACCTAAGATACCTGCCTTTGAATCTGAATTAATCAGCTGTGAGATTTTTTCAAAGTAGTTTTCCGGTAGGATGATATCAGCATCGAGTTTTACAATAAAATCGTATTGGTCATCCAACAACTTACAACCTTCATTAAATGCTTCCACAACTTTGGCTCCGGGCATATGAAGGGTAGAGGAAGATCTGTTAACCTTAAAAATATGATTGTTTTCGGAGATATACTTATCTACAATGGCTTCTGTATTGTCTGAAGAATTATCATTCACAACCATAATTTTCTTGGGTTGCATGGTTTGCGCCAGAACAGACTGGAGTGTATCAGCCAGGTATAATTCTTCATTATGTGCACAGATTACGATATAATAATTCACTATAGTATGGTATAATTATCCTGATGCAATAAAAGCAGTACTTTAGGGTCGCCTTTTTCGCTCGGCATAAACAATATAATATCGTGGTGTAAAAATCCGGAATAAAGGCCTAATTCCCAGTTTCCTGACAGGATTAGCCCAGCTAAATGTATCCTTTATCTCCCATCCGGCTTTTTCAAGCAACCAATTAAACTGCCAGGTTTCAAATTCGTGATAGTGTCTGTCCCACGGATCAGTTTTGCTTCTGTATGCAGGGGCAAACCAAAGTTTTAATGGAACACTGGCTACAATTTTATCTGCCTTTATTGCTCTTAAAACATTATATGGTGCGAGCAAATGCTCAAAGATTTCAAATGCAGTGACAACATTGGCTTTCGAGTTCTGAACTAAGTCTAACTCCAAATCCAAATCTTCACCGCTGGTATTTTGAACCTTATAGCCATGTTGCTTCATTATTTCAGATAATGGGTTTTTTACCCCTAAATCCAATATGGTTTCTTGTGTAGTTATATGTTTTTGAAGAAAGGTAAGTGTATTTTTATACCTTTTAACAGGGAATGATTTTTCATACATATTTTCAGCATCTATAGACTATGGCGTTGATATTCATACCTGCACCAACACTGGCAAAGATAACAACATCCCCTTTTTCTATATGCTGATTTTCCATTTTTCCCGTTTTAACCATATGAAATAAGGTAGGAACGGTTGCTACGGAACTATTTCCCATTTCGTGTATATTCATTGGCATAACTCCCTCCGGCATTTCCAAATTATAAGATTTGTAAAATCGTTTTACAATGGCCTCGTCCATTTTTTCATTTGCCTGATGAATAAATATTTTTTTTACATTTTCAATAGGGATACCACTGTTATTCAAACAATTTCTCATGGCATTTGGAACATGCTTAAGAGCAAATTCATAAATTTTACGACCATACATTTTTATGTATTGTGTTTTGCTGGGGCAAGATTTATTATGTGATTCACCGAAAAACAAATAATACGCTTCTTCGTTGGCATAGGTAGCAGAAGTATGCGCAAGAATCTCACCAGAATCTTCCGAATCTTCAATAATACATGCTCCCGCACCATCTGAATAAATCATGGAATCCCGATCGTGTTGATCAATTACCCTGGAAAGTGTTTCCGCACCTATTACAAGGCATTTTTTCGCGATGCCGCTTTTAATAAAGGCATTTGCCTGAATTACTCCTTCAATCCAGCCTGGACAACCAAAAAGCATATCATATGCAACACAATTAGGGTTTTTAATTTTTAGGAGATGCTTAACCCTTGTCGCTAAACTTGGAACTGTATCGCTTTGAGATTGACCATGGCTTACATTCCCAAAATTATGGGCAAAAATGATATAATCCAGATCTTCTGCATCAATCCCGGCATCCTCAATAGCCTCAAGAGCTGCAAAGAAACCCAAATCTGAAGTGTTTAGTTCTTTATCTGCGTAGCGTCTTTCATCAATCCCGGTTATTGCCTTAAATTTTTCGATAATAATCTCATTAGAATAAGGAAAAGGAGTGCCTTCATCTGTAAGAAAATTGTGTTGCTCAAAATCAACATTTTGAGTAGTGATTGACGGGATATAACATCCGGTGCCGCTAATTCCAATACTCATTTTTAATAGCCTTGTATAAGTTTTTTACAAACTAATAAAAAAAAATACCGTGCTATGTGTGCGTAGCAAATAATTACGATGTTCAGTAGAAATAAACAAGAATAAAACTTATTCTTCGGCACTTAAGTAGCCTTTCAAATCCCTTTTTATACGTAATAAGTTATGCTTCAATATATGCTTCAATTGGTGTGCAGGTACAAATTAAATTACGATCTCCATAGGCATCATCAACTCTTCTAACACTAGGCCAGAATTTATTTTCAACAACATAAGGCAATGGGAATGCTGCTTTCTTTCTGGAATAAGGCAATTCCCATGAATCATTGGTTACCATATGAAGTGTATGCGGGGCGTTTTTCAATAAATTACTGACATCTTCTGCAGAGGACTGATCAATTTCTGCACGGATCGATATCATAGCATCGCAAAAGCGATCTAGTTCATCAAGATTTTCACTTTCCGTAGGTTCTATCATAAGGGTCCCGGCAACAGGAAAGGAAACTGTTGGAGCATGAAAGCCATAGTCCATTAGGCGTTTGGCAATATCCGTTACTTCTACTCCATTCTCTTTAAAAGGCCTGCAATCTATAATCATTTCATGAGCTGCCCGCCCTTTTTCCCCAGTATAAAGAACATCAAATTTTCCGATCAACCTGTTCTTTATGTAGTTCGCATTAAGAATGGCAATTTTTGTTGAATCAGTTAGTCCGGTTGCCCCTAACATCTTAATATAACCGTAAGAAATTAAGCATACCAACGAACTACCCCAGGGAGCCCCTGAAATTGCAGAAATTGCTTTTTCACCACCTGTTTTTATTACCGGATTACCAGGAAGGAAAGGAACCAATTGCTCTGCAACACAAATTGGTCCTACACCAGGTCCCCCTCCTCCATGAGGGATAGCAAAAGTTTTATGAAGGTTAAGGTGGCAAACATCAGCTCCAATAGTTGCCGGATTTGTCAATCCTACCTGTGCATTCATATTGGCGCCATCCATATAAACCTGGCCTCCATGATCGTGAATTAACTGTGTTATTTCTTTAATGGAGGATTCAAAAACGCCATGGGTTGAGGGATAGGTAACCATTAATGCAGCCAAATTATCAGAATGTATTTCTACTTTCTCCTTAAGATCTCCCATATCTATATTTCCTCGGTCATCTGTTTTAGTTACTACAACCTTCATTCCTGCCATTACCGCCGAAGCAGGATTTGTGCCATGCGCTGATGCGGGAATAATGCAGATATTTCTATGGAGGTCGCCCCTGGATTCGTGATATGCCCTTATGGTCATTAATCCGGAATATTCACCTTGTGCACCGGAGTTGGGTTGCAGAGAAGTGCCAGCAAACCCAGTGATTTCCGTTAAATCTCTTTCTAATTCCCGTAGGACAATTTGATATCCTTCTGCCTGCTCAACAGGAACAAATGGATGAATATTACCCCAGGCTGGCATGCTCAAAGGGAGCATTTGACTGGCAGCATTCAATTTCATAGTACAAGAACCTAAGGAGATCATAGACTGATTTAGAGCCAAATCCTTTCGTTCTAATTGTTTAAGATAACGCATCAATTCTGTCTCAGAATGATATGAATTAAAGACTTCGTTTTCTAAGAAAGGGGTACTACGTATTAATTCATTTGGTATAACATTCTTTGTTTTACCATCTAGCGTATTCATCTTATTAGATTCAGGCAATTCATTAAAGCAATTGGAAATTACTTTAATATCATCTTCGCTTGTTGCCTCATTGACGGATATAGAAACCGTATTATTATCAATATAATTGAAATTTATACCATTTTTTTCAGCAATAGATTTTAAGGACTTCGTATCCGGAACCAGTACTTTGATGGTGTCAAAATAAGCGGTATTCAATTGTTTAAATCCCTGATTTTCCAATAGCTGACTTAATATCCTGGTATTCTTATGAACTTTATTCGCAATATATTTCAATCCTTCTGGACCATGATAGACTGCATAAGCACCCGCCATGACCGCAAGCAACACCTGTGCTGTGCAAATATTGGATGTTGCTTTATCTCTTTTAATATGCTGTTCTCTGGTTTGCAAAGCCATACGCAATGCTGGTTTCCCTTCAGTATCTCTTGTAAGCCCTATGATTCTTCCGGGAACATTTCTTTTATAAGCTTCCCGGGTTGCAAAAAAAGCGGCATGTGGGCCACCATAGCCCAAAGGAATTCCAAAGCGTTGAGTTGTTCCAACAACTACATCCACACCAATTTCACCAGGTGGAGTTAATAAAACCAAACTAAGTATGTCTGCAGCTACAGCTACTTTCATTTCTTTAGCCTGCGCTTTTTGTACAAAATCTTTATAGTCGTTTATCTGACCATATTTACCTGGGTATTGTAGCAAGGCTCCGTAAAAGCCATCGTCAAAATCAAAGGTTTCATGATCTCCGATTACCAATTGAATTCCAAGGGGTTTTGATCTGGTCTGGAGAACAGACAAGGTCTGTGGCATGACCTCATTGGACACAAAAAATTTTACAACCTCATTCTTCTTTTGTTCCCTGGGCCTGACATCAAAAAGCATGGTCATTGCTTCAGCAGCTGCAGTACTTTCGTCCAAAAGTGAAGCATTAGATAGCTCCATCGCAGTAAGATCGCAAATCATGGTTTGGAAGTTTAACAGGGCTTCTAATCTACCTTGTGAAATTTCAGCCTGATATGGGGTATATGCCGTATACCATCCTGGATTTTCAAGAATGTTCCTTTGAATAACAGATGGAGTAATACATTCGTTGTATCCCAGACCAATATAGGTTTTGAATACCTTATTTTTTTGGGAAAGCGAATTTACATGTGACAAGAATTCATGTTCGTTCATTTCCTTGCTAAGATTCAAAGGTTTTTTAAGCTTAATCTCACTTGGAATAGTCTCATCTATTAACTGATCTATACTTTCCACACCAATGGTCTTAAGCATTTTAGGCAGATCATCTTTTCGAATTCCTATATGTCTTGAAGCAAACTGGTCAGTCACCATAATACCGAATTTTATAGCTAAAATAATAGTGAACAAAATTAGGGATTAATTCTTGTAAAATTCCCTAATTTAAAGTGATGTAACCTAAAGTTTTTAACGAAAAAGAAACGTTATGAACAGTTTGGTTATTTTTGTTTAATGGGTTGGTTGGGCCGTATTTTTAATTTTTATCTGGATGCAAGTGTTCACGTTGCATTTGCGGTGATTAGTCTGCTAATGGTAACTAATATTTTCTTAAACATTTTACCAGAACAACATCTGATTCTTTTTGTTTTTTTTGGAACAGTACCAAGTTATAATTTTATAAAATACGGAGCTCAAGCCAAAAAATATATCCTTGTCAAAAATAGCTATCACAGGCAAATACAAATTTTTAGTTTAATACTATCGGCCCTTGCGGCATATCATTTCTTTTTTTTGAGTTATGAGGTGTGGCTCGTATGTTTTATACTTGCCCTGCTAATAGCATTGTATGCATTACCGGTTTCTTCTAAGCACAAGAATTTAAGGAATTCAGGAATCATTAAAGTACTGCTGGTAGCTCTTGTCTGGACAGGAACTACATTCATATTTCCGGTAGTTGCTTCGGTTGTTTCATTTTCATGGGATATAGGTCTTCAGATACTACAGCAGTTTATTCTAATACTCATACTATTAATTCCATTTGAGATAAGAGACCTTGAATATGATGAATTGAATCTCCAAACAATACCGCAGCGGATTGGGGTTTCAAAAACCAAAAATCTCGGTCTACTATTGTCATTTATTTTCTTGATGATAACTTTTCTCAAAGACGACATAAGTCGGTTGGAAATTATTGGAAAGACAATACTTTTTTTGATGTTAAATGTTATGCTGCTATTAACGCATAGAAATCAATCTAAATATTTTGCTTCATTTTTTGTAGAAAGTATTCCAATTTGTTGGTTGGGGATGTTAATTATCCTGGAAAATTATGTTTAGATACTGCGTTCAATCGTTTCTTTCATTTTTACCTTTTCCTGCTCAGAGAGGAGTTGTAAATCAGCCTTATTAAAAAGGACCGTTAGTTTACTGTTCTTCTTGGAAAATGAAGAACAAGCTTTACAAATCAACAGGTGCAGACTTAAGTTGATTCGTTCAAGAAGTGTAGCTTCTCTGTATTGCTTTTTATTGCAAATTGTACTTGCTTGCTCGCAGTTAATCATAATTTAAACCAATTTTCATTAAGACAACCCATAAGACTTGTTCTGGCTCTGTGCACCATTACCCATAGGTTAGACGGATTTATCCCCAGCTCATTACAAATATCTTCGGTACTAAATCCTTGGATAGTTTTCATAACAAATACAGAAGATTGCTTTTTTGGTAGTTTAGCAATACATTCCTGTATAGCTAGTCCCAATTCTTTATTTTCTATTTCATCATTTTCCAGGGTACTAAAAGGATCCGCCACATTTTCTTCCAACCAATCACCGGCTGAGTCACTTTTATTACTATATGTAATTCGAACCTCGGCTTTGCCTTTCTTTGAATTAATTTTTCTATAATAGTCAATAACTTTTCGCTTCAAAATAGCAATTAGCCAGGTTCGCTCGGCTGCAGCTCCCTGAAAATTTTTAGCTGATTTTAATCCCGCAAGGAAAGTTTCCTGTACCAAATCCTTAGCGATCTCGGCATCACTCACCCGTGCCACCGCATAGTTGAATAGATAGTCGGCGTATTGGTCGACCCAAAAATCAGGATTTAATTTATTTTCAGTCATTTTGATACTTGTGGAATCCAAAAATAAATTATTTTTAATGAAAATATTGAATTTAAACGTAAACTGCCCAATTATGAAGAATATCGGTTATTTCCTTCTTTTGTTTTTTATTCAAATAAGCTGTACCCAAACCAAATCCATGTCAATCACAGAATTGACGTCTGAGGATGTTGAAAATGCTGTCCTGATCGATGTTCGTACCCCGGAGGAATATGCCGAAGGTCATTTAGATAATGCAGTCAATATTAATTGGTATGATGAGGATTTCATCAATCAATTCAATACAATTGAAAAAGATAAAACTATTTATGTTTATTGTAAAAAAGGTGGCCGAAGTGCAAGCGCAGCGGAATTACTCACTTCCTCCGGGTATAAGAATGTTATAGATCTTTTGGGAGGTTATGATGCACTTGAGGACAAAAATTAGACTATGCCGTCTTTTTCATTAATCCGGCACGTTCTAAAAGAGCCTCTATTTTAGGTTCCCTACCTCTGAAGCGTTTATAGAGCACCATGGGTTTTTCAGTTCCTCCTTTGGAAAGTATATGATTCTTAAATTTTTCAGCAACTTCGCTGTTAAAAATCCCTTTTTCTTTAAAATAATCAAAGGCGTCCGCATCCAGTACTTCCGCCCATTTGTAACTGTAATAACCCGCGGAATAACCACCTTGAAATATGTGCGCGAAAGAGACACTCATGCATGTCTCAGGATTATTTGGGTAAAGCAAAGTATCTTTAAAAGCTTTAACTTCATGCTTCTTCACATCTGAAATAGCAGAGGGATCAGACGCGTGCCACGACATATCCAGGAAACCAAAACTAAGTTGGCGCATTGTAGCCATTCCCTCCTGAAATGTTGCAGATTTCTTGATACTTTCAACGTATGTCATAGGAATAGGCTCTTCTGACTCATAGTGTCTGGCAAACAGTTCAAGGGCGTCTTTTTCATAACACCAGTTTTCGAATATTTGGCTGGGCAACTCAACAAAATCCCAATATACGGAAGTACCGGATAAGCTTGGATAGGTTGTGTTGGCAAGAATCCCATGCAGAGCATGCCCGAACTCATGAAATAGGGTCGTAACCTCATTAAAAGTTAACAGTGACGGTTTCTTTTCCGTAGATCTGGTAAAATTGCAAACATTAGAAATGTGTGGTCTTTCATTTTTATTTTTCAATTTAAACTGCGGCTTAAACGAAGTCATCCAGGCACCAGCCCGTTTCCCTTCTCTGGGATGAAAATCGGCATATAATAAGGATACAAATTCATTGTCGCTATCATAAATTCTGTAAGTTTTGACCTCTGGATGATACTTGTCTACATCAAATACTTCTTTAAATGACAATCCGTAAAGTCTTTCTGTTATCATAAATACTCCTTCAATAACATTTTCCAGCTTGAAGTAAGGCTTAAGCTTTTCATCATCGAGGTTAAAGCGTTTTTGCTTTAATTTTTCAGAGTAATAGGACCCGTCCCAATGCTGTAGCTGGTCAATTCCGTCTAATTCTTTTGCGAACTCTGATAATTCCTTAAATTCCTGTTTTGCAGCCGGTTTTGCTTTTAACAACAATTCTTTCAAAAAATCGTATACTTTTTCCGGGGTTTCTGCCATTCGTTCTTCTAAGATGAAATCTGCATGACTTTTATAGCCTAATAAATTGGCTCTTTCATGACGCAGATTGGCTATTTTGATCACATTAGCCCGGTTGTCCAATTCATCATTGTGGAAACCTCTGCTTCCAAAAGCGATTGACAACTCTTTTCTAAGTGCTCTGTTCCGTGCATATTTCATAAATGGAATATAACTTGGGTAATCCAAAGTAATGAGCCATCCCTTTTTTCCTTTATTTTTTGCTAACTGCGAAGCAGCATCTTTTGCACTTTCCGGAAGTCCTTCAAGGTCATCTTCGTTGGTAAGGTGCATTTCGTATTTATTTGTTTCTTTCAGGAGGTTTTCACCGAATTTTAATTTTAATTTGGCAAGTGTTGCATCTATCTCCCTCAGTCGTATTTTTTGTTCTGCATTAAGGTTAGCGCCATTTCTGCTAAAATTTTTATATTTTTTATCAAGTAAGGTGTATTGTTCTTCTGTCAGGGAATACTTATCTCTTGCCTCAAAGACCTTTTGTACTTTTCTGAATAATTTTTCATTTAGTATAATATCATTATTAAACTCCGACAATAAAGGTGATATCTCCTGGGCAATCTTCTGGATGGTATCATTTGTTTCGGCAGAATTCAGATTAAAAAATAAACCGGCTATGCGATCCAAATGCTGGCCTGAAAATTCTAAAGCCTCAATAGTATTTTCAAAATTGGGTTCTTCTTCAGAATTGGCAATGTCATCAATTTCTTTACGGGCACTTTCCATGGCCTGTAGAAAGGCCGGCATAAAATGTTCATTTTTAATACTCGAAAAGGGTGCTGTATCAAATGGGGTTAATAATGGATTCATATACAGATCAACGTTTTTTAATATGTTATAATAGAGGATTTAATTTGAGGAAAACAATAATACTCAATTATTCTATTTGGATTTATTAAGTTCCTGAGCACCTTTTATTACTTTATCCTTTAGTCCTTCTTTGTAGAACACAATTTTATCCATTACACATTGGTCAGAACTACCTATTATTTGAGCTGCAAGTATACCTGCATTTTTTGCACCATTAAGGGCAACAGTAGCAACAGGAACTCCCCCGGGCATTTGTAAAATGGACAAAATTGAATCCCAGCCATCTATGGAGTTACTGCTTTTAACCGGTACACCTATGACAGGCAGAGGCGAAAGTGAAGCTACCATCCCAGGTAAGTGAGCAGCACCGCCGGCCCCTGCTATGATGACCGAGAATCCATTTTTATGAGCTTGTTTACTAAACTCGAATAATTTATCCGGGGTTCTGTGGGCAGAAACTACGTCAACCTCTACTTCAATATCAAATCCCTTTAAAATATCAACGGCTTCCTGCATAATGGGAAGATCACTTAAACTGCCCATGATAACTGCTACTTTGCTCATATTTTTATTATTTGCTAATTACTTTAATTGTCTTTTTTACTTTTTCGGCTGTTTTACGTGCCTCATTTATATCGTTGTGAATAATGGTTACATGCCCCATTTTCCTAAATGGTCTTGTTTCTTTTTTGCCATAAATATGGGGTGTAACTCCGCTTAGTTTAAATATTTCCTCAATATTTTCATATACAACTTCGCCGGTATATTTTTCTTCACCAACCAAATTTACCATTACTCCTGTTACTTTACTGTCGGAACATCCAAGTGGAAATCCAAGAATAGCTCTCAGGTGCTGCTCAAATTGATTGGTGTAACTTGCTTCTATGCTGTAATGGCCACTATTATGGGGTCTGGGCGCTACCTCATTGACCAAAATCTCATCCTCTGTTGTTTGAAACATTTCAACTGCCAGAAGACCCACATGTTGCAATTTTTCAGACAACTTTAAGGCTATCTTTCTGGCTTTTATGGCCACTTCGTCGTCAATTCTGGCCGGGCACAGGACATATTCGACCTGATTCGCTTCCGGATGAAATTCCATTTCCACCACAGGATAATCAACTACTTCGCCCTGGACATTTCTTGAAACTATTACCGCCAGTTCATTCTTAAAGGGAATCAGATCCTCAGTGATACATTCAACATTAGGAAGGTTCTCAAGATCTTTCAAAGAGCGAACAATCTTTACACCTTGTCCGTCATATCCAAATTGGGCACTTTTCCACACAAAAGGAAATGCAATACCTCCATGAGCAACACTTTCTTTTATTTCACTGGTGTAAGCAAATCTGGAAAAAGGTGCCGTAGGAATTTGATTGTCTATATAAAATAACTTCTGCTTTGCCTTGTTTTGAATAGTTCGGAGAACCCTTGAAGACGGATAAACTTTTTTGCCTATTTCTTCCAATTTTTCAAGAGCATCTATATTTACGTTTTCAATTTCAATTGTGAGTAAATCTACTTCCTTTCCAAAATTGTAAACCGCATTGAAATCCATTAAACTACCCACTACAAATTCGTTGCATGCTATTTTGCAAGGGGCATCGGGGGAAGAGTCTAATACTTTTGTATAAACATCAAACTTCCTTGTTTCATACAAGAGCATTTTACCCAATTGACCTCCTCCAAGAATGCCCAGCTTAAAATCAGAAGAAAAAAAATTCATGAAGTTTTACTTTCTCAGGTGAAACAGATTATTTTGACTGACTACAAAAATACACCTAAATGTTAGAATCTGGGGTCCTTAGCCTAAAAAAGAGAAAGCAAAATACTATCTTTGCCATCCTATAAAACCACTACCATTGATAAAGCTGCACGACAAATTGTTTAAGCCATTTCTGAAAGAAGAAGAAATACAACTTGCAATTGAGAGAATTGCCGATGAAATTGCTAAAGACTACAAAGATGAGGTGCCCATATTTGTTGGGGTACTTAACGGGGCCTTCATGTTTATATCTGATTTATTGAAAAATTATCCGTATCCATGTGAGGTGTCATTTGTTAAATTAGCTTCATACAGGGGTCTTATATCTACAGGGATTGTAGAAACACTTTTAGATCTTCCTGAAAATATAGAAGGCAGAAGTGTGGTCATTGTAGAGGACATAATTGATACCGGGAGAACCCTTCAGGAATTAGTCCATTTATTTGCAAAGACAAACGTCAAGGAGTTTAAAATAGCAAGCCTGTTTTTTAAACAAGAAATTTACAACGGAGAATATCCTATTGATTATGTTGGAATAGAGATTCCAAATAAGTTTATTGTAGGTTATGGGCTGGATTATAAAGAACAGGGAAGAAATTTGAGAGATGTATACCAACTAAACCAACACCATATGATTAATCTTGTACTTTTTGGAAAACCAGGAGCAGGTAAGGGAACGCAAGCTGCTTTTTTAAAGGATCAATATAATTTAATGCACATATCCACTGGGGATGTTTTTAGATTTAATATTAAAAATAATACCGAACTGGGGAAACTGGCGCAAACCTTTATGGATAAGGGAGATTTAGTTCCGGATGAGGTTACTATAAAAATGCTCAGGGATGAAGTAGAGAAACATCCTGAAGCTAATGGATTTATTTTTGACGGTTTTCCCAGGACAGTAGACCAGGCGAAAGCCCTGGACAACCTAATGGATTCAAAGGAAATGCAAATTGACGCAGTAATTGCCTTAGAAGCTAATGATGAAGAACTAATTCAGCGTTTGTTAGAAAGGGGCAAAATAAGTGGAAGAACTGATGATCAGGACGAGAATAAGATCAGAAATCGCTTTGAGGAATACAATCAAAAAACCGCACCTCTCAAAGAATACTATGAAGCTCAGGGTAAATTCCATTCTGTAAATGGTATTGGGCAAATAGAAGCTATTACAGAGCGCCTTGGCAAAGTAATTCAGGCAATACAGGTTGAAGGATGATTTTGATAGCACAATAAAACAGACCTGATTTTACTGCTACTTCTTATAAACGAAACTTGAGCGATGACCGAAGGGAATTTTGTGGATTATGTAAAGATGCAAGTTGCCTCAGGCAATGGAGGTAAAGGGTCTGCGCATTTACACAGGGAAAAATATGTACCAAAAGGAGGGCCTGATGGAGGTGATGGTGGTAGAGGGGGTCATATTATTATTCGTGGTAATCAAAACCTTTGGACACTGCTTGGATTCAAATATAAGCGGCACTTTAAGGCAGGGCATGGCGCGCATGGGAGTAAAAACAGGAGTAGTGGTGCCGATGGAACAGACATATTTTTAGACGTACCCTTGGGTACTGTTGTTCGCGATTCGGACACCAATGAGATTCTTTTTGAAATTACAGAACACGGGGAAGAAAAAATTGCGGCTGAAGGAGGTAAAGGAGGCAGAGGAAATTGGCATTTTAAAACCCCAACAAATCAAACGCCGAGGTATGCACAACCGGGTATGCCAGGACAAGAGAAACAATTGACCCTTGAACTTAAAGTCTTGGCAGATGTTGGCTTGGTAGGATTTCCAAATGCGGGAAAGTCTACACTACTTTCTGTAATGACTTCTGCAAAACCAAAAATAGCAGATTATGAATTTACTACGTTAAAACCAAACCTGGGAATTGTAAAGTACAGAGATTTTAGGAGTTTCGTTATGGCAGATATTCCTGGAATAATTGAGGGAGCTGCCGAAGGTAAGGGTTTAGGACATTATTTTTTACGTCATATTGAACGGAATTCAATCCTATTGTTCTTAATTCCTGCAGATAGTACAGATATCAGTCAGGAATACGAGGTTCTCTTAAATGAACTAAGAAAGTATAATCCAGAACTATTGGATAAAAACAGATTGGTCGCCATCTCCAAGTCAGATATGCTGGATGACGAATTAATTGGGGAAATGAAAATAGAATTGGATAAGGATTTAAAGGAGACCCCCTATATCTTCATCTCGTCGGTATCAGAAATGGGTCTGGATGGGCTTAAAGATAAGCTTTGGCTGCTATTAAACGATTAAACAAACCAATTTTCAGCTTCCCTGTTTTTTTTCTTTATTTTTATTATAAAATCGTTTATGAGAACTATAATGATCATATTAGTTGTTCTTTGCGCAATTTCCTGCAGCACGGTGCGTGTAAACTATGATTACGATAAATCTGCAGATTATACCAGTTACAATACTTATAATTATTACCCTCAAATGCAGACTGGTCTCAGTGATTTGGATTCAAAACGACTTTTTAATGCCATTGACTCAACTATGCAAACGCGTGGAATTTTGTTATCCGAGGAACCAGATTTTTATATCAATATTCAGAGCCAGTCGTTTGTTACGCCTAGCAATAGCTCAGTAGGTATAGGAATAGGGGGAACAAGCGGTAATGTCGGCGGAGGTGTATCTGTAGGAGTTCCCTTAGGAGGCTCCAATCTGGAACGGGAGATAATTTTTGACCTGGTGGACAGCCAAAAGGATGCCTTATTATGGCAAGCAGTAAGTTTAAGTAATTTTAGTGAGAATAATTCACCTAGAACCAGAGAAAAAAAGCTTCACGAAATTGTGACCAAAGTATTTTCAAAATATCCGCCGGAAGTAAAGAAAAGTAAAAAATGATGAATGTGAAATTGTTTTGTACATATACTTTAAAATTCCAAGCTGAAGGTGAAGTAACAACCAGACAATCCTACATCTTTAAGGATTACAATCCGATTACGACCTAATAAGTTCGAAAGTGGATAGATAATGTGAGACAAATCATATTCCTTATAATTTTAACCTATACTATTGCCTTGAATGCGCAAATAGTTACTTCTGATATAGACTATTGGATAGATGCCGGGAATTACAAACGCGCCAGCGAATTATTATTAGAACAACCCAAGCTGTATTCCAACCCTGTCTTATTAGACAAATTAGGAGAAAGTTATGCGTATCAGGAAGAATGGGACAAGGCTATCGAAATATATAAAAGGCTTACGAGCTTAATTGCGGATAACCCTTCTTACTTTTTTAAGTACGGAGGTGTTTTGGCAAAAAAGGCTCAAAACAGTAATCCTTTTGTTGGACTTACTCTTATAGGTCGCATAAAATCGAGCTTTAAAAAGACCCTCATCCTTGATCCGACACATACCGGAGCACACTGGGCCCTAATAGATTTTTATGTTTCACTGCCGGGAATAGTTGGCGGAAGCTATGCCAAAGCTTATGAACTTGCTAAGCAACTAAAACAAATTTCAACATTAGATGGTTATTTAGCCCTTGGTTATGTCTATGAATATGACGATGAACCGGGTAATGCTAAGACAAATTATTTAAGGGCATTATCTTTGGTGAATGATTTCAAAGAGTTTGAAAGAAACCAATTGAATTATCAGTTAGGTAAGGTGTGTAGTGAGTATGGACTTCAATTAGATACGGGAATAGAATATATGACCAGATATATCGAGAGGTATTCTATTAAAGATGGAGTCCCCTTGGAATGGGCTTATTATCGAATGGCATTGTTGTACCGGAAAAAAGGGAATAAACAGAATTCTATGCTTTGGATAAATAAGGCATTGGTCAACAAAAGTGATTTTAAAAGAGCTTTAAAAGAAAAACAACGGATTCTGGCTTTGAAAGGTTAGAATGACTATTTAATTCAGATATTAGTGCTGTTTATAGTGATTTTAGTAAGCCACCATCTATTGGAATGTTTGTCCCTGTTATATAAGAAGCTTTATCGGAAGCCAGAAAAGCAACTAAATATCCATATTCTTGAGGATCACCAATACGTTTCACAGGCACCTGTTCTTCCATAGTCTTACGGACCTGATCCACAGAAATACCCATTTGTTCCGCTTTCTTTTTATTTAAATCTGAGATGCGCTCTGTATTAAAGTATCCTGTTAATATATTGTTTACTGTAATTTTATCTTTGGCAACTTCGGTGGCCAATGATTTTGCCCATGTAACCACTGCGGCCCGTATAGTATTTGAGAGAGCCAAATAGCCCAATGGTTCCTTTACAGATATCGAGGCTACGTTAATTATACGCCCCCATTTATTTTGCATCATGTTTTTCAAAGCCAGTTGAGTAGTATATACAACAGATTTAAACAGCAGGTCAAAGGCCTCCTGATAATCTGTGATATTCTTCTCCAAGGCATTGCCGGGAGCCGGCCCCTGTGTATTATTTACCAGTATGTCTACCCTATGATCTTCAAAGTACTTGGAAATTATATTTTTATAATTATCAAAATCTGTAAAATCCACAACCAAATAGTCATGAGGAGGGCCACCATTAGGTGTAAGACTGGCTGCAATAGATTTTAATTGATCTTCACTTCTGGCCATAAGCGTAACCCTGGCACCACTTGCCGCCAATTGCTGGGCAATTGCTTTGCCAATACCACGGCTGCTACCTCCCACCAGGGCATTTTTTCCTTGTAAACTGATTTGCATGATTTTTTCTATTTATATGCTTCCCGCACCGGACTAAAAATATCCATAAGCCTGCATGGCGTTAGTGCCTTACCACTATGTGGAATATTGGAGGGTATAATAACCAATTCCCCGGGGCCGTAAATTTTGGTTTCCCCTGCCACTTTAAATTCAAAATCCCCTTCCAATACATGCATAATCTGCTCGTTAATGTGAGAATGTTCCGGAACCGTAGCTCCCTTTTCCACTTCCCAGAAGGCCAGAGTCATGTTCTCGCTATGGATCATTTTACCATGAAGACCAGGCATAATTTCTTTTGATTCAATGTCTGATAATACTAAATTCATTGCACACTATTTTTTTTCAATAAATACATATGTTCATTAAGGACCTCTTCTTTAGGTAAGAACCGTCTGGGTTCATAATAGGCCGAAAGGCTAAGTGTATCCTGGTGGTCTATTAATTTATAACCTTCAAGGTTGATATAAAATTCATCAGCAACCGTTTGATATTGAAATCGCTCATTTTTTTCCAGGTTGCTTTCAACATAATCGATCAGTTTTTTAAAGACCAATTGTTTTTCCAATTGTGGTATAAAGGAAACACTGCCTAAGTATTCACCGGGTTCCTGAATTTTACCAAAGAGTTTGAAAAGCCTTTTCGTGTCATCTTTACTTAAAAAGAAGAGTACCCCTTCCAGGAGAATAAAAGATTTTCTTCCATTTTTTAGAGCTATTATCTGCTCATAAAGTTTATCCTGGGATGCGAGGTTAAAATCGGCTTCCAAATAGGTGATGTTTCTTTGGGGTAATTTCCCTTCCCTTTCCCATTTGGTTGTCATTTCTTTCTTGTGCGTAACAACATCCGGTTTGTCAATTTCGATATAATCAAGGGAATTTTCTAATAAATACGGATACATACTGAAGCCACAACCAAAATTGATAAGAACTTCAATCCTGTTTTGCGTCACGAGTTTTTTTATGGTATCATAAAAATAACGGTTGCGTAAACAATGTGCATAAGGTTCATAAGAAGAAACAGCTGAGCTGTAGCGTTCAGCATGAATGTCAATACTGCTCTTGGACCACAAATAGGCATACCTGTCCTTGCTGAGGGCTACATCACCCATTCGAAAAGACGCCGTAACAAAAGCCGTTTCATGTATGTTAATTTTAGTATTCAAAGTTTTGAAATAAAGTATCTTACTAAGATAGAAAGATTCTGAGGTAAATAATGATTTGAGTTGCACTTTTCAATACCTATCTTTGAGGAATATAAAACGGCAGGATGCGAATTCATTTTATAGCTATAGGAGGCAGTGCTATGCATAATCTGGCCCTGGCTCTGCATCATAAAGGATATGTTGTTACGGGCAGTGATGATGTAATATTTGAACCCTCTAAAGGCAGATTGGCAAAACAAGGAATCCTCCCTTCTGAGTTTGGTTGGTTTCCCGATAAAATAGATACTTCCTTGGATGCCATTATCCTTGGCATGCATGCCAAGCCAGATAATCCTGAATTGATAAAAGCCAAACAGCTTGATCTAAAAATCTTCTCATATCCGGAATTTCTTTATGAGCAATCTAAACACAAGACACGTGTTGTTATTGGAGGTAGTCATGGCAAGACCACTATAACTTCAATGATCCTTCATGTAATGAATTATCAAGGGAAGAAGGTTGATTATATGGTGGGGGCTCAATTGGAGGGATTTGACCGAATGGTACATCTCACCGATGAAAATGATTTTATAGTTTTAGAAGGAGACGAATATCTCTCTTCTCCTATAGACAGGCGGCCAAAGTTTCATCTATACAAACCAAATATTGCACTTTTAAGCGGCATAGCCTGGGATCATGTCAACGTTTTTCCCACTTTTGAAAATTATCTTGAACAATTTAAAATTTTTGTAGATAGTATAGTTAAAGGAGGGAGCATTACGTATAATGAAGAGGATGTAAACGTAAAAAGCATCGTTGAAGCTTCAGCAAATTCAATACGGAAACTTCCCTATTCAACCCCGGAATTTTTTGTTGAGAACGGGCAGACTTTTTTAAATACAGGGGAAGGCCCAATGCCGCTGAATATATTTGGGCGCCATAATTTGAATAATCTGGCAGGAGCAAAGTGGATTTGTCAAAATATGGGTGTGGATGAAGAAGACTTTTATGAAGCAATATCATCATTTAAGGGTGCATCAAAACGCCTGGAAAAAATTGGCGAAAATGGGAATACAATAATCTTCAAAGATTATGCCCATTCCCCAAGTAAAGTGGCAGCAACAGCAAATGCGGTAAAAGAACAATTCCCGGATCGAAAACTTATAGCCTGTTTAGAACTACATACCTATAGCAGTTTAAATGCGGAATTTTTAAAGGAATACAGGGGGTCTTTGAAAAAAGCAGATGTATCAGCTGTATTTTATATACCTGAATCACTAAAAATAAAGGGTTTAGATGAAATAACTAAAGAACAGATAGAGCAGGCATTTCAACAGCAAGAACTTCATATTTTTACAAATAGTGCTGCCTTTAAAGAATTTCTTTTCAATCAGGATGTTACTAATAGCATAGTGCTATTTATGAGCTCAGGAGACTATGGCGGGCTTGATTTGAATGAGATTGCAAATATGATTTAGCTAAGACCGTTTAATCATTGTTACACTCCTTTAAGCATATCTCTTAAACCCCAAATTGTCTCAGATGGTGATCTAAATGTTTGTATTCAAGTTTACCCCATTGCTCCGGTGTAAAATCACCAAAAATGGGATGTGCATTCCAGTCCTTCCTGTCGCGAAGATTATATAGTTCCTTAACTAATTCCTGTAACTTTATATGTTCTACCTCAAAGTCTTTTTCTTCTGTTGCCCTTGCAAAGGGTGTGGTAGGTAAATTTTTTCTCCAGGGCTTATCGTTGTACATGGATTTTTTAAAGAACCAGCTAATAATTGGATTTGCCCTTTTGTCATGTTTCTTATTTTTAATCGCAGCCTTTATGAATATCTGGCAATGCCAAAGCATTTGGCCAACACTCATTTTACCCCATAAACCTTCTGAATCTGCACTTAGCTGATTAAAACGTTCTAAAACTTCTTTATAGGTAGCTTCATCAAAAATCGATTTCATGAATTCTTAGTTAGGAATTTATGAATGAAATTTACAATAATTTTTTTAGTTGATTATCTTTAGGCCATGCAACAAAAATCTTCTTCTTTTTCCATTAAGAATTGGTCTGACGATGACAAACCAAGGGAAAAATTAGTGCATAAGGGGCGTTCAGTTCTTTCTAATGCCGAGCTTATTGCTATTTTAATTGGTTCAGGGACCAAAAATGAAACAGCAGTGGCACTCTCCAAAAGAATTTTGGCATCTACCAATAATAACTTAAACGAATTAGGTAAGGTATCCATAAAACAATTAATGAAATTTAAAGGTATTGGCGAGGCCAAGGCCGTATCAATTGCTGCGGCTTTGGAGATAGGGAGGAGGAGGCAAAATGAGAAGGCGATGGTGAAGGCACAGATCTTAGGGAGTCAGGAGGTTTTCGATCTTCTGCAGCCCTTGCTTGCAGACCTTCCTCACGAGGAATTCTGGATCGTTTATTTGAATAACTCAAATAAGGTTATTCAAAAAGCTCAATTGAGTAAGGGAGGTATTACGGGCACCCTGGTAGATGTTCGTTTGGTAATAAAACAGGCACTGGAATTAGGCGCGGTATCCTTAATTTTAGCCCACAATCATCCTTCAGGAGCACTTAAACCAAGTGAGGCTGATAAAAAAATTACAAATAAGCTTCAAAAAGCTTCAGAAGCTATGGATATCAGGGTATTGGATCATGTAATTATTACCCAAAACAAATACTATAGCTTTGCCGATAATAATTTGATATAAATATGCTTCTGATATATACCCATAAAATTACTTCGCGCTTCAGTTACACCATGAAGCAGATTTTCACAAGGATACTTGGGATAGATATCATTTTTACTACAAAGGTTGAAGATTTTATAAAACACACCGGTCCTAAGATCACGTATAGCAAGCATCCTTTGCAGAATGAGTTTTTTGTAAGGAGTAACGATCTGTTATTTGTACACGGAATAACTGATTTGCAAATAACTGTTGAGGAGTGGGAGGGTACAGCTTGTTTTTTCAGGACAAGTGAGCCCAGTGCTATTCCTTATGATATTTTTGCTGCAAGTTTTTATCTATTAACGAGATACGAAGAATATTTACCATACTTAAAAGATACGCATGGCAGATTTCCTCCCTCTGAAAGTATTGCTTATAAGAATAATTTTTTGCGATTACCGGTGGTAGATATTTGGGCATACAGATTTCTGGATAAGCTTAAAGAACGATTTCCTGCTATAGATAGTAAAGAGCGAAAGTTTCGGTATACTTCTGTTATTGATGTTACTTCTTCACACTGTTTTGCACACAGAGGGCCAATGAGGAGCATAGCAGGCTTGCTATATGACTTAGGTACTTTTAAATTGAAACGCGTGGCACAGCGCATTTCTGTATGGTTAAAGATTAGAAAAGATCCTTATAATAACTACGAAAGCCTTATAGAAATTCATAAGAAATTTCAAACAAAAAGTATATTCTTTTTTCAGTTCGCCAATTATTCAACCTACGATAAAAATGTTTCACCCGAAAACAATAATTTTAAATACCTTATTAAATCTGTTGCAGACTATAGCTTAGTGTCGCTGGCAGCTTCATATAGTTCTTTTATGGATATTGAATTATTGAAAGAAGAGAAAAAGAGGCTATCGAACGTTGTAAACAGGCCAATAAACAATTCAAGGATGAGATATAACAGGGTAGATATTCCTCATACCTACAGAAATCTTGTGGAAGCAGAATTTACAGATGATTACACTATGGGATACACTCATGAAATGGGCTTTAAAGCCGGCACATGTACGCCTTTTAACTTCTATGATATTACAATGGAAGAACAACAACCCATAAAAGTACACCCATTCGCTGTTCATGACTATGCCTTACTTAATTCCTATTCTGAAGAGGATGCACTAGAAAAAATTCAGATTTATTACGATCAGGTAAAAAAGGTAAATGGTCACTTTATAACCATTTTTTCCAATGAATTGTTAGGCGGAGAGCAGGAAATAAACTGGTTAAATTTGTACCATAAAGTAATTCAAAAGTATCATGTATAGTCAGGGTATTTCAGATATATTTTTTGATTTGGACCATACATTATGGGATTTTGAAAAAAATTCGGCCTTGACATTTGAAAAAATATTTGCTGAAGCAGAAATAGAAGTAAATCTCTCCAAATTCCTGGAAGTTTACGTACCCCTGAATCTCGAATTTTGGAAATTATATCGTGAAGATAAAATTAAGAAACCGGAATTGCGCTTTCAAAGACTAAAAACAACTTTTGATGCTATAGGATACGAGATTAAAGATGAAGTTATAGATATCCTATCGGCAGAATATATTACAAACCTTGCTGCCTATAATAACTTGTTACCATATACCGTTGAGATACTAAATTATTTAAAACCCAAATACAAACTACATATAATTACCAACGGATTTGAAGAAGTACAGACCAGAAAATTGGTAAACTCAAATATTTTCGGATATTTTAACCAGGTTATTAATTCTGAAATGGCAGGAGTAAAAAAACCAAATCCCGTAATTTTCGAACTTGCACTTCAAAGGGCGAATGCTAAGGCCAATACGTCAATAATGGTTGGTGATAATATTGAAGCAGATATACTTGGGGCGAAAGCAGTAGGTTTTCATGCCTTACATTTTAATGCTCATAATGATCCGAAACATGAGCATTGTGTCATGATTCATAATTTACGTGAAATAAAAAACTATTTATAGAGTTATATAGGGGAGAATAATATAGGAGGCAATACCTATTTAGGTGGTAAAAGTAAATAATTATCCATTTTAAAACTGGTATAAAGCAATGAAATATATCCCAAAATCTATACTTGCAATTCTTTTTTGCGCGGTAATCTTCGGTTCTTGCGCGGATAAACAGGATTTTGATCAATTAGATAATCTTGACATTATTCCTACCGCAGAAGCTAGTATCCTTTATGTTGAAACCCCTGAGTATATAATTAATCAGTTAAATGGGGTAAATTTTTATACCCAGACATTTAATTTTGATGCTTTTAGTGAAGACTTTGTTGCTGACAATGTCCTCGATGGAGTTATTACGTATGAAGTTGAAAATACGACAAGCAAACCTCTCGATATTACTTTCGAATTCTTAGATGAGGCAGGAAATTCTTTGGATTCAGAAAATTTTATGGTAAATGCAGCTCCTACTGCAATATTAACCAGAGAAATTGCCTATGGACCGGCCGGAAGAAGCCTCGATATTATTAGGAATACTTCAGCCATTAGGGTAAGCGCTACAAATTTAGGTGATAATACCAGTATATCTTCGTTACCAAACCCGTCAATTTTCTTAAGGTCCAGCGCAAAATTCAGGATTCAGCTGAAATGATAAAGTCGCTGTTATCATTGATTATCCTTTTTACAGGATACATAAGCTGTTATGGCCAAAATAAGGAGGTCCTGTATGATTTTCAGGAAATTCCCCAGGCAATAATGGTTAATCCCGGGATAAATACAATTTATAATTGGTATGCCGGTGTTCCATTTATATCGGGTATATATGCAGAGGGTGCAACAAGCGGACTTACCGTAAATGATATTTTTGCTGCTGATGGACTCGATATTAATCAGAAAATAAGGGATCGGGCTCTGAATTCATTGAGTGAACGCGATGAAGTAAATGGAATCTTTCAGGTTGATATATTGAACGGTGGATTTCGCAGTCAAAAGAACCCGGCTAATTTCTTCTCATTTGGAATGTATATTGAAGGCTATGCCCTTAACTATTGGCCAAAAGATCTGGCAATTTTAGCGTATGAAGGTAATGCCGACAGACTGGGACAAAGATTTGATCTCAATGATCTCAATGCCAGTGGGCAATTCATAAATGTCCTGCATTTTGGAATTAACAGACAAATAAAAAATAATCTCACTTTGGGAGCGCGAATCAAATTGTATTCGGGTATTATAGATATTAAATCCACAAATAATAGCGGTTATTTCGAGACAACTTTAGGCCAGAATAATTTGTTGAGGAATACCCTGGTTTCAGATATGAAATTAAGAACTTCAGGTCTGGATGCTCTTATAGATGCCAATGATAGTGGTGATAGTGTGACAAGTTTATTCACAAAAAGAGGGCTTTTTGGTGGTGATCCCGGCCTTGGATTTGATTTAGGGGTTACGTATAATCTTAATGAGCAAACGGTAATTACGGGAAGTCTATTAGATATTGGATTATTGTATCACTCCTCGGATGTAACTAATTATACACTTAAAGGGAGGGCATCCGTTGAGGGTGTAGAAGTAATTTTGCCAGATGCCCTAAATGATCCGAATGCTGATTTTTGGGAAGATCTGGTCGATGAAATTGAAGAGATAATTCCATTTGAAGAGGACAGCAAGAACTATGTTAGCTTCAGGCCTATAAAATTTTACTCCTCCATTCGATATAATTTTGGCAAGCAGGGTACGCCAATTGCAGCAGATTGCGATTGTGATACTAAAGCGGATAGTGGTGACAGATCTTTGTATTATCTGAATAGTGTAGGCGGCCAATTGTATGCCATTAGCAGACCTCGGGGTCCGCAGTTTGCTTTAACCGCATTTTATCAAAGAAGATTTGCTAAAGTCCTTGCGTTAAAAGCAACTTATACCGTTGATAAGTTCACGGCCTCAAATGTGGGTTTAGGTATGAGCGTCCAGGCAGGACCTGTGAATTTTTATGTTATGGGAGATAATTTATTCTCATACGGCAACGTAGCCGATAGCAATTACGCTTCTTTTCAGTTAGGATTAAATATCATATCTTGGGAGAGAAACTGAACCATAATTTAAATGAAGAATATTTTTTCCTGCCTGTTCCTGGTTTTTACATTTTCATTAGGGCTGCAAGCCCAGTTGAATGAGTATAAATATATTATTGTACCGAAAAACTTTAAGGGCTTTAAAGATGAGAATCAATACAAGACCAGCACGCTGTTAAAATATCTTTTTACAAATAAGGGATTTGAAACTTATTATGAAGATGACCTGCCATCTGACTTAAATGCCAACAGATGTCTTGGTCTCCTGGTACAATTGGATCATACAACCAGCATGTTCGTAACTAAAGCTTCTATTATTCTGGAGGATTGCAATTCCAATGAAGTTTACAAAAGTTTAGAAGGAAGGAGCAAAGAAAAGGATTACATATCGAGTTATAAGGAAGCCGTTGAAATGGCTTTTAAATCAATTAATTCGCTTAGCTACGAGTATAATCCTGTTGAGGCCAAAAGTATGACCACCGCGGCAGTCATAATGGATACAGAGGAAAAAGAAGAGCCATCAGTAAATAGGGGCGGGCAAACAACAACTGCTGTCGAGGAGAATTTAACACAATCCGAAATAGTCCCGAAGTCAAAAACGGCACCCATTGAAAATACAACCGTTGTTGCAGCAACAACGAGCACTATTACCAAAACTTCAGATACATATATATTGTATGCCCAGGAAATTCCAAATGGATATCAGCTAGTGGATAGTACGCCAAAAATTCGTTTGAAAATATATGAGACATCTGTACCGGAGGTTTATATAGGAGTCAATGAAAAAGGAAGTGGCGTAGTCTATAAACGAGCAAACCAATGGTATTTTGAATATTATGTTTCTGACCAAATGCAAATAGAAGAATTTACTATTAAATTCTAGTATTTGTCCTTCCATCGTTTTTCAAGAAATTCCTTGAGTGCTATCTCTCTTTTATTATTTCCGGGTACATAAAAAGAGGTCCCTTTTATTTGATCTGGCAAGAATTCCAGTTCCGCAAAATTATCCTCAAAGTCATGGGCATATTTATAGTTTTCACCATAACCCAATTCTTTCATTAGCTTGGTGGGTGCATTCCTTAGAGGCAATGGCACAGAAAGGTCTCCGGTATCCCTTACATACTCCTGTGCTTTTTTTATAGCCATATAACTTGTATTGCTTTTTGGTGAAGTTGCAAGATATATGGCACATTGGCTAAGTAGTATTCGGGCTTCAGGATAGCCAATAGTACTAACCGCCTGAAACGTAGAATTAGCGATAACCAATGCGGTTGGATTGGCCATGCCAATGTCTTCAGACGCTGATATTAATAAACGTCGCGCTATGAACTTTACATCTTCTCCACCTTCAATCATTCTTGCAAGCCAGTATACTGCCCCATTGGGATCACTACCACGGATAGATTTTATAAAGGCCGAAACTATATCGTAGTGTTGTTCTCCCGTTTTGTCATATAATACAGTGTTTTTCTGGACTTTTCGCATCACAAGTTTGTCTGTGATGATAATATCCGTTTTATCTTCAGAGGTGACCACCAATTCGAATATATTCAGCAATTTTCTGCCATCTCCTCCCGATAGGCGCAAAAGCGCCTCTGTTTCTTTAAGCGTAATATTTTTTGACTTCAACATTATATCTTCAGTCATAGCTCTTTGCAACAATGCTTCTAAATCCTCTTTTCCAAAGGATTTGAGGATATAAACCTGGCAACGCGACAAAAGTGCCGGAATAACTTCAAAACTGGGATTTTCTGTTGTTGCCCCAATAAGTGTTACCCAGCCTTTTTCAACGGCTCCCAGCAAAGAATCTTGCTGCGATTTGCTAAACCGATGTATCTCATCAATAAAAAGTATTGGATTTTTTGAGGTAAATAAACCACCACTTTGTTTGGCTTTTTCTATTACTTCCCTGATATCCTTAACACCGCTGTTTATAGCGCTTAATGTATAAAAGGGCCGTTCGCTTTCATTTGCAATAATATGTGCCAGTGTAGTTTTTCCGGTACCCGGTGGCCCCCAAAGAATGAGTGAGGGAATACTGCCTTTCTTTATCTGTGTTGTTAAAGAACCATCTGCACCAACTAAATGATGTTGACTAATATAATCTTCAAGTGTTTTTGGGCGTACCCGCTCTGCAAGTGGTTCATTCATATGATAAATGTAATAAATACGTTTTTACTTTGTACGATAACTTAAATCATACTAAGGTCACCAAATTTATAATCAAAAACGTTGCCCTGACAATTTATCATGTTTTGTATTTATGGCCAATTAATTGAAGGAAATTAATGTAACTTAATCTTATGTCTGAGGATACCTATTTTAAATTTTCGAATAGAGTGCTTCTTGTTCCTATGATAGCAGTGCTGCTGATATGGACTGTATTTTGGGTAGAGATTCGATTTCAGATCAATTTAAATCAATACGGCATATATCCCAGATCTTTAAAGGGATTAAGAGGAGTACTTTTTAGTCCGTTTCTGCACGGCTCCATTGAGCATCTTTACAACAACACCATACCCATTGCTATCCTAACTGCTTCTTTGGTCTATTTTTATAGAAGCATCTCCTTTAAAGTCCTATTATGGGGCGTACTTTTTTCCGGTTTAATAACCTGGATTATTGGAAGGCCGTCTTACCATATTGGTGCCAGTGGTTTAATCTATGTATTGGCCAGCTTTATTTTCTTTAAAGGAATTTTTACCAAATATTACCGGCTTGTAGCCCTTTCATTAATGGTTGTATTTATTTATGGAGGTTTGTTGTGGTTTATTTTTCCTTTGAAAGAAGATATTTCCTGGGAAGGTCATTTGGCCGGATTTATTACCGGATTGCTGCTTGCCGTATTTGTAAAGGCAAAAATACCATCTGTGAAAAAATACGCCTGGGAATTGGAAAATTACAATGAAGAGGAGGATGAATTTTTAAAACATTTTGATGAACATGGCAATTTCATTGAAAGTAAGAACGAAGATTTGGAATCACAGGAAAGGACATTTAAAATAACGTACCATTTCAGGAAAGATAAAAACAAAGACCCCGGAAATTGAATTAAGTGGTTCTTTGTCTTACGGCTTCATATAAAAAAACAGCGCAGGCTACTGACACATTAAGGGAGGCTATTTCACCTAAAAGAGGCAATTTTGCCTTATGGTCTGCTGTTTTTAGAATTGACGGGGATATTCCGGTATCCTCAGAGCCCATAATAATGGCGCAGGGGACTTTAAAATTTATATCGTAAATACTGCGTTCTGTTTTTTCTGTAGCGGCAATTACCTGAATACCTGACGACTGTAAATAAAAAACGGCATCTTTCAGATGATCTATTTTAGCTATTGGTACCTTAAAAGCAGCTCCGGCCGATGTTTTTATGGTATCTTCCGTTACAGGTGCGGCACCTTTTTTTTGAATGACAATGCCATCAACCCCTGTACATTCAGCAGTTCGTATTATGGCCCCAAAGTTCCTTACATCAGAGAGTTGGTCTAAAAGGAGAAATAAAGGTGCTTCCTTCTTTTCTAATACTTCTTCAACTAAAGTTTCAAAGTTGTAAAATTCAATAGGCGAGATATTGGCAATTACGCCCTGGTGGTTATTTCTGGTAAGTCTGTTGAGTTTTTCTATTGGAACATAGGAGAAACTAATTCCATTTTCACGGATTAAGGATTCTAATTCTTTATAAAGACTCCCGCCAAGACCTTTTTGAATAAATATTTTATCTATGGCGCTTTTAGAATTAATAGCTTCTATAACAGCTCTTATACCGTAAATCCGGGAGGTTTTTTGCATGCCTTAAAGATAGATAAATACCAGCCATTTTTAAGGGCTGTTTTGACTTATTCACAAGATATTTACCTGATATATTTCCGTAATATAGACTACTCTCTAGGGTAATACAATAGAAGTTATAGTCATTAAAACCCAAGCGCTTCTATTTCCGGTGCATCTTTATTATAATGATAGCCTCTCCAAAAAAAACCTTCTGAACGTAGTTTCCAGACAACTTCGCCGTTTGCTGTAACTTCCCAAAAACCAAAGTCTCCTTCTGTTATTAATCTGTTTCCGTTTGGTAATGTAACAGCTCCGGAAACTTTTGGCGAATACAATTCGGGATCTGTAAAACTCCAGACTATTTCGGGTTCATTGTTTGCATTGGGAAGCAATTCAAAGGTATCGGGAAATTGCAGTTCATAAACTACAGATTGTTCGGTATTATTCATATTGTTGACAAAAATCAACATATTCTTTTGTCCTGGACTCTCTGTATCTATTAAATTAGGAAAATGGTTGTTATAGAACAATCGATCACCCATAGAATTGTTATAAGCGTCAGGATTGCCAAAACGGTAAACTAAATTACCTCCTTTTTGGTAATTGCCACCTGCAGAAGAGGCAGCTTCAGCCGTATTTGTACTATGGTCTATAACCCAAACTTCATGGTAAAAGTTTACACTCATATAAATCAGATCATTAACTTCATCATATGCAATGCCGTTAGAATGCATAATGTCGCCATCATCCTGTTGTTCGGTATAATTAAAATTTATCAATTGAGGATTATCTGAAATGATTCCATAGTTTTCCTTGGAATCATCAAAGTCCTGAACAAGATGGTCCCAGGAATGCCATTCCCATACAATCTGATCTGTCTTAGGATCTATTTCTATAATAGCCTCAGTATAAAGGTCTCGGTTATGGACCGAACCATTTTCAATGGCTTGCTGAACCGGCATTCGTTCCCATACCAGTGCAATTACATTGCCATTTGGCAACAATTCTACATCATGGTGTGTAATATAGTCTTCTGTTGAATATTCAAAATTCCAATCTATTGAACCATCTTTATTAATGAACTGAATTTTTCCTCCTTTGCCCCCATAAGTAATCAAAGGAGTATCAGCTTCAAGTATTGCAAGTAATCTGTTATCAGGCAATAGGTAAACATCGTTCCCTATATTATTTCCCAACGGCCATTCAAACAATAAGTTAGCATTTTTATCAATTAGGAAGGCCCTGTTGCCACCTGCATCATTAACAAGTATATAGCTATCAAATACAAGGTCCGGATTAATAAATTCTGTACTGGCGTCAAAACCTTCTGCAGATTCATCATCGTCCAAATCATTTGAATTTTCCGTTGAATCCGTATCCTCTGTCGCTTCAGGTTCATTGTTGAAGGAATCATCATTTTTACAAGAGAGGACGCCAAAAGTGAGTAATATTAGCAATATGACTGATGTAATCCTAATAGGTTTCATAAAAATAAGATGTAATCAAATTTAAGTCAAATTAATGAAAATATGATCTAAATTAACAAAACAAAAAGCTATAAATCAATTACGCAAATAATTGATTTATAGCTTTTAAAAGAACTAAATCTGGAAGTATCTTGATAATCTGATACTTCCCGGATTTAGTTAGTACATTAGTTAACACATTTCCCAGGAGCTGGCCCATAATCACCATATAGCGCTCCGTCAGGAGAGTAAAGTTGGTAGATGTGTTCACTTTCAAAGTTCCCAGCAGTATAAAAGATTTCTAATACAACACCATCTGGCACTTCAATGTTATAAGTTGCAGCATCTCCCTGATCTGCGGAAATAGTATACGCAGTTGTGGAACCATCTATACTGAAAGTTAAGAAAGCACCATCCCAACCATCTCCATAGGTATCCTGTAAATCAGCAACCCAGGTCCCTGCGGTATCAACATCCGTGATAGGAGCACAATCAACTAATACATTAAAAGCAAAGGCATTACGCTGTGCTGCCTGCCCGGTAATATCTCCTGTGTAATTATCAATTGTCCAAAATCTCCCGTCCTTCCCAACACAAGTACCTATAAATTGGAAAATATCTCCACCACCTATATCCGCGGTAGTAATTCCTAAGAAACCGGTTAATTCTGCATAAGTGTATGAGATGCTTGTTGGAAATTCGGTAATAGTGTTCAATGGTATAGTATCATAATCACCACTACCACTTAATAATGTAAAGCTTAGATCATACTGGGCAACATTGTCAACCGGAACATCTATGGTTGCTTCAAAAGTGGCATCCCCAATATCTTCCACCAGATAAAGAGATTGATTAATAACAGCACGGACATAAGCCGCCTTGTTTGCATCATCTAAATGAACACTTAATGGAAACTTGTCTTTATCTTCGCAGGATGCCATAGTCAAGGCAACGGCAAGAATCCCTAAAATGATTTTATTTATATTTTTCATATTTTTCATTTTTTATAGATATTTTAATTTACAAAACCTGGAGGATTAGTATCCCAGAATACTGGGGTATCCGGATTTGCCTTCTGTGTAATATTGGTATTGTTATCTGAAGCCGTCTGTGGATACCACATAGATCTCAAAAAGGTACCAGGATTCTCAACTACGAAAGCAGGGCTTAAATTATCTGGTTGTCCTGTTCTTCTATACGTATTATACGCAGTCATTCCGTCACACCAGGAAGCAATAAAAACTTGCTCCGCAATGATTCTCAGTTTCCCGGTATTGTCGGCTGCATCATAGGCGGCTAATATCCTCGCAATATGGGCATCAATAAGGGCAGGAGTAGCCTCAAAACCAGTACCGGTTGCCACAGGAGCTCCAAAGGCTGCAACTTTGTTCATAGATTCTCTAACACCTGTTTCTAAATAGGTTCTGGCGTCTCCGGCTGTCCCAAGCTCAAGTGCAGATTCTGCTAACATTAAATGAGTATTGGCAGCCAAAAGCATAGGAGAAATACCTGCTCCGGCCAAACCTTCGCTAACCGCAGTAGAACCAGAAACATTTCTGAAATCTTCTGCATCAAAAGGACCTCCTATAGGATATGTACCATGCAGTGTGCGAAAAGCGTCATCTGGTGGAATACCATCATCATCCATGTGGTTTCTTCCCCAAAGACCACCATATCCATTAGTTGCTGGTACTAAGCAATAGTAATCAAAACCTGCCCACCAACTAGGCACTAATGGTTCACCTACACATTCTTTCGTAATATTATCAGCCCCATCATAATTGCTTTGTTGCCGGTACATATAGTAGCGAATTCGTGGATCAATAGCTGTATACTGATTTGCCATTAAATTCATGTAGTAATTGCAGGTGTAAAAGTCAGAACTAGGGCCGGCACCATCGTAATTGGCGTCAAAATAAGGATGTCTGCTATCCGGTGCTGCGTTACTTGTACCCCACTGGAATTGAAGATCATCTGCCGAAGAAGCGATAAACTGACCACCACCAACAATACTATTGATAGTCGCAGCAGACGCAGCTGGACTTACCAACCTACTTTGAACGGCCAAACGCAATCTCATAGTGTTAGCAGCTTTCCTCCATTTACCTTCATCTCCTCCATAATATAAATCATTAGATGGAAGGGTAAGTTCGGATTTTTGAAGATTAGCAATAGCATCTTGTAAAAGAGCATCTAAAGCTGCATAAATATCAGCACCTGAGTCAACAGCCGGATTAAAAATTCCCTCTACACCTCTGGCGGCTTCACTGTAAGGAACATCTCCAAATAAATCTACCATGTTCATCATGGCATAAGCTTCCAGAATCTGTCCGATTGCCACATGTGTAAACAATTCTGCCTCTTCTGCCAAAGGAGTCATTGTTCTGATATCGATCAGTAATTCAGAATACATATCATCCCAAATTTGATCAAAATCTCCCGGATCATAAAAATCTCGGTAAGTCGGACCAAAACCGTGTTGAATTCTTACGGGTTCCATTCCAAACTGTGACCATCCATTTTCTGCTCGTCCTTCCGTTCCCGAATGCAGATTTGCAACTCTAATCTGAATTGAGTTCAGGAAAAAATCAATATCCGATTGCTCCGGGCTTAAAAAGTTTGGATTCGGCTGGACATCCAGATCGGTGGTTTCGCATCCATTTATTAGTAACATTGATGTGGCAATAAATACCAAACCAATAAACTTAAACCTATTTCTCATAATATTCGTTATATTTTTCATTTCTCTTATCTATTAAAAGGAAGCTCTTACTGTAAATCCATATCTTCTTGAAGAAGGTCCCGTAAAGAAATCAATTCCTTGTCCGTTACCAACACCTGTACTAGAAGAGTTCGTGTCATAGTTTACATTAGATGGCATATTAATTGCTTTAAACCAAAGGTTTTGACCTGATAAAGTGAAAGACAAACTTCCAAATGGAGTTTGATCTAATGTCTTAGAAGGTAAAGCATAAGTTAACGATGCTTCTTGAATTCTGAACGTACTTCCATCATATACAGTAAAAGTATTAATACCATCTGCAAAGTACGTATTAAAACCAAGTTGCGTAGCACTAATGGCTGTTTGGTTTGGTTGTCCATCTGCCTGCCTGATACCAGGAAGGATGTATTGAGCTTCTCTTTGAATTGGTGTATCATCATCTACTACTCCACGAGCTATAAGAGTTGTGGCGGTTGTAGAATAGATATCCCCGCCATGGCGGTATTGAAGGTTAGCCGACAGTGAAAAATTCTTATATGAAATAGTAGGAATCACAGCAGTGTTCCAGTCCGGGTTTGGATCTCCAATTTCCCTTATCGTATTATCTACTAAATAACGACCGGCATCATTTACCAAATTATTCCCGGCATTATCCTGAAGAATTGTTGTTCCTAAAAATACACCAAAAGGCCTTCCTTCCACAGCATAATTAGCTGCTTCTCCGGCAACAGCAGATGTAAGAAGAATATTGTTTGTTCCTTCTGCCAACTTTGTTACGGTTGTTTCTATGGCGGTAAAGTTAGCTGCAATATTGATTCCTACTCCATGTTCGAATTCTTTTAGAATATCAATGTTGGTATCTACTTCGATACCCTTAGATTTAATTTCTCCGATATTTACTGTTGTACCTGTAAAACCAGTAGAGCTATCTAATGGTCTGTTAGTAATTAAATCGGTAGTTTTCTTATCAAACACACTCACATTTAAATTCCAGATGTTAAAGAGTCTGGTATCTATTCCTAATTCAAGTTCTGCTACTCTTTCAGGTTTTAAATTTGGATTACCCAGGGAATTATCCACCGCGTTAGAAGAAACTACATTTCCGTTAATATCAACGAGAGCACGAGAATTTAAGCCTAATACATTTCTCGTATTATAAGGTGTTGGGAAACCTGCCGAGGAACCGTAACCAAAACGGAACTTCAAATAGTTCAGAGCTTTACCCTGCCATGTATCCCACAGAGAGGTAGGAATAAAGGAAACACTGGCTCCGGGATAGAATAAAGAGTTGTTCTCTTGTTCTAAAGTAGAAGACCAGTCATTTCTACCAACCACGTTTGCATAGATCCAATCCTCATAGCTAAAGGTCAAATCCAGATATGCTCCTAACAGATTTTCTTCAAAAGTTTGTGCCAAATTGGCATTTCCTGTTCTTACAAAAGAGTTTTGAGCAGATGGTGTGGTAAAGTTAAAGTGTTCTAATACGCCGAATACTAACTGTCCCTGGCTTTCAATCCCATCAGAATTGAAAACATCTCGTCTGGCATTAAAACCAGCAATAGCTTTTAAATTTAAGCTCTCTGTTAAATTCTTATCTGCTGATAAGATTATATCATGGTTCCAGATAGTGTTTCTAACCGCCCGGGTTCTTAAAAGTCCCAAAGGCTGCCCGTCAACTCCTCCTTTGTTTTGTCCGTATTTGTTAAATTCTGTATAGGTATCTAAACCAAGTCTATAGGACAAGTTCATAAAGTCATTGATCTCATAAGCAATAGAAGTGTTCCCGATAAAACGGTCTGTATCCTGACTTGTTTTAACGTTTGCAACAGTCCAGTAAGGGTTTTGAATGTCGTTACCAGAACGGTAATACATGCTTCTACCATCTGCCGCCTGAAAAGGAAGACCTGTTAAATCAACCGATCGGGGAGTATACAAAACATCTCCAAAAATCGATCCTCCGTTAAAGGCAGCACCACTTCCCAAAGAAGGGGCCACTGGTGGCGAGTTGAAGTCTGTTTTGATAAACTGGAAAGAACCTTGGATTGAAAACTTGTTAGTTAGTCTTGCATTACCACCTAAAGAAAAGTTATTTCTTAATACCCTGTTTCCAGGAGTGATACCTCTATCTTCTGTTCTACCGTAGTTAAAGTTAAAACTGGCGTTTTCATTACCCCCTCTTAAGTTAATAGAGGTACTGGTAACATAACCGGTTCTAAAGAAATCTTCAACGCCATTATAAGGTTTGTACGGATAAGGTCGTGCAGCAACATCTTCATACCCAGCTACCAACGTTTGGTCTGCCAGGAAATTCAAAGGACTACTTAATTGTGCAAAACCAGATGGATTGCCTAAAAATTGACCGGCCAGAGATACTCCATCATCATCTGTCCTGTCGAACCTCGGACCCCAGTTACTAAAGAAGAAACCAAATCCCTGATGGAATCCACCTCCGTAGTTATCCTGGTATTTAGGTAGAACAGCTTCAGAAATAAAGGCTGAAGTACTTACACTCACTTCCATTTTGCTGGGAGCATCGCCTGTAGTGGAACTTTTAGTAGTAATCAAAATTACCCCGTTACGTCCTCTGTTACCATATAGAACAGTTGCACTTAACCCTTTAAGTACGTTTACTTCCTTAATTGTATTTGGATCCAAATCTAAGAACCTACTTGAAGCCGTGTTACCATCTAATATAGAGCCCTGGTTATTGGTTCCTGAATCAATTGGTACCCCATCAACCACAAATAGTGGCTGGTTAGATTGGGTTACAGAAGTGTAACCTCTAATAATTATATTGGTACCGGAACCTGAAAGGCCATTACTGGCGGTGATATTTACCCCGGCTACTTTTCCTTGTAGTACCCGACCTATATCTGCTTCTGGTCTTGATTCAATTGACCCTTCATCTACGGTTGATACCGCATAACCTAAGGACCTCTCCTCTCTCTCAATACCCTGAGCGGTTACCACAACCTCTTCAAGTGCCTGGGCATCTTCTTCCATCTGCACATCAATGGTATTCGAAGCGCCAACGACAATTCTTACATCTCTTTGGCCGATGTAAGAAAAGAGAAGCGCCTGACCTTCACTTGCAGTGATAGAATAATTACCATCGAAATCGGTTTGGGTACCTGTTGTTGTGCCTTCAACAACGATGTTCACCCCTGGCAGGGGTAAACCTTCAAAATCGGTAACTGTACCCGAAATCGTTTTGTCTTGCGCAAATGATAAATGCACAACAAACGCCAATAGCAGCGTCAAGATTCCATTTAAATTTGTTCTCATTTTTTAATTATTTGAATTAGCTAACTGCGAAAATCCAAATTTCATGTTAATAATCCAAACATATTTTAATAAAACTTTAAGAAGAAAGACCTAAAAAAAACAATTTAACAGTGCATTGTTAAATTAATAATCAAAAAAAGTGTTAAAAAAATCAATAATATCTTGGAATATTCTTAATTAAATATTAATCATTAGAATTCTTGTGACAATTATAACGAAGTTGATAATTTGAACTATCAAATAATTTAAATTTAGACAGCTTATATATTAAGGTATAAATCAAGAGTTAATTAAGCCTTAAAAGGACTTCTTTTTGTTATTATAACCCCCTTTAAAAAAGAGAAGAAAAAAAATCACAGAAAATTATAGAATAGCATTTGAATTATAATGAATAATTACTACATTTGCCAGCCCTTAAATGAGGGTAGTATTTATACATATATATTAGTATGCCAACAATTTCACAATTAGTACGAAAAGGAAGGGCCACAATTACCAAGAAGAGTAAATCGGCTGCTTTGGATTCGTGTCCCCAGCGAAGAGGGGTTTGTACGCGGGTTTATACCACTACGCCTAAGAAACCAAATTCTGCAATGCGAAAGGTTGCAAGGGTTAGGTTAACCAATGGTAAAGAGGTAAACGCATACATCCCGGGCGAGGGTCACAATCTCCAGGAGCACTCGATAGTATTGGTTAGAGGCGGAAGGGTGAAAGATTTGCCAGGAGTTAGATATCATATTGTCCGAGGGGCTTTAGATACAGCAGGAGTTGCTGGAAGGACCCAAAGAAGATCTAAATACGGAGCAAAACGCCCTAAAAAGTAATCTAAACTTGTAAAAAAGAAGAGATGAGAAAAAAACAGGCGAAAAAAAGACCACTATTACCAGATCCAAGGTTTAATGACCAACTGGTAACACGTTTTGTGAATATGTTAATGTGGGATGGTAAGAAATCAGTTGCCTTTAAAGTATTCTACGATGCAATGGATATTGTAGAAGAAAAGAAAACAGAAGAAGAGAAATCTGCTTTGGAATTGTGGAAAGAAGCGCTTTCCAATGTAATGCCTCATGTTGAGGTTAGAAGCAGAAGAGTAGGTGGTGCAACTTTTCAGATCCCCATGCAAATAAGACCGGATAGAAAAATATCCACTTCCATGAAGTGGCTTATAAGCTTTGCGCGAAAGCGTAATGAAAAGTCCATGGCTCAAAAATTGGCTGGAGAAATATTGGCAGCTTCTAAAGAAGAAGGTGCTGCAGTTAAAAGAAGAGTGGATACTCATAAAATGGCAGAGGCTAACAAAGCATTTTCCCACTTTAGATTTTAAAAAGTAAAATGGCTAGAGATTTAAAATATACACGAAATATAGGTATTGCAGCGCATATTGATGCGGGTAAAACCACCACTACTGAACGTATTTTGTATTATACGGGCGTTAGTCATAAAATAGGTGAAGTGCATGATGGTGCCGCAACTATGGACTGGATGGCGCAGGAGCAGGAACGCGGTATAACAATTACCTCGGCAGCTACAACATGTACGTGGGATTTTCCAACCAAGAACGGACAAGTTCTTCCTGAAACTAAACCTTACCATTTTAATATTATAGATACCCCCGGACACGTAGATTTTACCGTTGAGGTGAATCGGTCACTTAGGGTATTGGATGGTTTAGTCTTTCTATTTAGCGCGGTTGATGGTGTAGAGCCACAGTCTGAAACTAACTGGAGATTAGCAGACAATTACAAAGTTCCGCGAATAGGCTTTGTTAACAAGATGGATAGACAGGGTTCTAACTTTTTAATGGTTAGTAACCAGGTTAAGGATATGTTGAAATCCAATGCAGTTCCAATTGTCTTGCCTATAGGGGAAGAAGCAGATTTTAAAGGTATTGTTGACCTTGTAAAGAACCGTGCCATTGTATGGCACGAAGAAGACATGGGTTCTACTTTTGATATTATTGATATTCCTGAAGAAATGAAGGACGAAGTACACGAATATCGTGCTGCTTTGATTGAAGCGGTAGCGGAATACGATGAAGGCTTGATGGAAAAATTCTTTGAAGATGAAGATTCTATTACTGAAGATGAAGTACATGCGGCTTTAAGAGCAGCTGTTATGGATATGAGTATTATTCCAATGATATGCGGCTCCTCCTTTAAAAACAAAGGCGTGCAATTTTTATTGGATGCTGTTTGTCGTTACTTACCTTCTCCTATGGATAAGGAAGGGATTGTTGGGATAGATCCAAGAACGGATAAAGAAGTATTAAGAAAACCGGACGTTAATGAGCCATTTGCGGCTTTAGCGTTTAAAATTGCCACAGATCCGTTTGTAGGCCGTTTAGCTTTCTTCAGAGCGTATTCCGGCAAGTTAAATGCAGGATCTTACGTCCTTAATAACCGCTCAGGGAATAAGGAAAGAATTTCAAGAATTTACCAGATGCATTCCAATAAGCAGAATGCAGTAGATTCAATTGCGGCTGGTGATATTGGTGCAGCTGTAGGTTTTAAAGACATAAAAACAGGAGATACACTCTCAGATGAAAAGCATCCGATTATTCTGGAAAGTATGAATTTTCCCGATCCTGTTATCGGTATAGCTGTTGAACCTAAGACAAAAGCCGATGTAGATAAATTGGGGATGTCATTGGCAAAATTGGCAGAAGAAGACCCGACTTTTGTGGTCAAGACAGATGAAGCCTCTGGACAGACTATTATTTCAGGGATGGGTGAGTTGCACCTTGATATTATTGTGGATCGATTAAGAAGGGAATTTAAAGTTGATGTTAACCAGGGGAAACCACAGGTAGAATATAAAGAAGCAATTACAAGAACTGCCGAGCACAGAGAAGTTTACAAGAAACAAACTGGCGGTCGTGGTAAGTTTGCAGATATCGTGTTTACCATGGAGCCAAGAGAAGACGGTAAAGCCGGATTGGAATTCGTAAATGTGATCAAGGGTGGTAACATACCCAGGGAATATATTCCTTCTGTAGAAAAAGGATTTAGAGAAGCCATGAAAAATGGTCCTTTGGCTGGATTTGAAATGGATAGTATGAAAATCACTCTTAAGGATGGTTCTTTTCATCCCGTGGATTCGGACTCTCTTTCTTTTGAATTAGCTGCTAAAATAGGATATAAAGAAGCGGCCAAGGCGGCGAGAGCGGTACTTATGGAACCCATAATGAAGTTAGAGGCGCTTACGCCCGAAGAGAATATGGGAGATATTGTTGGAGACCTTAACCGTAGGAGAGGGCATGTTACTAATATGGATGATAGAGCGGGTGCAAAGGTCATAAAGGCTGAGGTACCTCTTGCAGAGATGTTTGGTTATGTAACTGCGCTTAGGACACTGTCTTCCGGCAGGGCAACTTCAACCATGGAATTTTCACATTACGCAGAAACCCCTTCTGGTTTGGCTGAAGAGGTTATAAAAGCAGCAACAGGTGTAACCGCCTAAATTTTAGTATTATGAGTCAGAAAATTAGAATAAAACTAAAATCGTACGATCATAACCTGGTAGATAAATCTGCTGAGAAGATCGTGAAAACGGTAAAATCGACTGGTGCTGTTGTCACAGGTCCAATTCCTTTGCCAACACATAAAAAGATATTTACAGTTTTGCGTTCACCCCATGTGAACAAGAAATCAAGAGAACAGTTCCAGTTGAGTTCTTATAAAAGACTTCTGGATATATATAGTTCCTCATCAAAAACAATAGACGCACTTATGAAGCTCGAGCTTCCGAGTGGTGTTGAGGTGGAGATAAAAGTGTGATAGACTATTCTGTTTCGGTTTGAAACAGATAACATGTCCGGAGCGTTTCGCAAAGGAAAAACGGCAACAAAAATATATTCGGGATCGAATTGTTTTTGATCCTGTTTTTTTTGCAGAAAAATATAGTTTAAGAATAATTAATAAATAATAGTAATAATATGTCTGGGTTAATAGGAAAAAAAGTAGGCATGACCAGCATTTTTGACGACAACGGGAAAAATATTCCCTGTACTGTCATAGAGGCCGGACCATGCGTAGTTACCCAAGTCAGAACCGAAGAGGTAGACGGGTACAATGCCCTTCAACTTGGTTTCGATGACAAGGCAGAAAAACGTGCTAATAAGGCCGAATCAGGTCACTTTAAAAAGGCAGGTACTTCTCCCAAGAAAAGAGTCATTGAGTTCCAAGGTTTTGAAGGTGAATACAAATTGGGCGACACCGTTGGTGTTGACGTATTTGTAGAAGGAGAATTTGTTGATGTTATTGGAACATCAAAGGGAAAAGGTTTCCAAGGTGTTGTTAAAAGACATGGCTTTGCCGGTGTTGGTCAAGCAACCCATGGTCAGCATAACAGACTTAGAGCCCCTGGTTCTATTGGTGCTGCTTCGTATCCTGCGAGAGTTTTCAAGGGAATGAAAATGGCTGGTAGAATGGGTGGTGACCAAGTTACGGTTCAGAACCTTAGAGTTTTAAAAATAGTTCCGGAGAAAAATCTTTTAGTAGTTAAAGGTTGTGTACCTGGTCATAAGAATGCTTATGTAACCATTAAAAGGTGGCAGTAATGAAGGTAGCAGTTTTAGATATTAAAGGAAAAGAAACAGGAAGAAAGGTAGACCTTTCTGATACTGTTTTCGGAATAGAGCCAAATAACCATGCCGTGTATTTAGATGTGAAGCAATATTTGGCACATCAAAGACAAGGCACACATAAGGCCAAGGAACGAGCTGAGATTGCTGGTAGTACCAGAAAGATCAAAAAGCAAAAAGGTACCGGTACTGCAAGGGCAGGGAGTATAAAGTCGCCTATATTTAGAGGCGGTGGACGTATTTTTGGACCAAGACCTAAGGATTATAGCCAAAAACTGAACAAAAACGTAAAACGTTTGGCGAGAAAATCGGCGTTGAGTATCAAGACAAAAGAGAAGGCCGTTATGGTCGTAGAGGACTTTAGTTTTGAAACACCGAAAACCAAAGATTTCGTGCAGGTTTTAAAGGCATTGGGACTCGAAAACAAAAAATCTTTATTTGTGTTGGGCGATTCAAATAATGGTGTATATTTGTCTTCGCGTAATTTGGAGCTTTCTGAGATTATAACTAATTCAGAATTAAGTACTTACAAAATATTAAACGCAAATAATATTGTGTTCTTGGAAGGTTCTTTGGAAGGAATTGAATCGAACTTAAATAAATAGGAAACCATGAGTGTGTTGATAAAGCCAATTATAACGGAAAAAATGACTGCGGATAGCGAGTTGCACAATCGTTATGGTTTCGTCGTGGATCCTAAGGCAAACAAAATTCAGATCAAAGATGCTGTTGAGGCAACTTATGGTGTTTCCGTGAAAAAAGTAAGAACCATGAACTATGGCCCTACTAGAAAATCACGATATACCAAAACTGGAATCCAGCACGGTAAAACCAATGCCATTAAAAAGGCTATTATCGATGTTGCGGAAGGTGATATAATTGATTTTTACAGTAATCTATAAAGACAAAAAATGTCAGTTAGAAAATTAAAACCAATCACTCCAGGACAGCGTTTTAGAGTAGTAAACGGATTTGACGCCATTACTGCTGATAAGCCGGAGAAAAGCTTGCTTGCTCCGTTAAAAAAGTCTGGAGGTAGAAACAGTCAAGGAAAAATGACCATACGCCATAGAGGTGGTGGGCATAAAAGGAGGTATCGAATTATTGATTTCAAACGGGATAAGCAGGACGTTGCTGCGGAAGTAAAGTCTATCCAGTATGATCCAAATAGAACAGCTTTTATTGCCCTAGTGGAATATAAGGATGGTGAGAAGCGATATATTATTGCTCCAAACGGCTTGCAGGTAGGACAAAAAATATCTTCCGGTGAAAACGCAGCTCCAGAGATAGGTAATGCTCTTCCATTAAGCAAAATTCCTTTGGGAACTATTATTTCCTGTATCGAATTACGTCCCGGTCAGGGAGCGATAATGGCAAGGAGTGCTGGAACTTTTGCTCAACTAATGGCAAGGGAAGGAAAGTATGCAACAGTAAAATTACCTTCTGGTGAGACAAGATTGGTACTGGCAAATTGTTTGGGTACTATTGGTGCAGTCTCAAATTCAGACCAGCAGTTGATTGTTTCTGGTAAAGCAGGAAGAAGCAGATGGTTGGGCAGGAGACCAAGAACCAGACCAGTGGCCATGAACCCGGTAGATCATCCAATGGGTGGTGGCGAAGGAAGAGCTTCTGGAGGGCATCCAAGATCTAAAAATGGAATTCCTGCAAAAGGATTCAGGACTAGATCCAAGACCAAGGATACAAATAGGTATATATTAGAACGTAGAAAGAAATAAAAAGTAGAAAGAAATGGCACGTTCACTAAAAAAGGGACCATACATACATCATAGTTTGGATAAGAAAGTCCAAATGAATATAGAATCAGGTAAGAAGTCTGTAATAAAGACATGGTCCAGAGCATCGACAATAAGTCCGGACTTTGTAGGTCAGACCATTGCTGTGCATAACGGAAGACAATTTGTTCCTGTATATGTTACAGAGAATATGGTAGGTCACAAATTAGGTGAATTTTCTCCTACAAGATCTTTCCGGGGTCATGCAGGTGCAAAAAATAAAGGAAAAAAGTAAGTAAGCTATGGGAGTTCGAAAAAAACAAATGGCCGAAAGACTAAAGGCGGAAAAGCAGAAAATAGCTTTTGCTAAACTAAATAACTGTCCAACCTCACCAAGAAAAATGCGGTTGGTAGCAGATTTAGTACGTGGTGCAGAAGTAGAAAAGGCTCTTGCTATTCTTAGATTCAGCCCTAAAGAAGCCTCCCGTAGGTTAGAAAAATTATTGCTTTCTGCAATTGCTAACTGGCAGGCTAAGAATGAAGAAACTGATATAGAAGAAGCCGATCTTTTTGTAAAAGAAATAACAGTAGACAGTGGGCGCATGCTTAAAAGATTAAGGCCAGCCCCACAGGGGAGGGCCCATAGAATAAGAAAACGTTCCAACCATGTTACATTGGTATTGGGATCTAACAATAATACACAAAGCTAGAATTTTTAGTATGGGACAAAAAACAAATCCAATCGGAAATCGTCTAGGAATAATCAGAGGATGGGAATCTAACTGGTATGGAGGAAATGATTATGGCGATAAATTAGCCGAAGACGATAAGATAAGAAAATATGTTCATGCACGATTGGCGAAGGCTAGTGTATCTAGAGTAATTATAGAGAGAACCTTAAAGTTAATTACGGTTACAATTACGACTGCCAGGCCGGGTATTATTATTGGTAAAGGCGGCCAGGAGGTAGATAAACTAAAAGAGGAGCTCAAAAAAATTACAGATAAAGAAGTTCAGATAAATATTTTTGAGATTAAAAGGCCGGAAGTTGATGCCAATCTTGTTGCGGCAAGTGTAGCCCGTCAGATCGAAAATAGAATTTCTTACAGGAGAGCTATTAAAATGGCAATTGCAGCGGCAATGAGAATGAATGCTGAGGGAATTAAAATACAGATTGCCGGAAGACTGAATGGTGCGGAAATGGCCAGGGTAGAATCTTATAAAGATGGCAGAATACCTTTGTCGACTTTTAGAGCAGATATAGACTATGCAATTCACGAGGCTCATACCACCTATGGAAGATTAGGTATTAAAGTATGGATCATGAAGGGAGAAGTATATGGAAAAAGAGAGCTTTCTCCTCTAATCGGAATGTCTAAAGGGCAGTCCAAGGGAAAGCAACAAGCCGGAGGTAAAAAACCACGTCGCAGAAAGTAATAATTAAAGAAGAAGTTAGAGATTATGTTACAGCCAAAAAGAACGAAGTTTCGCAAAGCGCAGAAAGGACGTATGAAGGGTAATTCCGGTAGAGGGCATCAACTTTCTAATGGAATGTTTGGGATTAAATCTTTGGATTCCTGCTTTCTTACTTCCCGCCAGATTGAGGCGGCTCGTATTGCTGCGACCAGATATATGAAAAGACAGGGGCAATTGTGGATTAAAATTTTTCCGGACAAGCCAATTACCAAAAAACCTTTAGAGGTTCGTATGGGTAAAGGAAAAGGAGCTCCGGAATATTTTGTCGCCGTTGTTAAACCAGGAAGAATAATGTTCGAGGTTGCCGGTGTACCTATGGACGTAGCTAAGGAAGCCTTAAGGCTTGCTGCTCAAAAATTACCGGTAAAGACAAAATTTGTAATGGCTAGAGATTACGAGGCGGCATAATTTTTATAATCAGGATGATGAAACAATCAGAAGTAAAAGAATTATCGGTAGAAGAATTGAAGGAAAAAATGGCACAGTTTAAGAAGCAACATGCAGATCTTAAAATCGCCCACTCCGTCACTCCGCTTGAAAACCCTCTTCAAATTAGAAAGGCAAGAAGAACTGTGGCGCAATTGGCTACTGAATTAACAAAAAGGGATAACCAATAATTGGTTCTGCTTTATGGAAAAAAGAAATTTAAGAAAGGAAAGAATAGGCGTTGTAACTAGCAACAAAATGGAGAAATCTATTGTGGTTTCTGAAGTTAAGCGCGTTAAGCATCCTATGTATGGTAAGTTCGTACTGCGAACAAAAAAGTATGTTGCACATGATGAAACCAATGACTGCAATATTGGAGATACTGTTAAGATAATGGAGACACGTCCGTTGAGTAGAACCAAATGTTGGAGATTGGTTGAAGTCTTAGAAAGAGCCAAATAATTATGTTACAGCAAGAATCAAGATTAAAAGTAGCAGACAATACTGGGGCCAAAGAGGTATTAACCATACGTGTGCTTGGGGGTACAAAAAGGCGATATGCATCAGTTGGGGATAAGATTGTAGTTACTGTTAAAGAGGCCACTCCAAACGGTGGTATTAAGAAAGGTACAGTTTCAACAGCGGTTGTTGTCAGGACAATAAAAGAAGTAAGGAGACCAGACGGTTCTTACATTCGTTTTGATGATAACGCCTGTGTTTTGTTAAATCCTACAGGAGAAATGAGAGGAACTCGTGTCTTCGGACCAGTTGCCAGGGAGTTGCGGGATAAACAATTCATGAAAATTGTTTCATTAGCTCCAGAGGTGCTATAAAATATTGTAAGATGAAATTAAGAATAAAAACGGGAGATACAGTTAGGATAATTGCAGGTGACCATAAGGGAACCGAAGGAAAAGTTACCCTTGTAGACCGCGAAAAAAATAAGGCCATCGTAGAAGGTGCCAATATGGTATCTAAACACGAAAAGCCAAGTGCACAAAACCCTCAGGGTGGAATTGTAAAAAAAGAAGCTCCTATTCACTTATCTAATTTATCACTTATTGATTCCAAATCAGGAGAAACAACAAGAGTTGGTTATGAGGTAAGAGACGGGAAGAAAGTACGATTTTCCAAAAAATCTAACGAAGTAATTTAGTTATGGCTTACGTACCAAGATTAAAGAAAGAATATGGTGAGCGAATTGTTTCGGCTCTAAAAGAAGAATTTGGTTACAAAAATGTAATGGAAGTTCCAAAGCTGCAAAAAATTGTTGTTAGCAGAGGAGTCGGTGCTGCTGTAGCTGACAAAAAATTGGTAGATCACGCCTTGGATGAATTAACCTTAATTACGGGTCAAAAGGCGATATCAACCATGTCAAAAAAAGATGTTGCAGCGTTTAAACTCAGAAAGGGAATGCCCATAGGGGCTAAAGTTACCCTAAGAGGTGAACGCATGTATGAATTTTTAGACAGATTAGTAACTACTGCTTTGCCAAGGGTAAGAGATTTTCAGGGAATAAGAGCGACAGGTTTTGATGGAAGAGGAAATTACAACCTTGGCGTAACTGAGCAGATTATATTCCCGGAAATTAATATTGATAAAATCAATAGGATTAATGGAATGGATATCACTTTTGTAACAAGTGCTGATACAGATAAAGAAGCAAAATCATTGTTAACCGAATTGGGATTACCTTTTAAAAAGAATTAGTATGGCTAAAGAATCAATGAAAGCCCGTGAAAGAAAAAGGGCAAAGGCTGTAGCAAAATATGCTGAAAAGAGAAAAGCTTTGAAAGAAGCCGGAGACTATGAGGCTTTGCAAAAACTGCCAAAAAATGCTTCTCCTATTCGTATGCACAATAGATGTAAATTGACGGGGAGACCTAAAGGGTATATGAGAACTTTTGGTATTTCTCGTGTAATGTTTAGGGAAATGGCTAACAAAGGTTTGATTCCCGGAGTTAAAAAAGCAAGTTGGTAATCCAATATAATAGTTAAGAAGATGGTCACAGATCCAATAGCAGATTATTTAACAAGAATTAGAAACGCCAGTAGAGCGGGTCATAGAGTAGTTGAGATTCCTGCTTCTAATTTGAAAAAAGAGGTAACAAAAATATTATTCGATCAAGGATATATTTTGAGTTATAAATTTGAAGACAATAAGGTGCAGGGCATTATCAAAATTGCCCTGAAATATGATAGGTTGACTAAAGAACCGGTGATAAGAAAGATCCAGCGCATAAGTACGCCAGGTCTTAGAAAATATGCCAGTTCCGGAGATATGCCCAGAGTACTTAATGGCCTTGGAATAGCTATTGTGTCTACTTCTCATGGAGTTATGACAAGCAAGCAGGCTCAGAGAGATAATGTTGGTGGCGAAGTTTTATGCTACGTTTATTAAGAAATAAAGAAATAGGAAAATGTCTAGAATAGGTAACAATCCAATAGAAATTCCGGAGGGAGCTACAGTTGAAGTGCAGGATAATATAATTACTGTAAAGGGGAAGTTGGGTTGTCGTAACAAGACATTCTGAGTCTAAAGAACATAAAGCCAAACACGGTCTGTACAGATCTTTGATTTTCAATATGATTTCGGGAGTGACCAATGGATGGACAAAAGAGCTTGAATTGGTGGGTGTTGGTTACCGAGCCACTAACCAGGGTCAAAAGTTAGATTTGGCATTGGGATTCTCACATAATATTGTTCTGAATTTGGCTCCTGAAGTCAAAGTTGAGACTATTTCTGAGAAAGGTAAAAACCCTATTATAAAGCTTACCTCGCATGACAAACAATTGGTAGGCCAAATAGCTGCTAAAATAAGGGCATTCCGCAAACCAGAACCTTACAAAGGAAAAGGTATAAAATTTGTCGGAGAACAATTAAGAAGAAAAGCTGGTAAATCTGCTTAAGAATTGAATTATGGGATTATCGAAAACTGAAAGAAGAGAGCGTATTAGAAAAAGGATTAGAAAAGTATCCTTTGGTACTGCTGAGAGACCAAGATTATCTGTTTTTAGGAGCAATAAAGAGATTTATGCCCAACTAATTGATGATAATAATGGTGCTACGCTGGTTGCGGCTTCATCAAGGGATAAAGAACTAAGTAAAGCTAAAGGTACGAAGACTGAGATTGCTAAGCTTGTTGGAAAAGCGGTAGCTGAAAAGGCTATTAAATCCGGAATAGAAGCAGTTGCTTTTGATCGGGGTGGTAACTTATATCATGGAAGAGTTAAATCATTGGCGGAAGGTGCCAGAGAAGCTGGTCTAAAATTTTAATAGAAAATATGTTCGGGAAATACAAAAATGTAGAAACTGTAAAACCGGGAGGTCTTGAACTCAAAGACAGATTGGTTGGTGTTCAAAGAGTTACCAAAGTAACTAAAGGTGGTAGAGCTTTTGGTTTTTCCGCAATCGTGGTTGTGGGTGATGAGAATGGTGTGGTAGGTCATGGACTTGGTAAGTCAAAAGAAGTAGCTACCGCTATAGCCAAGGCTATTGAGGATGCCAAAAAGAATTTAATTAGAATACCGCTAAGTAAGGCAACTTTGCCACATGAGCAGAAAGGAAAGTATGGAGGAGCTCGGGTGTATATTCAGCCTGCTTCCCATGGTACAGGAGTAATTGCCGGAGGTGCTGTTAGAGCCGTATTGGAATCAGTTGGGGTGCAAGACGTTTTATCTAAGTCTCAGGGGTCTTCCAACCCTCATAATGTGGTTAAGGCCACATTCGACGCTCTGCTTCAATTACGTGATGCCAGAACGGTAGCAAAACAAAGAGGTGTTTCGTTAGAAAAAGTCTTTAAAGGATAAGTAGCAAGGGTATGGCAAAGATTAGAGTTAAGCAGGTAAGAAGTAGCATTAAAAGGCCGCAAAATCAGAAAAGAACACTGGAGGCACTTGGATTGCATAGGATTGGTCATGTTGTGGAGCATGATAATACACCCAATATTATGGGTATGATCAACAAAGTTAAACACTTAGTTTCTACAGAAGAAGCTTAAAATATAGTTGTAATGAATTTAGGGAATTTAAAACCAGCCAAAGGGTCTGTTCATAAAGCCGGGAAAACCATAGGCCGAGGCCAGGGTTCTGGTAAAGGTGGTACTGCAACAAGAGGGCATAAAGGTGCTAAATCAAGATCTGGTTATTCCAGAAAGATCGGTTTTGAAGGAGGTCAAATGCCTTTGCAGAGACGCGTACCCAAATTTGGTTTTACCAACATTAACAGAAAAGAGTATCAGGGCATAAATCTGAATAAACTTCAGGAATTGGCAGATAAAGGACTGGTTAAAAAGACAGTCACTGTTAAAGATCTTGTGGATAACGGAATGGCTCATAAAAACGATTTGGTTAAGATACTAGGTGGTGGCGAATTAAAGGCACCTCTTAAAATAACCGTTCATAAATTTACCGCAACTGCGAAAGCTGCTATTGAAGCCGCTGGAGGTGAAGCAATAAATTTATAAGTAGAGAAGGCTATGAAGAAATTTTTTGAGGTTATTTCAAATATCTGGAAAATTGAAGAGCTAAGGAACAGAATTATTGTTACCCTTGGTTTGTTACTTGTGTATCGTTTTGGTGCTCAGGTTGTTCTTCCCGGTATTGATACTTCTCAATTGGCAGAATTATCTTCTAGTACAGAATCAGGTATTTTAGGTTTATTAAATGCCTTTACCGGTGGTGCATTTGCCAATGCTTCGGTATTTGCTCTTGGTATTATGCCTTATATCTCTGCATCTATTGTGGTTCAGTTAATGGGGATCGCAGTGCCTTATCTTCAAAAATTAGATAAGGAAGGTGAGAGTGGAAGAAAAACCAAGAACCAGATTACAAGATGGCTCACCATTGGTATCTGTATTGTACAGGCCCCTGCCTACCTTTATAGTCTTGGTGCACTGGGTGTTCCAGATAGTGCATTTCTTTTAGGTAAAGGCTTGAATTTTATTGTGCCATCAGTAATTATCCTGGTAACAGGTTGTGTTTTTGCCATGTGGTTAGGAGAAAAAATTACCGATAAAGGTATTGGAAATGGTATTTCCCTGCTTATTATGATAGGAATCATAGCGACTATGCCACAATCTTTTGTTCAGGAGTTTATTTCCAGAACAGCCAATAATACAGGCGGACTGATGTTTATGCTTATTGAAGTTATTCTTTGGTTTCTTGTTATTCTGGCCAGTGTTCTATTGGTCATGGCTACGAGGAGAATACCGGTTCAATATGCAAGGAGGACTGCTTCGGGTGGATATGAAAAAAATATCGCCGGTTCCAGACAATACATTCCTCTGAAATTAAACGCTTCCGGTGTAATGCCCATAATTTTTGCACAGGCTATTATGTTTGCGCCGGGCTTATTAGGAAGAACTTTTAATAATACGGCAGTTGGTCAATGGATGGAAGTACAGTTTCAGGATATTTTTGGTTTGGCTTATAATATCTTATTTGCCGTGCTGATTATAATATTTACATATTTCTATACCGCCATTACAGTGCCCACGAATAAAATGGCTGATGATTTAAAAAGAAGTGGCGGTTTTATACCGGGTATTAGACCAGGCAAAGAGACCGGTGATTTTCTGGACAAAATAATGTCATTAATTACTTTGCCGGGATCCGTGTTCCTTGCCCTATTAGCAGTATTACCTGCTGTAGTGGTTAAGTTAATGGATATTCAGGCGGGATGGGCTTTATTTTATGGAGGTACATCACTATTAATCATGGTAGGAGTGGCAATTGATACTGTGCAGCAGGTAAATTCTTATTTGTTGAACAGACATTATGATGGATTAATGAAATCAGGTAAAAACAGAAAAGTTGCATAAGTTATGGCTAAGCAAGCACCCATAGAACAAGACGGTAGCATAATAGAGGCTTTGTCCAACGCAATGTTTCGGGTAGAACTTGAAAACGGGCATGTGGTTACTGCTCATATTTCCGGGAAGATGCGTATGCATTATATAAAATTGTTACCCGGGGACAAAGTAAAACTGGAAATGAGCCCATACGATTTAACAAAGGCGAGAATTACATATAGATACTAACAAAGACAGAATGAAAGTTAGAGCATCCATAAAGAAAAGAAGTGCCGACTGCAAAATAGTACGCAGAAAAGGCACATTGTACGTAATCAATAAAAAGAATCCTAGATTCAAACAAAGACAAGGGTAATTATGGCAAGAATTGCAGGTGTAGATATACCAAAACAAAAAAGAGGTGTCATAGCGCTTACCTATATTTTTGGTGTCGGTAAAAGCAGGGCACAAGAGATATTAGAGAAAGCCAAGGTAAATCAGGATAGCAAGGTGTCTGACTGGAATGATGATGAAATTGGTCGCATTCGGGATGCTGTTTCTTCCTATAAAATTGAAGGAGAACTTCGTTCTGAAAATCAGTTGAATATTAAGCGTTTGATGGATATTGGCTGTTACAGAGGGATCCGCCACAGATCTGGACTTCCTCTAAGGGGTCAAAGGACCAAAAATAATTCCAGGACCAGGAAAGGAAAAAGAAAAACGGTTGCAAATAAGAAAAAAGCAACTAAATAATTAGCATAATATGGCAAAGACAAGTAGCAAAGGAGCTAAAAAGCGCAAGGTAATCGTTGAATCGGCTGGTGAAGCCCATGTAACGGCTTCCTTTAATAACATAATAATTTCTTTGACCAACAAAAAAGGCGATGTTATTTCATGGTCTTCGGCGGGTAAAATGGGATTCAGAGGTTCTAAAAAGAACACTCCTTATGCTGCTCAGGTAGCAGCCGAAGAATGTTGTAAGGTAGCCCATGAAGCAGGATTAAGAAAGGTAAAAGTTTATGTAAAGGGACCAGGCAACGGAAGAGAATCTGCAATTCGTTCAATTCACAATGCTGGGATTGAAGTCACAGAAATTATTGATGTAACACCACTGCCGCATAATGGTTGTCGACCACCCAAGAGAAGAAGAGTTTAAGTAAGTTTCAATATTTAATAAAGGTTAATTCACAGGAAGTGCTATTACGATTATCGAAGGATAAGCCTTAATTCATAATCACACTTCCAAATTAAAAGAAGATGGCAAGATATACAGGACCTAAATCAAAGATCGCACGTAAATTCGGCGAAGCAATTTTCGGAGACGACAAAGCTTTCGAGAAAAAAAACTATCCCCCGGGACAACATGGCAATAACAGGCGTCGTGGTAAAAAATCTGAGTATGCTATCCAGTTAATGGAAAAGCAGAAGGCAAAATACACCTATGGCATTCTTGAGAAACAATTCAGAAACCTCTTTGCAAAAGCGAATAGGAGTAAAGGAGTAACCGGTGAGGTACTTCTTCAATTGTGTGAAGCACGTTTAGATAACGTGGTTTACAGAATGGGGATTGCAAATTCCAGAAGAGGTGCAAGACAATTAGTGTCTCATAGACACATTACTGTAAACGGGGAATTGGTGAATATTCCTTCTTATTCCTTGAATGCCGGTGATGTAGTAGGTGTGAGAGAAAAATCAAAATCACTTCAGGCCATACAAGATGCACTTAGCGCAAATAGCAGTGTGTATGAATGGTTGACATGGAATAATGATAAAATGGAAGGAAATTTTGTTTCCATACCAGAAAGAATTCAGATTCCTGAGAATATCAAAGAACAATTAATCGTGGAGTTATACTCTAAATAAAAACATCACAAATCCGACTATGGCATTATTAAATTTTCAGAAGCCCGATAAAGTTATAATGATTGATTCTTCAGATTTGGAAGGCAAATTTGAATTTCGCCCTTTGGAACCTGGTTATGGCTTGACTGTTGGGAACGCCCTGCGGAGGGTATTGCTTTCTTCTTTGGAAGGATTTGCAATTACATCCGTTAGATTAGACAAAGTAGAGCATGAATTTTCTGTTATTGAAGGTGTAGTGGAAGATGTTACCGAAATCATCCTAAACCTTAAACAAGTTCGATTTAAAAGACAAATTGAAGATGTTAACGAGGAAACCGTTTCCATATCCGTAAGTGGTAAGGAACAGCTCACCGCAGGAGATTTTCAAAAATTTATCTCCGGTTATCAAGTCTTAAACCCAGATCTGGTTATTTGCAATATGGATCCGAAGGTGAGCATAAATATGGAGATTATCATTGAAAAAGGTCGTGGTTATGTGCCGGCAGAAGAAAATAAAAAGTCTAATGCCCCTCTGGGAAGTATAGCTGTTGATTCAATTTTTACCCCGGTAAAAAATGTAAAATACAGTATTGAAAACTTCCGGGTTGAACAGAAAACAGACTATGAGAAATTGATATTTGAGATCGTTACCGATGGCTCTATTCATCCAAAAGATGCATTGACAGAAGCGGCTAAAGTACTGATACATCATTTTATGTTGTTTTCGGATGAGCGCATTACTCTTGAAGCTGATGAAATAGCTCAAACAGAGACGTACGACGAAGAATCTCTTCATATGCGTCAGCTGTTGAAAACTAAACTGGTTGATATGGACCTTTCCGTTAGGGCATTAAATTGTTTAAAAGCGGCTGAAGTAGATACCTTAGGTGATTTGGTTTCGTTTAATAAAAACGATTTAATGAAATTCAGGAACTTTGGTAAAAAGTCATTGACAGAATTGGAAGAGCTTGTAATAAATAAAGGCCTCAATTTTGGGATGGATCTTTCAAAGTACAAATTAGATAAAGATTAATTTATAGCTAAACACAGGACTTGTCCTGGAATTAGTGAGAATTTATATAAGTAACGATGAGACACGGTAAAAAAGTTAATCATTTAGGAAGAAAGTCGGCACATAGAAAAGCTATGTTAGCTAATATGGCTTGTTCTTTGATTGAACATAAAAGGATTAATACAACTGTGGCAAAGGCTAAAGCCTTAAAACAGTTCATAGAGCCATTAATTACTAAATCAAAAGCTGAAAACAATCAGACTTCAGAAAAAGGCACACATAACAGACGTATCGCATTTAAGAGCCTAAGAGATAAGTATGCGGTTACAGAACTATTTGGAAGTGTTTCCGACAAGGTAGGTACGCGGCCAGGTGGCTATACCCGAATCATAAAATTGGGGAATAGACTGGGTGATAACGCAGATATGGCAATGATAGAACTTGTGGACTATAACGAGATTTACAATGCCGGTAAGACCGCTAAGAAGAAAACCACCCGAAGAAGTAGAAGAGGTAAAAAGGCCGATGAGACAGTAGTTGAAAAAGCTACTGAAAACGTAGTTGAAGAGGCTGTGGAAGAAGTAACAGAGGAGATTAACGAAACTGAGGCTGTGGAAACTGAGGAAACCACTCAGGAAATTGAGGAGGTTAAAGAACCGAAGGCAACCGAAGAAGAAGTTTCGGAACCTGAAACAACAGAACCAGAAGATTCAGAATCTGAAGAAAAGAAAAATGATTCAGAAGCATAAATTGTTTATAAAATCTTAAATAATTAAAAAAGGATAGACCTAAAAGTCTATCCTTTTTTTTATGTTTATTTGTCAAATTTAATCTTATAGTACAATATGAAGTATCAATCTAAAAAGAAAGCATTAATATTATTGGAAGACGGGACTATTTTCTATGGTAAGGCTGTAGGTAACAATGAAGGAACTGCATATGGAGAAGTTTGTTTTAATACCGGGATGACCGGCTATCAGGAAATATTTACTGATCCCTCATATTTCGGTCAACTCATGGTTACTACAAATGCGCACATTGGCAATTACGGTACCAATATGGATGAAGATGAGTCTGCTTCTGTAAAAATAGCCGGGTTGATATGTAAGAATTTTAGTTATGAGTATTCAAGACCAAATGCAGATCATAGTCTGGAGGAGTTTTTAGATAAAAGTAACCTATTTGCCATCTCCGATGTGGATACGAGAGCTCTGGTGAGTCATATTAGGGATCAGGGGGCCATGAATGCCGTAATCTCAACAGAAGTAGAAGACATTGAGAACTTAAGGGAATCCTTGAAAAAAGTACCAAATATGGAAGGCTTAGAACTTGCTTCCAAAGTATCAACCAAGGAACCTTATTTTTATGGAAACGCTGATGCCCAATATAAAATAGCAGCCCTGGATATTGGAATAAAAAATAACATATTGAGGAATCTGGCCAAAAGGGATGCTTATATTAAAGTTTTTCCTTACAATACCACCTATAAGGAAATGAATGAATGGCAGCCAGATGGCTATTTTATTTCCAATGGTCCGGGAGATCCTGAACCATTGCATGAGGCTGTGAAGGTAGCTCGAGAGATCATGGCTAACAATTATCCTTTATTTGGAATTTGCCTAGGTCACCAGGTTATTGCCCTGGCCAATGGTATTTCTACTTACAAAATGCATAATGGTCATAGAGGAATAAATCATCCGGTATTAAACCTTTTGACGGGAAAAGGAGAAATTACTTCTCAGAATCATGGGTTTGCAATAAGCAGGGAAGAAACAGAGGCTAATCCGGAAATTGAAATAACTCATGTCCACCTTAATGACAAAACGGTAGCCGGAATAAAGGTAAAAGATAAAAATGTTTTTTCAGTTCAATATCACCCTGAAGCAAGTCCGGGCCCCCATGATGCGGATTATCTTTTCGATCAATTTTTTGAAATGATCGCATCCACGGTTAATAAAGATACCTTGGTTTAAGGAATTGTTATTTTACGGACTTTATAAGACATAATATAGGGTTACGTCTAACAGCCTTTTGTATCTTTGCCAAATAATTCAACCTAAAAATTTTGTAATATGAGTACCATAATTGATGTGCATGCCAGACAGATTTTGGATTCGAGAGGAAATCCAACTGTAGAAGTAGATGTTATAACCGAAAATGGCGTTTTAGGACGTGCAGCTGTTCCTTCAGGGGCATCCACAGGCGAACATGAAGCTGTTGAATTACGTGATGGAGGCAATGCCTTTATGGGTAAAGGAGTAAGTAATGCAGTGGAGAATGTAAATACGATTTTAGCAAATAAGATAACGGGGATGTTGGTTTTTGAGCAAAACCTTATTGACCAGACCATGATAGAACTGGATGGTACTCCAAATAAATCTAAATTGGGCGCCAATGCAATCCTGGGAGTGTCTTTGGCCGTTGCTAAAGCAGCAGCTAATGAATTAGGGATGTCATTGTACCGTTATGTTGGTGGTGTTAGTGCTAATACCTTGCCAGTTCCGATGATGAATATTATTAATGGAGGTTCACATTCAGATGCACCAATAGCCTTCCAGGAGTTTATGATTATGCCTATTAAGGCAAAGAGCTTTTCCCATGCCATGCAAATGGGAACAGAGATTTTCCATAATCTTAAAAAGGTATTGCATGATAGAGGCCTGAGCACTGCAGTTGGTGACGAAGGTGGGTTTGCACCTACACTCGATGGCACAGAAGATGCTATAGAGACTATTGGACTAGCGGTTAAAAATGCCGGATATTCTTTTGGTGATGAGGTAATGATTGCACTTGATTGTGCGGCAGCAGAATTCTACGAAAACGGGAAATATGATTACACCAAATTTGAAGGTGAATCTGGCGCTATACGAACCTCAGATGAACAGGCTGCCTATTTAGCCGAATTAAGTAAAAAATACCCAATTATATCTATTGAAGACGGGATGGATGAAAACGACTGGGATGGATTTAAGACATTAACTGACATGATTGGTGATAGCGTTCAATTGGTTGGAGATGATTTATTTGTTACCAATGTAGAACGATTATCAAGGGGAATTAAGAACGGCATTGCCAATTCAATACTGATAAAAGTTAATCAGATTGGTACGCTTACAGAAACGATTGCCGCTGTGAATATGGCTAAAAATGCGGGATATACTTCCGTAATGTCACACAGATCAGGTGAAACCGAAGATAATACTATTGCGGATTTAGCAGTAGCACTTAATACGGGTCAGATAAAAACCGGTTCTGCTTCCAGAAGCGATCGTATGGCTAAATACAACCAATTACTTCGCATAGAAGAAGAGCTGGGTGATGTGGCCTATTATCCGCAGGAAAAGGCATTTAAAGTAAAATAGAGATAATCCTCAAAATTATAAAAGCCCTTCTTCCAAGAAGGGCTTTTTTTGTTGAAATGAATATATTAAAATATCTAGATAATAAATCTCGAATTCGAAGACTATTTGAATAAGAATTAATAGGTATGGGAGTACTATTTGAATCTAAATAAAAATGGTCATTCGAACTTTAAAGTGGCTGTTATTTAGAACAACTATTTTCTTTAGATTTTATATTTCTTATTCGCCTCAGTAATTGTTAACGTCCTTCCTTTTTCTTAAATTTACCCTACCGTTCTATAAATCAAAATCAAGCACATGGCAGAAAAAGCAACATTGCAAATTAATGGGGAAAAATATGAATTTCCGGTCGTTGAAGGCACTGAAAATGAATTGGCGATTGATATAAAAACTTTACGTTCTTCAAGCAGTGTAATAACGCTGGATCCCGGTTATAAAAATACGGGTTCCTGTGAAAGCGCTATTACATTTTTAAACGGCGAGAAAGGTATTCTCAGATACCGCGGATATGCTATTGAAGAATTAGCGGAAAAAGCAGATTTTCTTGAAGTTGCATACTTGCTTATTTTTGGTGAATTGCCCAATGAGGAACAATTAATAAAATTTGATAAGGACATTAAGGCGGAGTCACATGTAGACGAAGAAATGAAAAAAATCCTTGCAGGATTTCCTAAATCTGCCCATCCAATGGGCGTTTTGTCATCACTGACCAGTGCTCTGATTGCATTCAATCCGAGTTCTGTAAATGTTTCCTCGGAAAAAGATATGTATCATGCAATAGTTCGGATTTTAGGCAAATTTCCAGTTTTGGTAGCCTGGACCCTGCGCAAGAAAAAGGGATTACCACTGGAATATGGAAGTAGCTCATTGGGTTATGTAGAGAATATCCATAAAATGATGTTTAGAAGACCTGATCAGGATTATGAAAAAAATGAAATTGTCATTGAAGCACTGGATAAACTATTAATTCTTCACGCTGATCATGAACAGAATTGTTCTACATCCACTGTTAGAATAGTTGGCTCATCTCATGCAGGATTATTTGCTTCACTATCCGCCGGGATTTCCGCACTTTGGGGTCCGTTGCATGGTGGAGCTAATCAAGCGGTTCTGGAAATGCTTCAGGCTATAGATGATGATGGTGGTGATACAGCAAAATATATGGCTAAGGCAAAGGACAAAGAAGATCCTTTCAGGTTGATGGGCTTTGGTCACAGGGTATATAAAAATTTTGATCCCAGGGCTAAAATTCTTAAGAAGGCGGCAGATGAGGTTTTAGGAGATCTGGGTATTGAAGATCCCATATTGGATATTGCCAAGGGTCTTGAGAAAGAGGCATTGGAAGATCAGTACTTCGTAGATCGTAAGTTGTATCCAAATGTTGACTTTTATTCTGGAATTATTTACAGAGCACTCGGAATACCGCAGGATATGTTTACTGTTATGTTTGCCTTGGGTCGCCTTCCGGGATGGATAGCACAATGGAGGGAAATGCGATTAAGGAATGAACCAATTGGAAGACCACGGCAAATATATATAGGAGAAAATTTAAGACCTTTTAAAACCGTTGAAAAGCGATAGCCTCATATAGACAAAATCAATGCTGCATTTAAACGTCTATGATGAGACCTCCAGGTTAAGATCTGTATTATTGGGTACAGCTCAAAGTAATGGTCCGGTACCCAAGCCGGAAGACGCTTATGATCCTAAATCTCTGGAACATATCCTGGCCGGTACATATCCCCATGAAGAAGATATGATAAAGGAAATGGAGGCGTTTGCCGCTGTTTTCAAGAAATATGACGTTCAGGTCTTCAGACCGGAGATACTAACTGATTGTAACCAGATTTTTTCCAGAGATATTGCTTTTGTCATAGAGAATAAACTCATTAAAGCCAATATTCTTCCGCACCGTGAAGAGGAATTTCAGGCAATTCTCCATGTTCTCGAATTTATTGCCATAGAAAACATCTTATACCCACCTGAAGAAGTGCATATTGAAGGCGGGGACGTTATGCCATGGCATGAATATATTTTCGTGGGGACCTATACAGGCCATGATTATCCGGATTATATTACGGCAAGGACTAATTGGGAAGGGGTAGAATACATAAAAGAAATGTTTCCGCATAAAAAGGTAAAATCATTTGAACTCCGCAAGTGTATTGTAAATCCTAAGGAAAACGCCCTTCATCTGGATTGTTGTTTTCAACCCTTAGGCCATGACAAGGCCATTATCCATAAAAATGGGTTCTTAATAGAAGAAGAATACGAATGGCTGGTTTCACATTTTGGCAGGGAACATGTTTTTGAAATCACAAGCGATGAAATGTATCATATGTTCAGTAATGTATTCTCCATAAGTCCGGAAGTTGTTGTCTCGGAGAGGAATTTTACCAGGCTCAATAATTGGCTTAGAGACCAGGGGTTTACTGTAGAAGAAATACCCTATGCCGAAGTCTCCAAACAGGGAGGGTTATTAAGATGCAGCACAATGCCTTTAGTTCGCGACTAGAATTTTTAGTCAAATTATTCATGATTTTCTAAATAGTTTTACGAAGACCTGCAGTTGAACTTTTTCTTGTGCCATATGATGAATTTAGTAGTAAAATGAATTGGGAAATGGTTACATTTATCCTGAATTTTTGAGTAACTAATGCAGCAAATTACCAATACCATTTTGATGATTCGTCCGGTCCAATTTCGCATGAACGAACAGACCGCGGTAAATAACTATTTTATGGAGGATATAGACCTTCATGTCAATACAATTAACCTCAAAGCACAGCAAGAGTTTGATACATTTGTTGCTATTTTAAGAGCTAAAGGAATTGAGGTAATAGTCATTGAAGATACTCTTGATCCGGATACACCCGATTCAATTTTTCCAAACAACTGGATATCTTTTCATTCAAATGGCACTGTAGTTATTTACCCGATGTTTGCAGAGAATCGCAGAAAGGAGCGAAGAGAGGACATTCTTGATATTCTGGAGGCCAATGGTTTCCTTATTGAGAATGTTGTCGACTATACTTCCGCAGAAGAAGAAGGCCTTTTTCTGGAAGGGACTGGAAGTATTTTAATGGATCGCGTGAATCAAAAAGTGTATTGTGCCCTTTCAGATCGCGCACATGAAGAGTTAGTAATAGAGTTTTGTGAGGACTTTAACTGTACTCCTGTAATCTTTACTGCATATCAATCTGTTAATGGAGCGCGCTTACCAATATACCATACCAATGTTATGATGTGCATGGGTGAGACCTACGCTGTAATTTGTTTGGACTCCATAGATGATAAGAAAGAAAGGAAAGATGTAATAGATCATCTGAAAAAGAATGGGAAAGAGATTATTGAAATTACTGAGGAACAAATGCATCATTTCGCTGGAAATATGCTACAGGTGGAAGGTCCCTCAGGTGAACGGTATTTAATTATGAGTTCTGCGGCTTATGGCAGTCTGAGACCTGATCAGATTAGAAAATTAGAAAAGTACAACCCTATAGTTCATAGCCCTTTAGATACCATAGAGACCTGCGGTGGCGGAAGCGCGCGTTGTATGATGGCAGAGGTGTTTTTGCCTAAACGATAGTTTTATGGCAATTTGGTCTAATTAACTCGAGAGGAAGAGAAAGCTATCATTTTAGCTTAAAT